>NZ_JBEZEZ010000058.1:0-25454 GCF_040649155.1 Streptosporangium sp. NPDC049046 | reverse complement strand
GCGGTCTACCACGGAGAGGTCGCCGCACTGTGCGACCGCGCCCGCCGGCTGCAGGCCACGCTGCCCGCGGCGGAGGCATTGGCGACCTTCCTACGCGGCATGGTCGACCACATAGACGCCCACGAGGGCCTGGCCCGGACATTGGCCACGCTCATGGCCGATCGCTCGAGTGCCCTCGCCGAGGGCAGCAGGGCGCTGGAGCAGGCCGTCACCGACCTGGTGACCGCCGCCGTGCGAGACGGCGCCGTCCGCGACGACGTGGATCCCGGCTCCCTGATGATGGTGCTGCACGGCATCGGCGCGGCCCATGACCGCCCCGATTGGCGGGCCGAGGCCGACGGTGTCATCACCCTTGTGCTGGACGGGCTGCGCCGCCCGCTATGACAAGGTGCGACGCGAGGTCGCATGCCGCGAGCGAAGGATCCGGTCAGTGGTACGGCGGCGAAGATGCGGTCCGGGGCGGTCACCCGGGCCGCGGGCCGGTCAGGGAGTAACGGCGCGTGCGACGCAGTCGTGCAGCAGAGCGCGGCGGCGGTCGTGGTCGGCGGCGGGCTCGCCGGCCGTGGCGGCGTAGAAGGCGCTGACCGGTGACCACGCGCACGCCATGGCGATGATCAGGCCCATCAGGTCGGCGGGGTCGCCATCGCGCACGCGCCCGGCCGCTTGGGCGGCGGTGATGGCGGCGATCTTCGGGCCGTCGGCGGGGCTGTCGGTCAGGCGGCCGGTCGGGCGGCGCTCCAGCCGCAGCCAGGTCATGAGGCGCACCAGTTCCGGATGGCGCAGGTTCTCGTCGTACATGCCGACGGCCCAGCCGGGCAGGTCGTCGGCGTTGAGGGGGACCGCGGTCATGAGCCGGCTGGACAGGTCGGCGATGACCGCGTCGAACAGGCCGTCCTTGCTGCCGAAGTAGCCGTAGAGCTGAGCCTTGTTCGTGCGCGCCGCCGCGGTGATGCGGTCGATCCGGGCTCCGGCGATGCCGTACTGCGCGAATTCCTCGGCGGCCGCGTCGAGGATGCGGCGACTGGTCGCAGCGCCACGCGGGGTGGTGGGCAGTTCAGGCACGGGAGCACGATATCAGACAGACCAGTTGGTTTGCTTTCGCGACCAGAATAGGTACGGTGAGGCAGACCGAATGGTTTGTTTTTTTGGAGGATTCATGCGCACCACCATCGGCTGGCAGAGCACCGGCGACGGTTCCACGACGCTGGAACGGGTCGCGATCGAGCGCCGGGATCTACGCGATGACGACATCGCCGTGCGCATCGACTTCTGCGGTGTCTGCCACAGCGACCTGCACCGGATCACCGGCGCCCTGGGCGAGGGCGTCCTGGTGCCCGGTCACGAGTTCACCGGCACGGTCACCGCCGCCGGAGCCGCCGTCACCGGCTTCGCCCTCGGCGACCGGGTCGCGGTCGGTACCGTCGTCGACTCCTGCGAGGCCTGCGCGATGTGCCAGGCCGGGCAGGAGAACTACTGCTACGAGCGGCCCACCACCACCTACGGCGGGCTCGACCGCGTCGACGGCACCAAGACACAGGGCGCCTACAGCCGCGAGTACGTGCTGCGCGAGACGTTCGCCTACCGGCTGCCCGACACATTGGACGCGGCCGGCGCCGCACCGCTGATGTGCGCCGGGATCACCATGTGGGAACCGCTACGCGCGGCCGGGATCGGGCCGGGCAGTCGGGTCGCCGTGGCCGGCCTCGGCGGCCTGGGGCACCTGGGCGTGAAACTGGCCGCCGCGCTCGGCGCCGAGGTCACCGTCCTCAGCCGAACTCCGGGAAAAGCCGACGACGCCCGCAAACTCGGCGCCGCCGACGTACTGGTGACCACCGACGACGCGCGGCTCGCGGCGGCGCGCGGACGGTTCGACCTCATCCTCGACACCATCCCCGCCCCGCACGACCTGTCCCCGCTGCTGCGCATGGCGGTCATGGACGGCACGGTAGCCGTGCTCGGCTACCCGCTCCCCACCACCGTGTCGGTCATGGACCTGATCCAGGGCCGCAAGAAGCTCACGGCTTCCGGCACCGGCGGCCGCCGCCACACCGCCGAACTGCTGGGCTTCTGCGCCGAGCACCAGATCACCGCCGATGTCGAGGTGCTCCCCTCCACCCTCAACCAGGAAGCGCTCACCCGGCTCGGCCAGGGCGACATCCGCTACCGCTTCGTCCTGGACCTGTCCGACCTCGACCAACCCGCATCCTGACCACCCCCGACGCAACGGGCCGGTGGGTCACGACGGGGCCCGTCATCACCGGCCGGTGCGTCGCCGCTCAAAGCCCGTGACGCTCTCGCGGACGACGGAGGACGGAGGACGGAGGGCGTCGGGATTGGCGGGTTTCCCGACAACCCAACAGTGGGAAACCCGCCCCGATGAGGCGACCCCGCGAAGGAAGGTCGCCTCACCAAGGGGGTCGGTCAGCCGAGCAGCTCCGAGAGCCTGGTGTCCGGCTCCGCCACGGCGCGGGTGAGCAGCGCCGCCACCCGCGACAGGCGCTCCTCGACCTCCTTACGGTCCCACAGCTCGACGGCGTACTCCAGGTCGAGCACCACCTGCTCCCCCGCCATCCCGGCGTACATCTCCAGCTCGTAGCGGTTCGCCCTGGTGTGTACGTAGTCGAACCCCACCTCACACCCGGCCAGCTCGGGGATCGCCGGTCCGTCGCCGGCCCAGTCGGACGTCACCTGGAACAGCGGCATCCTGCGCGGGTCCGGGTGGATCTTCAAGGCCCGCACCACCTCGTTGAACGGGGTGCTCTGGTGGGCGTACGCCTCCAGCACGGTCCTGCGCACCCGCCCGGCCAGCTCGGTGAAGGTGGGGTCGCCGCCGCAGTCGACGCGCAGCGCCACCATGTTGACGAAGCAGCCGACCACGCCCTCCAGGCCGGGCAGCGGCCGGTTGTCGGCGGTGGTGCCGATCACCACGTCGTCCTGGCCGCTCCACTGGGCGAGCATCGCCGCGAACGCGGCCGTTACCAGCATGTAGGGGGTGGCCCTGTTCTGCCTGGCCAGCGCGAGCAGCCGCCGTGACTCCGCGTGCGGCAGGCGGTGGGCGATCATCTCGGTGTCGCGGCTCTCGCGTCGCCCGCCGCGGGTCCTGGGCAGGACCAGTTCCGGCGCCTCGCGCAGCCGCTCGCGCCAGAAGCGTTCCGAGGCCGCAGCCTCGGGGCCGCCGAGCCAGGCCTGTTCCCAGGCGACATAGTCGGCGAAGCGCAGGTGCGGAGCGGCGGGGGTGGCGTCCCGCTCGGAGTACAGGCGGCCCAGCTCGCCCACGAGCAGCCCGATGGACACGCCGTCGGTGACCAGGTGGTGCTGAACGAGCGCGAGGACGTGGTCGTTCTCGCCGAGCCGGTAGAGGGTGGCCCTCACCAAGGGCGCGGCCGACAGGTCGAAGCCGCGGTCGGCGTCGCTCGCGGTGCGGCGGGCCGCCTCCGGCGCGCGTTCCTGCTCCGGCAGGCCGGTGAGGTCCTCGACGGGCACCTCGACGCGTACGCCGGGGTCGAAGCGCAGCACCGGCACGTCGCCGACGAGCGCCACACGGGCGCGCAGGTTCTCGTGTCGCGCGACCAGCGCGTCGAACGCGCCGCGCAGGGCGTCCACGTCGAGCGGGCCGCGCACCCGGTAGGTGACGGCGGCGATGAAGTCGCGGGCGTCGCCGCCCGCGAGCTGCTCGTTGATCCAGATCTGCAGCTGCGCGGTGGACAGCGCGCTGGTGTCGGGCTCCTCGCCGTCCCGCTCGATCTCCCCGACGGGGAGCGGACGGCTCGCGCGGCCCGCGTCGCCGAGGGTGTGCTCCAGTGTGGGATGCCTCGCCGCCATGTAGTCGGCGAGGTCGGCGGGGGTGCAGTTCTCGAAGAGGGCCATGAGCGGTACGCGCACGGCGAGCACGGAGGCGATCTCACGCACCAGGCGGGCCGCGAGCATGGAGTGGCCGCCCAGGGCGAAGAAGTCGTCGTCGGGCTCCACCTCGTCGAGGTGCATGACGCGTGCCCAGATGACGCAGAGCGCGGCCTCCAGGGCGGGCAGCTCGGTCCGCTCCGCGCGCTTGCCGGCGTCGGGCAGGCTGCCGGTCTCGACGCGGCCGTCCTCGGCGCGCGGGATGTGGTCCACCGGCACGACGACGGCGGGCACCATGTACTGCGGCAGCCGCTCGACGAGGGTGGCGCGCAGCTCGTCGGGCGGCGGCTCGGCGACGGCGTAGGCGACCAGCTCGCGGCCCGCGCCGCCCTCGACCGCCACGACGGCGGCGTCGCGGACGGCGGGGTGCGCGCGCAGTGCCTCCTCGACGTCCTCCAGCTGCACCTGGAAGGGGCCGATGCCGACCAGGCGGTCCTCGCGCCCGCGTTCGACCACGCGCCCGTCGGGCCTGCGGATGGCGAGGCGTCCGCTGGGACCTGCCACGCCCTCGCCGCCGGAGCGGTGAACCAGCCGGCCGACGGCCCCGGCGGGCAGCACGTTGCCGTCGTGGTCGAGCACGGTCACGTCGCCCTGGGTGAGGGTGACCAGCTCCTCCGGGCCGATCATCGGGATGTCGGCCAGGGTCCGGGTGGGGTCGTCGGCGACGGCCCGCAGCACCCGGTCGTAGTGGCGCATCACCCGGGCGATCGTGGCCTCGTCGAAGAGGGCGTCGTCGTACTCGACGAAGAGGTCGACCCGGTCGCCCCGGCGTACCGCCTCGACCGCGACGTCGAAGCGGGACCGGCCGCGTGTCACCTCGACCTCGGCCGCGGGCACGCCGCCGACGGAACGCTCGGCCGCCCCGGCGTCCCACATGGTGAAGACGACCTGCACGAGCGGGGTGTGCCCGGCGTCTCGCTCGGGCTGCAGGAACTCCACGAGTTTTTCGAAGGGCACGTACTGGTGGTCGAAGGCGTCGAAGGCGGCCTCGCTGACCGCGTCGGCCAGGTCGGTGAAGGGCATCTCGCCCGCCGGGCGCAGCCGTACGGGCACGATGTTGGCGAAGAAGCCGAGTGCGCCGTCGAACCCGCGTCCGGGGCGGCCGGGGGCGCCGGTGCCGAGCACCATGTCGCCGCGTCCCGTGTAGCGGTAGACGGTGGCGGTGAAGGCGGCGAGCAGCACGGTGAAGACGGTGCCGCCGACCCGTTCGGCGACCTCGCCGAGCGGGCCCGTGAGGGCGGGGTCGAGCGGGAAGCGCTCGCGCCTGCCCTCGCCCGCACGGCGGCGCGGCCGGGGCCGGTCGGCGGGCAGTTCGAGCACGGTGGGCGCTCCGTCGAGTTCCCGCCGCCAGTGGTCGACGTCGGCGGCGAGGCGGCCCCCGCTGAACTGTTCGCGCTGCCAGCGGGCGAAGTCGCCGTACTGGGCGGGCGGCTCGTCCGGTGACTTCTCTCGCGTCCCGTCCGATGGCTCGCCGGGCGGCTCGTCCCGTGAGCCGTTCCGCGAGCCGTTCCGCGAGCCGTTCCGCGACTCGCCGGAGGGCTCGTCACGTGGCCCGCTCGGCGATTCACCGGGCGGCTCATCGTGTGATCCGCCATGCGGTCCGCTCCGGGGCCCGCCGGGGAGTTCTCCCCGGTAGGCGGCGTCCAGTTCGTCGAGCAGCAGGTTCATCGAGAACCCGTCGCTGATGATGTGGTGGA
This sequence comes from Streptosporangium sp. NPDC049046, assembly GCF_040649155.1. NCBI lineage: Bacteria > Bacillati > Actinomycetota > Actinomycetes > Streptosporangiales > Streptosporangiaceae > Streptosporangium > Streptosporangium sp. NPDC049046. The sequence goes on along the minus strand of NZ_JBEZEZ010000058.1, from coordinate 19,857 downwards.
CCCCGAGCACCAGCGCCTGCCGATCCGCGCCGAGCGTGACGAGCGAGGCGCGCAGCAGCGGTCCCGAGGCGAGGTCGTAGGGGGCCTCGGCGACCTCGCGGGCGTACTCCATGAGCGCCTGCTCGCCGCCGACGGTCGCCTCGCGCAGTACGGGACCCCGCTCCCAGACCGCCTGCACCGGTTCCGCGCCCTGGTAGACGAAGGTGGTGCGCAGCACGTCGTGCCGCGCGACCACCTGCTCCAGCGCCCGCCCGAGCCTGGCGGCCTCCAGCGTGCCGTCCAGGACGAGCACCTTCAGCTCGTTGTACGAGCCGTTGCCCGGATCGTCCTGCTCGACGAACCAGAGCTGCTCCTGAAGGTAGGACAGCGGGGCGGTGCGGACGGGCAGGCCGGTCACGACGGCCCCTCCGTCTTTCTCGCGATCACCCAGAGGAAGCGTGACTCCCCGAGCGGGGTCCGTTGCGCCACGACCTCGTCGCGTTCGGGGACCAGGCCCGCCTCGCGCAGCAGGCGCAGGTTCTCCTCGGTGGGGAAGCCGGAGAAGAACATGGTCGAGCCGAACCACTCCTCCACCGCGCCGGGGATGTCCTCGGTCATGAGCGTGGCCAGCAGCAGACCGCCCGGCTTGAGCCAGCGGGCGATGCCCTTCAGCAGGGCGGGAAGCTCCTCCCTCGGCAGGTGGGTGAGGGTGTAGATGGACACCACCGCGTCGAAGGAGGCGTCGGGGAACTCCGCCTGGGCCATGTCGGCCTGGACGAGCGTCGCGCCGGGCAGGGTCTTCGCGGCGAGCCTGAGCTGCTCGGCGGAGATGTCCACGGCGGTGAGGTGGTGTGCCTCGGCCAGGCGGCGCGACGACTCGTGGCCGCCGCCGACGCCCAGCTCCAGCACGGCCGCGTCCTCGTCGGGCAGCATGCCGAGCAGGTGGCCGGTCCAGGTCATGCGGGGGCCGTCGGAGAACTCCGACTGGAAGGCGGCGTAGCGGTCGGCGATGTCGTCCCAGCCCTCGCGGACGATGTCCTTGATGTCGGAGCGGACCTCGGAGTCGACGGCGTCGGCGACCCCGGCGATGGTGGGCCGGTCGAAGAACTCGACGACCGGCACCTCGATGCCGAAGGTCGTGCGTACCTTGCCGAGGAGCTGGATGACCTGGATGCTGGTGCCGCCCAGCTCGAAGAAGTGGTCGTGCGGGCCGAGGGAGTCGACGCCGAGCAGCGGTTTCACGATCTCCTCGGCCACCCTGCGCCGGGTCGGCGTCCACTCGGCGTCCCTGGCGTCCATGGCGTGCTTGGTGTCCTCGGTGTCCTCGGCGTCCCTGGCGTTCTTGGTGTCGCCGGTCTCCACGGCGGCCGCGCGCCGCCCCCTCGCCTCGGCCAGGGCGTCGCGGTCGACCTTGCCGGCCGGGGTGAGCGGGATCTCGGGCACGTGGACGAACTCGTTGGGCACCAGCGGGGCCGTCAGCCACCTGGCCGCGGTCTCGCGCAGCTCGGTGACGCCGGGGGGTTCGGGGGCGGTGGAGACGACGTAGGCGATCAGGCGGGCGTCGCCGTCGTCGCGCGCCTCGGCCTCGACCACGGCGTGCGCGATGTCGGGGTGCCTGCACAGGGTCGCCTCGATCTCCTCCAGTTCGACGCGGACGCCGCGGACCTTGACCTGGCGGTCGGCCCGCCCGGCGAAGACCAGCTCGCCCTCGGGGGTCCAGCGCACCAGGTCGCCGGTGCGGTAGAGCCTCTCGCCGGGCGTGGTGGCGAACGGGTCGGGGACGAAGGAGGCCGCGCTCGTGCCGGGGCGGCCCAGGTAGCCGCGTCCGAGGCCGGGGCCTCCCACGTACAGCTCGCCGACCGTGCCGATCGGGACAGGACGCATCGACTCGTCCAGCGCGTAGGCCCGGTGGTTGGGCATGGCGCGTCCGATGGGCGGCGAGGCGTCCCAGTGTCCCTCGCACTCCTGGGTGATGACGCCGACGGTGGTCTCGGTGGGGCCGTAGCTGTTGACGAACCTGCGTCCGGCCGCCCAGCGGGTGGTGAACTCACCCGAGTAGCTCTCGCCTCCGACGGCGACGACCCGCAGGTCGGGGAAGTCGCCGGGCTCCAGCAGTCTCAGCACCCCGGGGGTGCCCATGTAGACGGAGATGCGGCGCTCGCGCAGCAGGTCGCGAAGGCGCGTCGAGGAGGTGCGGGTCTCGGTGGAGGCGACGTGCAGGGCCGCGCCCGACAGCAGCGCTCCGAAGGCGTCGAAGGTGGAGACGTCGAAGGCGATCGAGGAGAACTGCACGAAGCGGTCCTGGGGAGAGAGCCCGTACAGGTGCTGGGCGCCCCTGACGAACGCGGTGACCGCGCGGTGCTCGATGAGGACGCCCTTGGGTGCCCCCGTGCTGCCCGAGGTGTACATGACGTAGGCGAGGTTGGCCGGATGCGGCCGGACCTCGGGGTCGCTCTCGTCGTTGCCGGGGTGGTCGTCGACGTTGACCACGCACCACGGGCCGGGCGGCACCTCGGCCTCGGTGGTGGAGTCGGCCAGCACCACGGCGGTGCCGGCGTCGCGCAGGATCGCCTCGACCCGTTCCGGCGGGTTGCCCTCGTCGATCGGCACGTACGCGCCACCGGCGGCGAGTGTCCCGAACATGGACACGACCATGCCGGCCGAGCGGCGCTGGTAGACGGCGCAGCGGTCCTCGGGGCGCAGGCCGAGGGCGAGCAGGTGTCCGGCGAGGCGGTTGGCGGCGCGGCGTACCTCGTCGTAGGTGAGGGTCGTGCCCTCCTCGTCCGTCAGCGCCGTGGCGTCGGGCGACCTGGCGACCTGGGCGGCGAACCGTTCGATGACGGTCGCCGGCTCGTCGGCCAGCTCGGTGCGGTTCCATTCCTCGACGACCAGGCGCGCGTCGTGCTCCTGGATCGTGTCCATCGGCTCCTCCTTAGGGGGACCGTTCGTCGGCGTGCTCCTCGGCGGGCGCGCGGGTCAGGGGCGCTCGCCGTCCATCCAGCGGCGCAGGCTCAGGGGACGCATGTCCGTCCAGACCTCCTCGATGTGGGCCAGGCACTCCTCACGCGTGCCGTTGTGGCCGACGCTGCGCCAGCCCTCGGGAATGTCACGGTCGGCCCACCATATGGAGTACTGCTCCTCGTGATTGCGCACCACCGTGTACTCGGCCGTATCCACTGACTCTGCCATTCGACTCTCCTTTGCCTCATTCGCCATTCGACACGACGTTGCAATCAAACAATGCCATGGTCAAGCAGAAGCGATTTAACGCACTTTCCGCGAAATGTTAGGGTTTTGAAGGGGAGCTATGTGTGGAATAGCCGGCGTATCTGTTCTCGATGGGACCGCCGGGCGGCCGGCCTTCGACGGGCTCGTCACCCTGCAGCACCGTGGCCAGGAGTCGTGGGGCATCGCGGTGGCCGGACCGGAGGGCGTGCGGGTCCGGCGGTCGCTGGGGTTCGCCTCGCGCTCGGACTGCGGTGACTCCGCCCGCGACGACTGGCCCGCCGGGAGGCTCGCGGTCGCCCACACCCGTTACTCCACCACGGGCGCCACGCTGCTGGAGAACTCCCAGCCCTTCGTGCACGAGGCGCGGCGCATCGCGCTGGCGCACAACGGTGATCTCACCAACGCCGCCGAACTGCGCGCCCGGCTCGGCCGCGAGGGCTACGCGTTCCGCTCGACCAGCGACTCCGAGGTCATCCTCGCCCTTCTCGCCGGCGCCCTGAACGGCCTGAACGACCTGAACGCCGTTGATGGCCCGGCCTCTCAGGACAGTGATTACCCCGACTCCGACCCGATCGTGGTGGCGGTCGCGCGGGCCATGCGGGTGCTGCGCGGCGCGTACTCGGTGGTGTGCGCCGTCGGCGACCGGCTCGTGGCCTTCAGGGACCCGCACGGCATCCGTCCCCTGGTCGCCGGGTTCGCCGAGGGCAGGGCGGTCGTCGCCTCGGAGACCTGCACGCTCGACGCGCTCGGCTGCTCCGGGCAGCGGGAGGTGGAGCCGGGCGAGCTGCTCGTCCTGCGCGACGGCCGGCCGATCGGGACGTACCGCGTGGCGGCCCCCGCCCCGCGCGGCTTCTGCGTGTTCGAGCACCTCTACCTGACCAGGCAGGACTCCAGGATCGGCGGCGCCAGGACCGGCGCGACGCGGATGGCGTTCGGTGAACGGCTGGCGCTGGAGTCCCCGGCGGACGCCGACCTGGTCGTGGCCGTCCCCGCCTCCGGTGTGCCCGCCGCCAGGGGGTACGCGCGGGCGGCCGGACTCCCGCTGGCCGGGGCGCTGGTCCGCGACGAGCAGGTGGGCAGGACGTTCATCGAGCCCGACCGGCGGCGGCGTGAGCGCAAGCTGCGGCGCAAGTTCTCCATCGGCTCGCCGGTGGACGGGGCCAGGGTCGTGGTGGTCGACGACTCGATCGTGCGCGGGTCCACCATGCGGCGCATCGTCACGCTGCTGCGCGAGTCGGGGGCGAGCGAGGTGCACGTGCGGATCGCCGCTCCGGCGCTGATCGCGCCCTGCCACTACGGGGTGGACATCGTCGACACCGGTGAGCTGGTCGCGACCGGCCGCGAGACCGGGGAGGTGTGCCGGATCATCGGCGCGACGAGCCTGGCGTACCTGTCGGTGGCGGGCATGCGTCACACGGTCGGCAGCGCGGCGGGCGAGGGATTGTGCGAGGGCTGCATCACCGGCGAGTACCCCACCCCGGTGAGTCAGGGACGCGACAAGTTGAAGCTCGTACCCGCACAGGCCCTGCGGCACACGGCGCCTCCGGCGGCCGTCCACCCCCGTTGACGGTGATCAAGGCCGCGCCTAGCCTCCGCCAAATGGGACCCAACACACAGCACACACAGCACATGCGGCCGACCGGCTACGACGACGACGGTGGATGCGACGCCCGGTACACCAGGACCGCCTGCCTGTGGGGACGCAGGCCAGACCGGATCTCCGACGCCCTGGCAGACGCGCTCTCCCTGCCGGCGGCCCCCGAGGAGATCGGCCCGCCCGCCTCGCCACCCGGCGCGGGCGCGCCCGCCGTCCTCGACGTGGGGTGCGGTGAGGGACGCAACGCGGTGCGGCTCGCCCAGCGGGGCGCGCGGGTGCTCGCGATGGACGTGTCGGCCGCCGCGCTGGAGAACGGCGCGCGGGCGTGGGGTGACGCCGGGGGGATCGAGTGGCGGCGGGGCGACGCGCGCACCGCCGATCTGGAGCCCGCCGCGTTCGACGGGGTGCTGGCGTGCAGCGTCCTGCACTGGCTGGAGGACGAGGAACAGGTCGCCGACGTCGTCGCCGGACTCCAGGCGGCGACCAGGCCGGGAGGGGTGAACGCCCTGCTCATGTTCAACCGCGGCCACGCCTACGTACCTCCCGCCGGCGAGATGCGCATGCCGGTCCTGCTGCCCCACGACTGGTATCTCGCCAGGTACGCCGGGTGGACCGTGCTGAGCGCCACCGACACCGACTCCACGCACACCCACAAGGGCCACGAGGAACCGCACACCCACGCGGTGACCAGGCTCGTGGTCCGCAAGGGGGCGGTCGCGTGAGCCCGCCGCACCCGCTCGAATGGCCGGTCTACGACGACGGCGTGGCGGCGAGGGTCGCCGAGCTGGTGACGCTGGGGCGCACGTTCGACTACGACTACGGCCCCGAACTGGCCGAGCTGGAGCGGTCGTTCGCCGAGCGGCACGGCCGCGCCCACGCCCTCGCGCTCACCTCCGGCACCGCAGGACTGCTCGCCGCCTACTTCGCGCTGGGCATCGGCCCCGGCGACGAGGTGATCGTCCCGGACCTCACGTTCTTCAGCACCGCCTCACCGCTGTTCCTGCTGGGCGCGGTGCCGGTGCTCTGCGACGCGGGCGGCGCCGACGGGAACGTGGCCGCGGCGGACGTGGAGGCGCTGGTCACGCCCCGTACGGCCGCGATCGTCGTCACTCACCTGTGGGGCCACAGCTGTGACATGGACGCCCTGCGCGCGGTGGCCGACCGGCGCGGGCTCGCGCTGGTCGAGGACTGCTCGCACGCCCACGGCTCCACCTTCCGCTCCCGGCCCGTGGGCTCCATGGGCGACATCTCGGTCTTCAGCGTGGGCGGCAGGAAGCTGATCTCGGGGGGCATGGGCGGCATGCTCCTCACCGACTCCGAGGACGTCTTCGCCCGCGCCTGCCTGCTGACCAACTTCCGGCACCGCACCGACCTCACCATCGACGCCGCCCGCTACCAGCCGTTCCTGCTCACCGGGCTCGGCGGCAACTTCCGCATCTCCACGCCGGGGGCCGTGCTCGCCCAGAGCCACCTCGACCGCCTGGACGAGCTGGTGGAACGCAGGGGGGGCAACATGTCCGCCCTGTCCGCGGGGCTCGGCGCGCTGCCGGGCGTGCGCCCCTCCCCCGTCGCCGAGGGCGTCACGATGGGGGCGTGGTACGACGGGGTCGTCGAGGTGACGCCGGAGTGCCCGTTCAGCCGGGACGAGCTGGTGAGTGCCGGTCAGGAGCGCGGCCTGAAGGTGCGCGCCCCGGCCACCCGGCCGCTGCACGTCTTCCCGCTCTTCCAGGGCACCGCGCCCGACTGGTCACCGGCGGTCGCCGCCGCCGTGCGGGCCGCCGCGGCGGTGAACGACCGGCCGTTCCCGCGTTCCACGGAATTGTTCGCCAGGTGGATGAAATTGCCGGTGAACTTTCTTTGGGAACCGAACTCACCACTGGTCGGCGCGTATCTCGAGGCGTTCGACGACGCATTCTCGATGGCGCGTACCGCGTAACGTCATTCCTGTTTCCAGCGTCGATTCCGGAGTAATCCACATGAGCCGACAAATGTTTCCCGTCATCCATGCCGTCGCCCCCGCCAGCCTGGAGAGCTGGTTCGGTCACTTCGTCGACCTCGGCCCGCGGGACCGGGTCGTCTTCACCGGCGAGGACCACCGCGTCGACGTGGCCCCGCTGCTCGACGCGATCGGCGAGACGCCACGGGCGACGGTGGTCTTCCACTCCAGCCACACGACACTCGGCCGCGACCAGCTGCTCGCCTTCCGGCTCCGCGAGCTCGGCCACGGGGCCGAGTGCCAGTCACGGCTGTGCGCCTCGCTGGGCAGCGACAAGATCCTGATGAAGGAGTTCTTCGACCGCTACCGCCTGGTCTCCCCGCCGTGGGCGCGGGCCGGTGAGCCGCTGCCCGAGACGGGCCCCGACACCCCCGTGGTCATCAAGGACCGGCACGGCACGCAGAGTGTCGGCACCCGGCTGACCCGGGCGGACGAGTGCCGCCTCGCCCCCAACGAGCTGGGCGAGTTGTATGTCGACGGGATCGAGTACTCGGTGCTGGTCTACCGCGACGAGCACGGCACGGCGACGTTCCCGCCGGTGTGGAAGGGGGCGACCTCGCCCGACCTGGTCCCGCCGTGGCGGCGGCTGCGGCTGTGCCCCGGCCCGACGCTCGGCGGCACCTGGGAGCGCAAGCTGCGGGCCGTCGGCAAGCGGCTCGCCGACCTGGCCGAGGCGCACGGCTACCTGGAGGTGGAGTTCCTGCTGACCAGGACCGGGGAGGTGCACCTGCTGGAGATCAACCCCCGGGTGTCGGGCACCATGCGGCTGGCCGCGATGGCGACCCGGCTGCCGATCTTCTCCCTGCACGCCCGGCCCGAGCTGCGCGACCACCTGTACGCCGCCCGCTTCAGCGGCGAGATCCCCTACAGCGGTGACCCGATCACCGACGCCGACGGCGAGGTGTTCGCCACCTCCCGGCTCACCGTCGCCGGGGAGAGCCCGCAGGAGGTCCGCGCCAAGCTGCGCGAGCTGGGCACGGAGCCCCGGGTGCTGCCCCGCGCCTCCTGACCCCGCTCCCCCACCTCCCCGCCCCTCCTCTCGTCGCACCCGTTCATGGCTTCCCGCCTCCCCTGTTCTTCACCGGCCCCCTGCTCTCTCCTCGCCGGCTTCCCGCTCTCCCCCTCCCCGATTCCCCGATTCCGGCCTCCCGTTCTCGGCCCCCGATCTCGGTTCAGGCGGATCGGGGCACCGCTCCCGCCGCCTCGGGCTCCCCTCGGCTCCCGTCCGACGCCTTCCCGTCGCGCCGCGCGTCCCACCGGTCGAGCAGCCCGAGCAGGGGCGCCGTCGCGGCCGTGGAGACCAGCGCGACGATCACCAGCATCGTGAACAGCACCTGGGTGATGATGCCGAGGCCGAGGCCGATGCTCAGGATCACCAGCTCGGTCACCCCCCGGCAGTTCATCAGCACCCCGAGCCGCACGGCCTCTCTCCCCGGCACACCCATCGGCCTGGCGATGACCATCACGCCGCCGACCTTGCCCACCACGGCGACGGCGAGGATCAGCAGGCACCATCCCCACATGGCCAGGTCCTGGCTGAGCAGCCCGATCTGGGTGTTGAGCCCGACGAAGGCGAAGAAGGGCGGCAGCAGGAAGGAGGTGGTGAAGTCCTGGGTGCGCTCGCGGACCCGCCGCAGCCGTACGTCGCCGTCGCGCGGGAACAGGACGCCGAACAGGAAGGCTCCGAAGATCAGGTGGATGCCGATCAGCTCGGTCAGCAGTCCTGAGACGAGCAGGCCCACGATGACGACGGGCAGCGTCGCCTCCTGGGAGAGCCCCCGGCGCAGCAGCCGGGTCAGCAGTGGCCGTACCACCCCGACCATGACGGCGGCGAAGGCGACGGTGAGACCGAGCGTGCGCAGCGCCTCGGCGGGCGAGGAGCCCTTCGCCATGGTGACCGCCACGGCCAGCAGCAGCCACGCGGTGACGTCGGCGATGGCGGCGCAGGTGACGGTGAGCGCTCCGGTCGGGGTGTGGAAGAGCCCGCGTTCCAGCAGGATCCTCGCCAGTACGGGAAACGCGGTGACACTCAGCGCGGCCCCGACGAACAGCGCGAAGACCGGGAAGTCGACGGAGGCGGTCGCCAGCGGCGTGTAGATCAGCAGGGCGAGCGCGACCCCGAGCGCGAACGGGATCGCCACGCTCGCTTGGCCGCAGAGCGCCGCGACCCGGCCCCGGCCGCGCAGCAGGTCGCCGCGCAACTCCAGCCCGACCAGGAACATGAAGAAGGCCAGCCCGAACTGGGCCAGCAGGTTCAGATACGGCATCACGGCGCTGGGGAACAGCGCGCGGTAGGCCTCGGGCCACACGGCGCCGAGCAGGGAGGGGCCGAGCACGATGCCCGCGGCCATCTCCCCGATCACCCGGGGCTGGCCCAGCCCGCGGAAGACGGCCCCGCCGAAGTGGGCCAGCGCGACGACCACCGTGATGGACAGCAGCAGCAGAGGGGTGGCCGGCACCTCCTGCTCCCGCCCCGGCTCCACCGAGGGCACCGGGACGGGACCGGTGGCCGTCCCCGGGTCGAGTCCCAGCATCAGCAGCGCCAGCACGGAGGGCAGCACGATCGCGAGACCGTACGCGACCAGAGAATGACACAAAGTGCGCGTATTCGCGGACCGAAACCTTGGATACGGCATGATCGATTCCATTTCCGAGAGGTTGAATTCTGAACCGGCGCGTATATCACAGAGCAAAAAAAATCGCCAAGCTGATTGGAGACTCAGCTGGTCAACGGCGTGTTTTCGCATTTCCGTTGTACCTCAGGAGGGCCGTCTCGAAATTACTCATGATCGAAAGTGCGCTTTCCGGAACGACGGGTAAGGGACAGACCTGACTCACTCCAAGTGCACAGAAATCCGGAGGAACAGTCGCATGCAGGTGCTCTCCCCCAACCGAGAGGCGAACCGCCAAGTCCCCCCATCCTGTGATGAGAGGCCTCCCGTCCCGGCACCGCGCCGCAGTAGCCCACAGGGCTCCAAGCTGGCCCTGGACGCGTCCGCCAAGCCCCGGAGGACCGGGCTGCAGCTCCCGTCGAGCCTCCCCTTCGACACCTGGCGGCGGATCGGTCACCAGATCTCCCTCATCGCCGACTCCTCCGCCTGGTGGCTCGGCGACTGGCTGGTCTACGGCGAAACCGAATACACCGACCGTTACAAGAGAGCGGTCGAGGAGAGCTCCCTGGATATCCAGACCCTGCGCAATTACGCCTGGGTCGCGCGGCGATTCCCGGTATCCCGCCGGCGAGACAAGCTCAGCCTTCAGCACCACGCGGAAGTGGCCGCGCTTCCCGACCACGAGCAGATGCTCTGGCTGGACCGCGCCGAACGCTTCAACTGGTCCAGAAATCGTCTCCGCAGCCAGATCAAGGCCCACCGCACCGCGGCCCTTTCCGCGTCGGACCGGGCCGCGCAGGCCGCCAAGGAGAAGGCCGTCATCCATATCGACGTACCGGTCGACCAGGAGCAGTCGTGGCGTGACGCGGCCCGCCGGATGAACCGCAGCGTGGAGGAGTGGGCGAGGCTCATCCTCAACCAGGTCGCCACCGGTGAGATCCCCGCACGCGAGCTCCGCGACGCCAAGGCCGGGTGAGGAACGGAGGACAGGTGGACGCCGTCCACACGCTGTTCGAGAAGAAGGCGTCCGAGGCACCGAACAGGACGGCCCTGGTCTCCGGGGCCGTCCTGTTCACGTATCGAGACCTCGACGCCCGTGCCAACGGCCTCGCCCGCTCGCTCCTGCGACGCGGCGTCGGCCCCGAGACCCTCGTCCCCCTGCGGCTTGACCGCTCCCCCGACCTGCTCGTCGCGTTGCTCGCCGTCTGCAAGGCGGGCGGCGCGGCGGTGCTGCTCGACCCCGGCTGGCCCGAGGACCGTGTCGCCGCGGTCCTCGACGGCTGCCCCGTGGTGATCGACGGCCCTCTCGACGCCGAACCCTCCGGCGAGAGTCCCGGCGTCCCCGTGCACGAGGACCAGCTCGCGTACGCGGTGCACACCTCCGGGTCGACGGGGCGACCCAAGCTCGTCGGGGTGACCCACCGGGCGATCGCCCACCGGGTCGCCACCCACGCCGAGGCGTACCGCATCACCCCCGCCGACCGCTCCAGCTGGCTGGCTCCCCCGGCCTCGTCGGTCTCGGTGGTGGAGTTGTGGCCGTACCTGTGCTCCGGCGCGAGCGTGCACGTCGCCGACGCGGCGACCGCGGGCTCACCACCGGAACTGCGCGACTGGATGGTCGCCTCGGGCATCACCCGCGCGTACGTGAACATGCCGCTCGCCGAGTTGCTGTACGGCCTGCCGTGGCCCGAGCGGACGGCGCTGCGGCTCATGACGGTCGGCAGCGACGCGGTGCGCGTGTGGCCCTCGCCCGACCTGCCGTTCGAGGTCGCGGTGGAGTACGGCTCCGCCGAGGCCAACGGCGTGACGAGCTGCCTGGTCCCGCTGGAGGACCGCCTCACCTCGGTCACCGCCGACGAGGCCGCCAGGCGCGCCCGGCCCCCCATCGGGCGCGCCTGGCCCGATGTCGGCGTGCCCGTCCTCACCTCCGGCCTGACTCCGGTCGCGGCCGGCGAGGTGGGGGAGCTGTTCGTCTCCGGTCCCGAGCTCGCCCGGGGCTACCTGGGCGAGCCCGCCCGCACCGCGGAACGCTTCCTGCCCGATCCCTCGGGCGGAGGAGACCGTGTCTACCGGACCGGTGACCTCGTGCTGGAGCGGCCGGACGGGCGGCTCGAGCACCGCGGCCGCGTCGACCAGCAGGTCAAGATCCGTGGCCATCGGGTGGAGCCCGCGGAGGTGGAGGCCGTACTGCTCGAACACCCCGCGGTGCACGAGTGCGTCGTGACGGGCGTGCCCGGTCCCGGGGGCGACCTGAGACTGTGCGCCTACGTCGTCCGGGACGGCACCGCGGACGGCACCGTGCGCGAGACCTGGGCCGGGGAGCTGCGTGCCTTCACCTCGGCGCGTCTGCCCGCACCGATGGTGCCGGTCGCCTGGACCGCGATGGAGCGGCTGCCGCTGAACTCCAGCAACAAGGTGGACCGGCGCGCGCTGCCCGCGCCCTCCTGGGGCGATCCCCGCGGAACCGATCACCCGGGAGCCGGCGCCCCGAGGGAAGCCGCTCCCCCCGGAGACGGCGGGCACGAGAAAGAGACCGACCTCGTGACGGCGGGGGTGCTGGAGCTGTGGGAGCAGGCGCTCGGGGCGCGCGGCGCGCTGGGCGACCACTTCATCCGCTCGGGCGGCGACTCCCTTTCGGCCACCCGTCTCGTCGACCGGATCGGGACGCGCTACGGCGTGCGGATCCGGCTGCGCGACTTTCTGCGGGCGCCGACCCCCGAGACCCTCATCCGGAACATCAAGGCGGAAGGAAAGGCGAGATGACCGAGAGAAAGCGGAGGAAGAGCCGCCCCACGTGGCTGTTGCGCACCCCCGCCCCCGAGGCGAGGGCGAGGCTGTGGTGCCTGCCGTACCCGGGGGCGGGGGCGTCGATGTATCACAGCTGGCCCGCCGAGGTGGACGGGATCGAGCTGTGCCCCGTCCAGCTGCCCGGCAGGGAGAACCGGCTGCGCGAGCCGTTGTTCGAGAGCTACGCGGCCGTCGCCGCCGAGATGCTGGAGGGCCTGGTGCCCTACCTGGACCGGCCGTTCGGCTTCATCAGCCACTGCGGCACGGTCTTCATCGGCTACGAGGCGACACTGCTGCTCATGGAGCGCGGCGGCCCGCTGCCCGGCCACCTGTTCGCCTCCTCGATGGTCCCGCCGCACCGGGCGTCGTGGCCGAGCATCCTCAAGCTCGACGAGGAGCAGGTGGGCGCGCTGGTGTCGGACCTCATGCGGGCGCGTGGCGCCGAGCCGATGCCCGAGCTGGTGGAGATGGCCGCGGACGTCATGCGCGCCGACGTGGCCGCCTACGGCCGCTTCGACAAGACCGACCCGGTGGAGCTGCCGTGCCCGATCACCGCGATCGGCTGGTCGGGCGACACGCAGATCCCCCCGGAGCAGATGGCCGGCTGGGAGTCCTACGGCGAGGCCCGCTACACGGTGCTGGACGGCGGGCACTGGAGCTACCTCCAGGCGCCCGCCGCCCTGCTGGACGAGATCTCGCGGAGCATGTCCGCGCGTGTCCCCGGTTGAACGAGTCGAACCGTTGACCTCAGACGCCCTTGCCGTCCTCGCGCCCGCCGGGTCCTTCGGCCTCGGCGGGCTCCTCGTCGTCCCGCAGGAACTCGGCGTCCTCAAGCCTGCGCAGGTGCGGCACCGGGGAGCGGAACAGCAGGATGATCCAGGGCAGCAGGAACGCGGCCCCGGCGTAGATGGCGGGCTTGATGCCGATCAGCTCGCCCAGCACGCCGGCCAGCATCGCGGACAGCGGCAGGATGCCGAGGTAGACCGCGCGGCTCGCGCCGATGACCCGGCCCCGCAGGTGGTTGGGGATCACGTACTGGAAGAGCGTGAGCTGGCCGATGTTGCCGGCCACCACGCCGAACACGGTGACGAACCAGATCACCGAGAACAGGGTGATCTGCAGCCACTGCGGACCGGCCACGAACGGCGTGAAGCACAGCACCCGGAACGCGATCAGGGCGGCCATGATGCCTCGGCCGTAGCCGAGCTTCTCGAACAGCTTGCTCGCGAAGACGGCGCCGACGACGCCGCCGATGCTGCCCATCGCGTAGATGAAGCCGATCCAGGTGCCCGACAGCTGCAGTTCCCTCGCCGCGTACAGCAGGAACAGGGTCAGGATCATCATCGACCCGAAGTTCGCCCCGGCGGAGTTGATGATGAGCGGCCGGGCGTAGTCGTTGCGGTAGGTGACCTTCAGGCCGTGCTTGATGTCGTGGAGCATCGCCGCGACGGCGCCGCGCCCGCCGCTGTCCTTGCGCTCGACGGGCGGCTCGACGTGACGGATGCGCGACAGGGCGAAGGCGGAGATGAGGAAGGCGATCGCGTCGCCCAGCATCACGTACGCGGGCCGGAACAGGTCGATGAGCACGCCGCCCGCGCTGGATCCCGCGATGGCGCCCACCGACTCGGTCGCGGCCATCCGGCTGTTGCCGGCGACCAGGTGCTCCTCGCTCAGCAGGGTCGGCATGTAGGCGGCGTAGGCGATCCCGAAGACCACCGACAGGCCGCCGACCACGACCGCGACCACGTAGAGCACCCACATGTCGAGGAAGCCGACGAAGGCCGCGATCGGGATCAGCATCACGATGCCCGCCCGCCCGAGGTTGGAGGCGACCATCAGCGGCCTGCGGCGGTAGCGGTCGATGAGCACGCCGGCGACCAGCGTCAGCAGGAGCGCGGCGATCGTACGCATCGTGTTGAGCAGGCCGACCTCGAAGGAGGTGGCCTGCAGCATGAGGATCGCGGTCAGCGGGAGTGCCAGGGTGGTCAGCTCGGAGCCGAGGACCGAGACCGACTGGCCGGCCCAGAGCCGGTTGAAGTCGGGGTTTCGCCAGAGAGAGGGCGGCTTTTCCTCCGGCGCCCTGACTTCTGTTCCCTGAGTGTCCATGAGATCGTTCCGTCCTTGTCGGGTTTCACCTCTGGTTGACTGTAATAAGGTTTTTGTTAAGGGTGATGATATGCGAAATCACCGAAGAGGCACACTGGAAAACAATCAGCGAGTGCGCCAGATGACACTCCCCGACGGTCATGTGGTATTCCAGCTCAATCCCGCCGAGACCAGCCTGCAGTATCGCAGTATCGTGGGCGACAGAAGCTACTTCAGGCATGATGTTCGCCTTGAGCCTGGAATGACGGTGTTCGACGTGGGAGCCAACATCGGAATCGCCGCGCTGGCGTTTCATTGGGAATGTCCGGGCACCCGGATTCTCGCGTTCGAGCCCGCCAGGCCGCTTTACGACGCGTTGTGCGCGAATCTGTCCGCCCACGGCCTGAACGCCAGGGCGTTCGACTGCGCGCTCTCCCGCGCCCCGGGGACGGCGGTCATCACCGTCTACCCGGAGACCACCGCGATGTCGGGGATGTACACCGACGTCGACCACGACGCCGAGGTGACCAGGACATTCCTCGCCAACAGCGGTTTCGCCCCCGAGGACGTGACCGACATGGCCGAGGGCAGGCACGTCACGGAGAAGCAGGAGTGCCAGGTGCGGACGATCTCCGAGGTGATGGCCACCGAGGGCGTGGACCGCATAGGACTGTTGAAAATCAACGTCGAGAAAGCCGAATGCGATGTCCTGGACGGAATCGCTCCCGGCGACTGGGAGGCGGTCGACCAAATCGTCATGCAGGTCCACGACATCGACGGCAGACTCGCGTCCGTACGCGACGATCTCACCGGCCGTGGATTTCAGGTCGACATCGGCCAGGATCCCCTGCTGAAGGACACGGACATCTTCGACGTGTACGCACGGAGGAATTCCCTATGACAGTGGACACGACCGTGAATCTGAAAAATCTGGATCTGGCGGATCCGGACATCTACACGGCCCCCGACTCCGGCCTCGGCGTCCTGCATTACCTGCAGGAGCACCGGCCGATGTTCTGGAACGCCAGGTCGGACGGGCCGAGTTTCTGGGCTTTCACCAAATACGCGGACGGCGTCGCCGTCTATCTCGACAAGACGAATTTCACCTCCGAGCGGGGCATGCAGGTGGGGCAGACCGAGTCCGCCGCCCGCGCCGCCGCCGGCAAGATGCTCATCGTCACCGACGGCCGCCACAGCCAGCTGCGCGACGTGATGAACCCCGCGCTCACCCCCCGGGTGGTACGCCGCCTGGAGGGCGCGATGCGCGAGACGGTGGGCGGGATGCTCGAGGAGAACGCCCAGAAGGACTCCTTCGACTTCGTCGACACGGTGGCGGGCAGGCTGCCGCTCTCGGTCATCTGCGAGCTGCTGGGCGTGCCCCGCGCCGACTGGGACCTGATGATCCAGTGGACGCGCACCGCGTTCGGCTCCGCCGCCTCCGACGACGTCATCTCCGACGCCGAGAAGGCCGAGGCCAACGCCAACATCTTCGCCTACTACGCCGACCTGCTGGCCGAACGGCGCGACGACCTCGGCGACGACGTGATCAGCGTGCTGATCCGCGGCCGGATCGACGGGACCCCCCTCACCGACGAGGAGATCCTGCTCAACATCAACGGCCTCATCACCGGAGGCAACGAGACGACCAGGCACGCCTCGGCGGGGGCCGTCATCGCCCTGGTGGAGAACCCCGACGAGTGGCGACGGCTGCGCGAGGACCCCTCGCTCATCCCGACCGCCGTGGAGGAGGTGCTGCGCTGGACCGCCCCCAGCCTCAACGTCATGCGCACCGCGCTGCGCGACACGAAGATCGGAGATCAGACCATCCGGGCCGGTGAGCGGGTCAGCGTGTGGCACCCGGCCGTCAACCGCGACGAGGACGCCTTCCCCGACGCGCGCCGCTTCGACATCGGGCGCACCCCCAACAGGCACCTCACGTTCGGCCTCGGCAAGCACCTGTGCATCGGCGCGGCGCTCGCCAGGTTCGAACTGCGCGTGCTGCTGGAGGAGCTGACCCGCCGGGTGGCCCGCATGGAGCTCACCGGGCCGGTGAAGCGACTGCGCTCGAACCTCATGTGGGGCGTCGACCGCGTCCCCGTCCACCTCGAACTCGACCACGCCGGACACTGATTGGAGCACCCCATGCCGGACAGCAAGACTTCGCTGTCGCCGATCCAGGAGAGCGGGTGGAGGTCCTACCGGGCCAAACCCGCAGGTGACCACACCGACCAGGTCACGCTCGCGGCGCGGTTGCGCGGCCCCGTGGACGAGAAGGCCCTCATCACCGCGCTGGAACACGTGCTGGAGGCGCGCGAGGATCTGCGGCCGGCGTTGCCCGGCGACTCCGGGGCCGAGCCCCGGCGCGTCACCGTCCCTTCGCCGGTGGAACTGGGCAGGCACGACGCGAGCCGCCGCGAGGAGGCGCTCGCCCGGCTCGTCTCCGAGCAGGCCAACCGGGGCCTCGACCTGGAGAACGGCCCGCCGGTGCGGATCGCCCTGGCGCGGATGGCCGACGACGACCACGCGCTCGTCGTGACGGCGCACCGGCTCGTGGCCGACGAGCGCGTCCTGGCGGGCCTCGCGCGGGAGATCTCCCTGGCGTACGAGGACGCCTCGGGCGTCACGTTCCGCGCCTCCTCCAACGGCTCCGCCGACCACGTTTCCCCCAACGGCTCCTCCGCCGGACACTCCTCTCCCGACGGCTCCTCGAACGGCTCCCCCGCCGACCCGTTCACCGCCGCCGCGTCCCCCGCCGGCCCGGCCGCCCCGGCCGACGGCCACGCCTCCGTCGACGGCACCGGCGCGGAGGCCGCGGACCTCGCCTACTGGCGTGAGCGGCTCGACGGCATGCCCCCCGCCCTGGACCTGCCCTCCGACAGGAGCCGTCCCGCCGTACCCGGTTTCACCGGTGCCCAGGTGACCTTCACCGTCCCGCCGGAGACGGCCGCGCTGGTCGAGACCATGGCCCGCGAGGCCGACGCGGAAAGCGCCACCCGGGCCGCGCGGGCGATGACGCTGTCCCGCTGGTCGGGGCAGGCGGAGACCGTCCCGCCCGGCGAGACCGACACCCGGGCCGTCACGCTGGCCGCGTGGGCGGTCGCGCTGTGCCGCTGGTCGGGCCAGGACGAGGTCGTGGTCGGCGTACCCGTGCCCACCGCAGAGCGCGCCCCGGCGTTCCCGATCCGGATCGGCTGCGAGGGCGACCCCTCGTTCACCGCCGTCGTCGCCCAGGTGCGCGACGCGCTGGACGAGGCGGCCGCGCACGGCTCCTACCCCGCGCACCGGCTGGCCGAGGAGCTGGAACTGGACGCCTCCAGTGGCGTGCAGCCGTTCTACCAGGCGGAGTTCGACCAGGCAGCCCCCGCCTGGAGGGCGCTGCGGCTGCCGGGCGTCCAGGTCTCGCCCCTGGTGGCGGGCCGTTTCCCGCTCGCCTCGGACCTCGCGCTCGTCCTGGTGCCCGGCTCGCTCGACGGGGAGATGCGCTACGGGCTCGACCTGTTCGACGCGCCGGGAGCCAGGACCAGGGCCGAGCAGTACGTCACCCTGCTGTCCGACGCCGTGCGCGACCCCGCGCGGCCCATCTCCTCGCTCTCGCTGCTGGACGCCGAGCAACTGCGGCTGGTGGTCGAGGAGTGGAACCGCACCGAGACGCCCTTCGACGAGGAGGCCGGCATCGGCGCCCTGTTCGAGGCGCGCGCCGCCGCCGCCCCCGACGCGCTCGCGGTGCTCGCCGGTGAGCGGCGGCTGACCTACCGGGAGCTGGACGAGCGCGCCAACCGGGTCGCCCACCGGCTGATCCGCGACGGGGTGCGGCCGGGCCACATCGTCGGCTCGATGACCGGCCGCTCGGCCGAGGCGCTCGTCGCCTTCCTCGGCATCGTCAAGTCCGGCGGGGTCTACCTGCCGCTGGATCCGGCGCTGCCGCCCGACCGGCTGGGCTACATCCTCGACGACAGCGGGGCACGGCTCGTCCTCACCGGCGCCGAGCACGCGGGCCGGGTGCGCGACGACCGGGTGCGCACGATCGAACTGGACGCCGAGTGGCGCACGATCGAGGCGGAGGAGCCGGGCACGAGTCCCGGCCTGACGCCCGCGCCCGATGCCCCCGCCTACCTCATCTACACCTCGGGCTCGACCGGGCGGCCCAAGGGCGTGGAGGTGCCGCACCGCGGCGTCGGCAACCTCGCCTCGGCCCTGTCCCGGGAGTTCTCCCTGACGTCCGACGACCGGGTGGCGCTGTTCGCCTCGCTCAGCTTCGACGCCTCGATCTGGGAGATCACGATGGCGCTGCTGAACGGGTCGGCACTGTGCGTGCTGGACCCGTCGGCCATGACCCCGCAGGAGACGGCGAAGGCCATCTGCGAGCAGGGGGTGACCGCGGCCACGTTCCCGCCGACCTTCCTCAGCACGCTCAAGGGCGACGAGCTGGACACGGTGCGGCTCATGGTCGTCGCGGGCGAGCACTGCCCGACCGGGCTGGTGCGGACCTGGGCTCCCGGCCGTGTCTTCGTCAACGCCTACGGGCCGACGGAGACGACCGTGTGCGCCACGATGGGGACCTGCGACCCCGCCGCCGCGTACGCGCCGCCGATCGGCCGGCCGCTCGCCAACTTCCGGGCCTACGTGATGGACCGCTGGCTCAACCCGCTCCCCGCGGGCGTGCCCGGCGAGCTGTACGTCGGCGGCACCGGCCTGGCGCACGGCTACCGGGGCAAGCCCGGCCTGACCGCGCAGTCGTTCATGCCCGACCCGTACGGCCCTCCCGGCGCCCGGCTCTACCGGACCGGCGACCTGGCCCGCTACCTGCCCGACGGCCGGCTGCAGTACGTGGGCCGGGTGGACCACCAGGTGAAGATCCGCGGTTTCCGGGTGGAGCCCGCCGAGATCGAGGCCGCGATCACCCGCTATCCGGGGGTGCGCGAGGCCGTGGTCAGCGTGCGCGACGACCGGCTCGTCTCCTACGTCGTGCTCGACGACGCCTCCAGGATCATCGCCGACCGCAGCGGCCTCACCGGCGAGCTGCACCGGTTCCTGCAGGGCTCGCTGCCCGCGTACATGCTGCCCTCCTCGTACGTGACGCTGGACGCGATGCCGCTCACCTCCTCGGGCAAGGTGGACCGCCAGGCGCTGCCCGAACCCGGCGGCGACGGCGGTGACGGCGGTGACGACGACTTCGACGCGCCACAGACCGCGACGGAGCAGACGATCGCCGAGATCTGGGCCGAGGTGCTGAAGCTCAGGCGGATCGCCCGCGAGGACGACTTCCTGGAGATCGGCGGTCACTCCCTGGTGGCCGCGCAGGTGATCACCCAGGTGCGGGAGAGGTTCGCGGTGAACGTGCCGATCCGGGTGCTGTTCGAGAACCCGGGGCTCGCCGACTTCGCCGAGGCGGTGGACGGCGCTCTCGCCAAGGCCGAAGCCAAGGCGGAGGCGAAGGTCTGAGCCGTGGGGCCCGGGCTTCGCGCCCGGGCCTCGGGCGGCGGGACATCCCGCCCGGCGGGATGCCCGGCCCCCTGACCCGCGCATGACGAGGGCCCGGGGGGGGGGTGCGGCCGGGGCCGCGGGCTGCGCCG
>NZ_JBEZEZ010000057.1:0-27273 GCF_040649155.1 Streptosporangium sp. NPDC049046 | reverse complement strand
AACACCGCCCTCGACGGCATGGGCAACAGCACCGCCGGCTCCACCGTCGCCATGTGGGCCCCCAACAACAGCACCAACAACCAGTGGACCATCACCGCGCTCTGACGTTCCCGGCAATCGAAAGGACACGACGTGAGACGAAGACTCAGCGCCCTGCTCGCGGTCGCCGCGTTACCCATGGTGATCGCGAGCCTGCTCCTCGCGGTCCGGCCCGCCGCGGCCGCGTCGCTCACCCAGGTGACCAACTTCGGCAACAACCCGACGAATACGAGCCTCACGTCCACCCTCACGACCGGGAGCGCGATCAGAGGGGTTGGCTCGGGCAGGTGCCTCGACGTGACCGGCGCCTCGCAGGCCAACGGCACGCCGGTGCAGATCTGGGACTGCAACGGCCAGAACAACCAGCAGTGGACGCCGACCGGTACGAGTGAGCTGCGGGTGTATGACAACAAGTGCCTGGAGGTCTACCAGAGCGCCACCGGCATCGTCACGGTTCAGATCTGGGACTGCAACGGCCAGAACAACCAGAAGTGGCGCCTCAACTCCGACGGCAGCATCACCGCCCTCGGCTCGAACAGGTGCCTGGAGGTACCCGGCAACGCCACGGCCAACGGCACCAGACTCTCCACTCAGTCCTGCAACGGCGGCGCCAACCAGCGTTGGACCCGCACCTGACCTGGTGGCGGACCCGCCCGGCGCGACGGCGCCGGGCGGGTTCCGACGGCGCCGCGCGCCTGCCGTCCGTGTCGCCCGCCCGCGGAAAGTCAGTCGGTCGGCGAGAAGATGCGTTGCTGGATCTCCCTGCGGTAGTCGTCCAGCGTGTTGTCGATGTGCGTCGCCGCGGCCTGGGCCGCCGCCTCGGGGTCACCGGCGCGGATGGCCTGGTAGATGGCGTCGTGCTCCTCGACGGCCTTCGCCGCGTGCCCGCCCACCGAGCCTCGCAGTCCGATGAGGTTGGACTGCGCCTGCAGCCGGCGAGCCTCCCGCACCGCTATCTGGAGGAACATGTTGTGCGAGGCCGTCGCGATGGCGGTGTGGAAGGCGTCGTCGCCCTCGTTGAACAGCTCCTCGCGTCCGGTGTCGAACCCGTAGCGGCACACCCCGGCCCACTTCTCGATGTCTCCCAGCTCCGCCGGGGTGGCGCGGCGGGCGGCCAGCCGGCTGGTCTCCATCTCCTGGGCCCGGCGGAACTCGAACAGCATGTAGATGTGGTCCAGGTCGGTGGGCAGGAAGAAGGACGCCCATCGTCCGGTGCCGAGCATCCCCTCGTCGTCGGCCACGTAGAGGCCGCGCCCTTTCTGGGCGCGTATCCTGCCGAGCGCGGAGAGTATCTTCACCGCCTCGCGCACCACGGTCCGGCTCGTGCCCAGTTGCTGGGCCAGCTCGTTCTCGGTGGGCATTCGATCACCCGGCCGCAGGTGCAGCCTGGTGATCAACTCCAGCACCTGCTCCGCGGCCACCTCGTAGCCCGGCCGGTATGCGCCTTCCACGCGCGGATTATCGATCACGCTACCCGCCCTCTCCCTGCCACCACCTCCTCAAGAGTACGACCAACTGAGGCACGGATCAGCATCAATCCCTCTCAACCTACCTGACATTAAGTGCTACACATCCTGCCCGGGCTCGGATCCACAGCAAGAAGGAAGGAAGGAGTAAGCCCTCTACCTGCACCTATCTTCAAATGAACCCCAACTCTGACAAAGGAACCCCTGTGAGGAGTCAGAAATAAGTGGGCTTAAGGTCTTGACGCGACTCAGCGTGAGGAACGTAATTAGTAGCTAAGTCTCCGGGACGCCTCCTGTCGGAGGGCCCCCCTTTGGCCGGACCACATCTGGAGCGGAGGGGAAGCCACCGGAGACAAGGACGGACATCGCCGTCCATGACGGCAACGCGAACGGTCCCGACCACCTCGGACCAGGGCGCGATTGTTCGGCGACACCTGCAAGAACCGGCCAGGCGTGCTGTTCGGCGCGGGCGAAAACAAAAACGGCGTCGAGCCGCCACACCGGCCGGCTGAAACTCCTCACCCCCCACATGAAGGAGAAGCAAGTGGTCTGCCCACCAAGACATGCCGATATTCGAACCGCAGGGGAGGTCACCTGATGGCGAAGCGGAGATCCCTCTTCGGAGCGATCGCGGTCGCGGCCCTCCTCGTCGTGTCCACGGCACATGCCGCACTGAGCAGCTCCAGCGCCACCGCGTCGTCGTCGGCGGGGGCCCGCGCCCTCGCGCCGACCGCCGGGTGCGGCAAGGCCCCGGGGCTGAACAACGGTACGCAGACGATCCAGAGCGGCGGCAAGACCCGCTCCTTCATCCTGAGACTCCCCGACAACTACAACAACAACACCCCCTACCGGTTGTTCTTCGGATTCCACTGGCGGGGCGGCACCATGAACGACGTCGACTCCGGCGGCACCAGCGGTTACCCGTGGTCCTTCTACGGCATGCGGCAGATGTCGAACAACAACGCGATCTTCGTCGCGCCCCAGGGCATCGGCAACGGCTGGGCCAACTCCGGCAACGAGGACGTGGTCCTCGTCGACGACCTGATCAGGCGGATCGACGCGGCCCTGTGCGTCGACACCTCGCAGCGCTTCGCCATGGGCTTCAGCTACGGCGGCGGTATGAGCTACTCGCTCGCCTGCAGCCGGGCGAACGTCTTCCGCGCGGTCGCGGTCTACGCCGGCGCCCAGCTCAGCGGATGCAGCGACGGCAGCCAGCCCATCGCCTACATGGGACTGCACGGCATCACCGACAACGTCCTCAACATCTCCCAGGGCCGGTCACTGCGTGACAGGTTCGTCAGGAACAACGGCTGCACCCCCCAGAACCCGCCGGAGCCGGGCTCTGGCAGCAGGACGCACATCACCACCACCTACTCGGGCTGCCGCGCGGGCTACCCGGTCGTGTGGGCCGCCTTCGACAACGGTCACATGCCCGGTCCGGTGGACGGGACCTACGCCGAGAGCGGCATCACGACCTGGACCAAGGGCGAGGTGTGGAGGTTCTTCTCGCAGTTCGGCAGCGACCCCAACCCCAACCCGACCCCGACCCCGAACCCGACTCCGACCGCGAACCCGGGAACGCAGACGAGCCCGCTCCGGGGCACGGCCTCGGGCAAGTGCCTCGACGTGACCGGCGCCTCCCAGGCCAACGGCGCCCTCGCGCAGATCTGGGACTGCAACGGCCAGAGCAACCAGCAGTGGACGTCGAACGGCGCGAGTGAGCTGCGGGTCTACGGCAACAAGTGCCTGGACGTGAGCAACCAGAGCACCGCCGACGGCGCCGCGGTGCAGATCTGGGACTGCAACGGCCAGAACAACCAGAAGTGGCGCCTCAACTCCGACGGCAGCATCACCGCCCTCGGCTCGAACAAGTGCCTGGACGTGCCCAACAACGCCACGGCCAACGGCACCAAGCTCGTCATCTGGTCCTGCAACGGCGGAGGCAACCAGCGCTGGACCCGGATCTGATCCTCCTGCCGGACCGTCTCTGAGACACCTTCGGGAATCCCCCGCCGGGAAGAACGACCCTCCCGGCGGGGGATTCCGCCCACGGCGGGGCACCTTCGCGTGCCCGCCGTGGGAGAGCGGCACGCCGACCGCTCTCCCACCACCCCCCCACGTAAGGAAGTGCCGTGTTCGAACTCTCGTACTCCGCGATACGGAGACTGATGCTGGCCGGAGCGGCCGCGATCGGATTGACCGCCGCGGCCGCTCTGGTGGCGCCGGTCTCCCCCGCCCTCGCGGCCACCACGACCCTCTACGCCTCCCCCTCCGGCAGCGGCAGCAGCTGCTCCAGCGCCCAGCCGTGCTCGTTGCCGGCCGCGCAGACCGCGGTGCGGGCGCTCACCGGCGCGATGTCCGGCGACATCGTCGTGGAACTGGCCGACGGGGTGTACCGGCTCTCCGCGCCACTACGGTTCACCGCCGCCGACTCCGGTAACAACGGATACCAGGTGATATGGCGGGCCGCCCCGTCGGCGCGCCCCGTGATCAGCGGCGCGAGGGCGGTCACCGGCTGGTCGCTCGCCGACTCAGGGAAGAACATCTGGCGGGCCAACGTCGGCACCGGGGTCGACAGCCGGCAGCTCTACGTCAACGGTGCCATCGCCACACGCGCGCGTACCACCGTGAACCGGTCGGACTTCACCGCCAACAGCAGCGGCCTCTCCTTCACCAACGGCGCCCTGAGCTATCTGAACAACCTCGCCAACAAGAACCAGGTCGAGATGGAGAGCGTCGGCTCGTTCACCGACCGGTACGTGAGGGTGCAGAACATCACCGGGAACTTCATCACGATGCAGCAGCCCGGCTGGAGCAACAACAACTTCGGATACGACACCTTCACCAGCCCGCACCGGGCGGGTCCGCTCTACCTGGCCAACGCCTACGAGTTCCTCGACTCACCGGGCGAGTGGCACCTCAACCCCGGGACCGGCCAGCTCTCCTACATCCCGCTCGCCGGGCAGAACATGAGCAACGTCAGCGTGGAGCTGCCGACGCTGCAGTCCCTGGTGAACGTCGGGGGCACCTACGACACGCCCGCCCACCACATCTCGTTCACCGGAATCACCTTCACCGGCACGACCTGGATGGGCCCCAGCGGCAACCAGGGCTACGTGGACCAGCAGACCGGCGTCTACATGGCCGGCAACTGGAACTGGCCGGCCTTCTCCTCCTGCCACAACGGCTGCCCGCAGTTCGAGGCCACCCGGCCGAACTGGTACCAGATGCCCGCCGCAGTGCAGGTGTCGGCCGCCAACAACATCACCTTCAGCGACTCGCAGTTCTTCAACCTCGGCCAGACGGCCGTGGGTATCGGCAACGACGCCAACGGCCACACCAGCGGTGTCGGCCTGGGCGCGAGCAACATCACCGTCACCCGGTCCGAGATCGCCCGCACCTCGGCCGGCGGCATCGTGGTCGGCGGCGTGCGCGCCGACGCGCACCACCCCGGCGACCAGCGGATGGTGAACCGGAACATCACCGTCAGCAACAACCGCATCCACGACCTCGGCGTGGAGTACCGGGGCATCGTGTCGGTCCTGACCACCTACGTCAACACCGCCACCGTCTCCAACAACGAGGTCTACAACATGCCGTACACCGGCATGTCGATCGGGTACGGCTGGGGCGCCAACGACGCCGGCGGCAGTGAGCACTACGCCGGTCGCGGCCTGTACAACTACCAGCCGAGGTACACCACGGCCACCACCGCGTCCAACAACCGGCTCACCGGCAACTACGTGCACGACGTCATGCAGCAGATGAACGACGGCGGATGCATCTACACGCTGTCGGCGAACCCGAACGCGGTGATCAGCGACAACTACTGCCTGCGGACCAACGGCTACTTCGGGCTCTACTTCGACGAGGGCTCGCGCTACTACACCGCTCGCAACAACGTCTTCTCCTCCACCGGCACCTGGGCCACCGCCAACTACTGGTACGCCGAGAACATGGGGAACTTCACCGTCACCAACAACTGGTCGACCAACAACAGCACCAACGTGACCAACGGCGACCGGGGCAACGTCGTCAACGGCAACGTCACGGTCACCAACGGCAACTGGCCCTCGGGAGCCCAGGCCGTGATGGCGGCCGCCGGCCCCCAGACGAGCGGTAACCCGCAGCAGAGCGCGCAGATCGTCGGGGCCCAGTCGAACCGCTGCGTCGACGTCACCGGCAACAGCACCGCCAACGGAGCCCAGGCACATCTCTGGGACTGCGGCAGCGCCACCAGCCAGCGTTGGACCCACACCTCGGGCAAGCAGCTGCAGGTGTACGGCAACAAGTGCCTGGACGCCTACGGCCAGGGAACCGCCAACGGCACCCAGGTGGTGATCTGGGACTGCAACGGGCAAGCGAACCAGCAGTGGAACGTCAACGCCAACGGCACCATCACGGGCGTGCAGTCAGGGCTGTGCCTGGACGCGCCCAGCAACGGCACCGCCAACGGCACCAAGCTCAACCTCTGGGCCTGCAACGGCGGCGCCAACCAGCGCTGGAGCCTGCGCAACTGATCCAGCCGTCTCATGTCTTCGCCGGGGCGGCCCACCGCCCCGGCGAAAGCCGTCACCCGCCCCCGGCCGGGGGCGGGGGCGGACGGGCCCCACCCGTCCGGGACGCTCCGGGGGCAGTCGAGGGCACTGCCGCCGGAACGCGGGTCCCCATCCCGCCCACACCACCGAACACGAGGGAAAGCACCACATGAGCACGCCGGGCGACATCGACGACCTCCTGCGGCATCTGGAACGCGAAGGTCTCGTCCTTCATCTCGGCATCGGTGACGCCACCGTGTGGTTCGCCGCCGAGTTCCGCGAGCGCATGATCGCCGAACGGCTCGCGATGCTGCCCGACGAGCCCCTGGTGAGCGTCGCCACGGCCGCCGCGGTGCTCAACGTCCCGCACTCCCACGTCATCGCCGAGGTGCGCGCCGCGACCCTCGCCGGCCACGACAACGGCCGGCAGATCCGGGTGCGGCGCGAGTCCCTGGTACGGCGCGTCACCGCCCTGGGCCTGACCGGGCCGGCTCCTTCCACCGAGTCCTCGGACCTCCCCGGCGACCCCGCGCGAGGGAACGCGTGTCCATAGGCCGGCCCTCAGCGCTCCAGGCGTACGGGATCGCCCGGCCCGCCGCGACGAACGAGCCAGGCTTCGGTGATGTGCGTGAACATCGCCCCGGCGGCGCCGCCGGGGTCGTGGGCGGCGATGTGCTCGTAAATACGGCGATGACCGAGGTTGGACGCCACGCACAGTGCCCGCTGGGGCTGGCCCATGTAGCGGGCGGTGTTGATGACCTGGCTCTCCAGTGCCCGCACCACGCCGCGGGCGATGCGGTTTCCGGACGCCTGCATGATCGTGTCGTGGAAGGCGCGGTCGTGGTCGGCGTAGGTGACATGATCGTCCACGAGCTCGTCCATCCGGTCCACCAGCGCACGCAGCCGATCGATGGTGTCCTGGTCCGCGAGGCGAGCGGCGAGATTCGCCATGTCGGACTCCAGCACGCGCCGCGTGACGACGAGGTCGTCGAGGATCGCCAGGCTCTCGTCCTCGGCGATGGTCGCCGCGAGGACGAGTTCGTCGAGCATGTCCCACATCGTCGGCGAGGTGACTATGGTGCCGCTGCCCTGGCGGACCTGCACCAGCCCCTTCTCCTGAAGGATCTTCACCGCCTCGCGGATGACGGTCCGGCTCACCGAGAAGGTCTCGCAGAGGACCGGCTCGGCGGGCAGCGGTGTGCCGGGCGGGTGCGCTCCGCGAACGATGCGCTCCACCAGCTCCGCCGTGACCGCCCTGGCGAGGTTCGCCGGCCGTCGCACCCACGCCGGAGGGGACGCCAAGCTCAGGGGCGACTCCTGTGATGCCGTCATATCTCCTCCGGTGCCGCGGGCGGCGCCACATTTCAACATCAGTATATGTCACGCATATTGACGTCAGACGTCATACGAATTACGTTTCGCCTCAAACGAAGGCCGGGTGAGCCCGGCCACCCTCTGGAGAGTGAACAGCAATGAAGCAGCGAGCACTCTGGTCGGCCGTCCTGGCCGCGGGGCTGGTCTTGACCGGCTGCGGAAGCGCCACGCGACCCACGTCGTCGCCGAGCGAGTCCGGCAAGGTCACGAAACTCGTGGTCTGGGACTGGAAATCGGGTGAGGCGTCCGCCGCCAACTACATCCAGAAGGCGAAGGACGACTTCGCCAAGAAGCATCCGGACGTCACGGTCGAGTTCGTGGCCCAGCCCTTCGACCAGTACTACACCCTGCTGGGCTCGGCGATCCAGTCCAGCGCGGGGCCTGACGTCATGCTCTTCAACGGAGGCGGCCAGATCCGCGACCGCGTGGACGCGCTCCTTCCGCTCGACCAGTACGTGGCCGAGGACAAGCAGCGCCTGGCGGGCTGGGACGCGTTCAGCGAGGCAGGCAAGATCTACGCCGCGCCGTTGACGTTGCAGGGCCACCCGATCTACTACAACAAGACGCTGTACGAGAAGGCGGGACTCGACCCGGCGAACCCCGCCACCACCTGGGACAAGTTCCTCGACGACTGCGCCACCATCAAGAAGGCGACCGGGGCCAAGTGCTTCGCGCTCGGCAACAAGGAGGGCGCCGGCATCCAGTTCTTCATGTCGGGCCTCGGCTCGGGCATCCTGACAGCACAGGAGTACGACGACTGGATCGCCGGGAAGCGCGTCTGGGACTCCCCCAACGTGAAGAAGATCTTCAAGCTGTGGAAGGACACCGGCGACGCGAAGCTGAACAACGACGGGGCCAACTCGACCGCGATGTTCAACGACGCCTTCACGATCTTCAACTCCGGTAAGGCCGCCCACATCATCGGCCTGATGTCCGACATCGGGCACTGGAAGGACTTCAGCGAGTTCCTGGGGGCCGACAAGCTCGGCGTCATGCCCGCTCCGGTCGTCACCGACGGGGTGACCCCGAGCCTCGCCTACGACGGCGGCATCGGCTACGGCGTCGCGAAGTGGGCGAAGGACCCCAAGCTCGCCGCCGACCTGGTGCGGTCGCTGACCACCACCGACGCTCTCACCTCCTTCTACTCCGACGCCGGCGCGATCGCGTCCGACACCACGATCGACGTCTCGCAGGCCCCCGCGGCCGTCGGCACGCTCGTCTCCCAGCTCAAGGAAGGCAAGCCCGCGCTGCATGTCGCGCTGTCCTCCAAGACCCTGGACCTGATGGGAAGGCTTTCCCAGCAGCTCCTGAGCGGCTCGGCGACCGTCGACGAGGTAGTGGAGCAGCTGGCCGCCTCGGATCGGGCGAGCTGATCTCGTGCCGGTCAGAGATTCTTCACCGTCTGCCCGCCCGGTCGGTTCCGGGCGGGCAGACGGTGCGGGCGGTGCGGGGGAAGCAAAGAAAACAGGGCCGCGGGCACGCCGCGCCGACGCCGGGAACGTTTCCCGGCCGTCCTCCCGCTCGTTGCGCTCCGAGCGCCTCGCGCCTTACGTTCTGGTGGCTCCGGCCCTACTGATCATCGTGGCCCTGCGGCTGTGGCCGCTGCTGCTGGGCGTCAACTTCTCCTTCACCGGCGACGGTGAGCGCAACGGGGCGATGGTCGGCTTCGACAACTACCTGGAGATGTTCCAGGACGCGACGTTCCAGAGCGCGCTGCGCAACGTGCTGCTGCTGGTGCTGCTGCTTCCCGTCGCGGTGGCCATCCCCGGGCTGCTCGCGACGTTCATCTACCTGCGCGTTCCCGGGCATCGGGTCTTCCGTAGCGTCTACTTCTTCCCGGCCGTGCTCTCCCCGGTGATCGTCGGTGCGATCTTCAACCTGATGCTCGCCTTCGACGGCCCGCTGAACTCCATCCTCGCGACGATCGGCCTCGGCCCGGTCGACTGGCTCGGCGATCCGGATGTCGCCATGTTCGCGGTGGTCGGCGTGCAGATCTGGGCGACGTTCGGGATGGCCCTGGTGGTGTTCCTCGCCGGATTCGCCACCCTGGACTCCGCGCTCCTGGACGCGGCCAGGATGGACGGCGCGTCGCTCCCGCAGACCATCTGGCACGTGATCATCCCGGGCCTGACCCGCACCATTCAGTTCGTCTTCGTGACCACGATGATCGGGATGCTGACATCCATGTTCGGCCTGCTGTACGTCATGACCAGCGGCGGCCCGGAGGGGTCCACCTACCTGCCGGAGTACTACGTCTGGATCCAGCAGGGACAGATGAACCGCCCGGCGCTCGCCTCGGCCGCGTCGACGGTCCTCTTCCTCATCATGCTCGTGGTGGGGCTCCTGCAGATCAGCGTGCTCCGCCGCGCGGGGAGGCAGGACTGATGCTCGGCAAGAGACTGATCAGGTGGGTGCTCGCCGTTCCGATGGCGCTCCTCGCGCTGGCGACGATCTACCCCCTCGTGTTCACCGTCAACGTCGCCCTGAAGACCCGGCGTGAGTACGTCCTCGACCGCTTCGCCCTGACGACCTCCCTGCAGTGGGAGAACATCGTCACGGCGTGGACCAGTGTCGGCATGGCACGATACTTCGCCAACTCGCTCATCGTGGTGACGATCTCGGTGGTCCTGCTGCTCCTCTTCGGGTCGATGGCGGGCTTCGCGCTGAGCCAGCTGCGGTTTCGCGGTTCCAAGGTGCTTTTCCTCGGCTGTCTCGCGGCGCTGCTCATCCCGTTTCAGGTGATCATGGTGCCGCTCGCGCGGGTCATGGCCGACAGCGGCCTCATCGACACCTACCCGGGGTTGATCCTCGCCTACGTCGCGCAGTTCCTGCCGTTCACCATCTTCCTGATGACGAGTTACTACAAGACCATCCCGGCGGAGATCGTCGACGCGGCGAGGATCGACGGGAACACCACGTACGGCGTCTACCGGCGGATCATGCTGCCCATGGGCACTCCGGCGCTGCTGTCGGTCGGCATTCTCAACACGCTGTTCTGCTGGAACGACGTGCTCATCGCCCTGCTGATGATGCCGTCGGCCGACCACCGCACCCTCATGGTCGGGGTCACCTCGCTGCGTGGACAGTACTCCGACAACATCCCCACCTTCGCCTCCGGGGTGCTGATCGCCGCCGTACCCATGTTGATGATCTATCTCTTTCTCCAGCGCCAGATCGCCGACGGGGTCACCGCCGGTTCCACGAAGGGCTGACATGCGTATTTCGGGGTATCGCACTTTGACGACGGTCCAGGAATGGGACCGTCCTGTCGGTGATTCCAACGGCCTGTACGCCGACGGCGTCGTTCCGGTGTCCATCGTCATGGTGGACACCGACGAGGGGATCACCGGTGTCGGCATCGGACCTCACGTGGAGATCGACGGCGTCTTCGCCGCCATCGAGGGTGAGGACCCGCGCGGCGTGGCGGCGCTGTACGACCGCATGCTGCGGCAGACCTTCAAGGCGGGCCACGCGGGCGCGGTGTTCGGGACCATCGGCGCCATGGACACCGCCCTGTGGGACATCAAGGCGAAGATCGCCGGCGAACCGCTCTGGCGTCTGCTGGGCGGGCGCGACAGGCGGGTCCCCGCCTACGCCTCCGGTCTGGACATCGGCCTGACCGACGACGAGCTCGTCTCGGCCTACGAGGTCTACGCCCGGTACGGCCTGCGGGCCGCCAAGATCAAAGGCGGCCTCGACATCGAGCGGGACAGGCACCGTCTGACGCTGGTGCAGGAGGTCCTGACCGAGGCCGGGCACGGAAGGCGGCCGGGCCTGATGCTCGACGTGAACGAGTCGTGGTCGCGCAAACAGGCGATCCGGCACGTCTGCGAGCTGGAGCGCACCCTGGATCTCACCTGGATCGAGGAGCCCGTCCGGCGGTGGGACGCCGAGGGCCATGCCACCGTCGGCAGGGGGATCCGCGCGTCGGTCGCCACCGGGGAGAACCTCACCGGACTTGAGCAGTATCGCCCGCTGCTGGCCGCGGGAGCCGTCGACATCGTCCAGACGGCCGCGGTCTGGGGTGTCTCCCATTTCCTGCGGGTGTCGGCCCTGGCTCACGCCCACGATCTGCCGGTCAGCCCGATCGGCAACATCCCGATCGGCCTGCTGCACGCCGCGACCTCGGTGCCGAACCACATCGCCAGCGAGTTGCAGGACCTGCGTCCGCCACTGGGGGTGTCCGTCGACCTGCACGTCGAGGACGGCGCGTTCCACCTCGGGGACTCGCCCGGCCTGGGCGTCACGGTCGACGAGGACGTCATCAGGGGGTTCACCCACCGGCCGGGCACCCTGACGGCCGACGGCCCCGGCGTCCGCCCCGAGCAGGCCGGACGCCGGCTGCTCTCGGTGACCGATCACGATCAGGTCGCGCAGCAGCGCCTGCTCGCCCCCCTGGCCGTGGACCTGCGCGACCGAACGCCGAGGTAGCCCTTCAGCGTTCGACACCGACGGCCCACGCCGTGTCCCCGGGCCGGATGAGCGTCCCGGGCCGGAAGAAAGGAACGCGCGTGCGTTCGTCGTTCGTGCCACACAGACGCGCCTCGGCCCCGGCGGAGACCTCACGGGCCGGCCACACGATCGTGGTCGCGCCCACCGGGGCCGAGAACGCCGACGACGGCGGCCCCGGCACCACGAGTCGGCCACTGGCGACCCTGTGGGAGGCACGGCGGCGGGCGCGCGAGGCGGCGGCCGAGGGCGACCGCGACGTCGTCGTCCTGCTCCTGGACGGGATCCACCGACTGCTCTCGCCGCTGCGCCTGGACGCCGCCGACTCCGGGCGCGGCGGGCACACCGTGACCTGGAGGGCGGCGCGCGGGGCCAGGCCCGTACTGAGCGGCGCCCGGCCCGTCACCGGCTGGGAACCCGACGACCCCGACGACGAGGCCACGGGCGTCTACCGGGCCCGGGTCGGCACCGGATTCGACACCCGGCAGCTCTACGTCGACGGGGTCCTCGCGCGACGCGCGCGGATCAGGCTGGCACCCGGCGACATCACGCCGACCGCGACCGGTTTCACCGTCGACAACCCCGACCTCGCCTACCTGGCCACCCTGCCCGACCAGGGGCGCATCGAACTGCAGGCGATGCTGACGTTCACCAACCGGTTCGCGCCGCTGCGGAGCGTCTCCGGATCGACGGTCGTCATGCAACAGCCGGCCTGGGACAACAACACCTACGGCTACGACACTGTCCAGGCTCCGTTCCGCACCCCGACGTTCTTCCTGCTCAACTCCAGGAGTTTCCTGACCGAGCCCGGCGAGTGGTATCTGGACCCGGCGACGGGGACGCTCTACTACAAACCGCTCCCGGGGCAGGACATCTCACGCGCGCGGGTGGAGCTGCCGCGGCTGGAATCGCTGCTCCAGGTCGGCGGCACCTACGACGAGCCCGCCCGCAACCTGCGATTCGAGGGCCTCACCTTCACCGGCACCACGTGGCTGCGTCCCGGTTCGTCCGACGGGTACGCCAACCAGCAGACCGGCGTGTTCATCAGCGGCGTCCAGCCCCGCCGACCAGCCGACGCGTTCACCTCGTGCTCCGTCGGCTGCACGGGGCTTGAGGCGTCTCGTAACGACTGGGCACAGGCGCCCGCGGCGGTGCAGGTGTCGGCGGCCGACGACATCGGGTTCCTCGACAGCACCTTCGTCAACCTCGGTTCCGTCGGGCTCGGCATCGGCAACGACGCGGGCGCCCATGCCACCGGCGTGGGGCTGGGCGCGCACCGGGTCTCGGTGGTGGGGAGCACGTTCACCGCGAGTGCCGGCGGCGGGATCGTGGTCGGCGGCGTGCGCCCCGACGCGCACCATCCGTCCGACCCCCGTATGGTCAACAGCGACATCGTGCTCAGCGACAACCGCGTCCACGCGACCGCGCTCGAATACCTGGACCAGGCCGCGATTCTCGCCACCTACGTCACGCGGCTGACCATCGAGCACAACCACGTCTCCGAGATGCCCTACATCGGCATCGGCGTCGGTTACGGCTGGGGCGCCAACGACGCGGGAGGCAGCCCCGACTACGTCGATCGCGGGCTTTACCGCTTCCAGCCGGTCCACGACACGCCCACGACTCTGAGTGACGTCCACATCGTGGGCAACCACGTGCGCGACGTCGTGCGGACGATGTACGCCGCCGGCTGCATCTACGCGCTCTCGGCGATACCCCGCAGCCGCGTCGAGGAGAACTTCTGCGAGAACAGCGGCCAGTACGGCCTGTACTTCGACGAGGGTGCCCGGTACCTGAGCGTGCGCCGCAACGTGTTCGCCGACACCGCGGAGCAGTGGGCGCACGCCAACAACGGCGTCGCCAACCACACCGGTGATCTCACCCTGGTCGGGAACTACACCACCAACCCCGCCGTCACCGGCATCGCCGACGGCGACCGCGGCAACGTCGTCCGCGGCAACGTCGTCGTCACCGACGGCAACCTCCCGATCGAGGCCAGCCGGGTGATCTACGAGGCGGGTCCCGCCGGGCCGTACCGCGGCGCCCCCGACCCGCGGCGCCCCCCGGCCGGCGCCTTCCTGTCCGCCGATCCGGTCACCGTGGGGGCCGGTGGTTCGACCATCGTCACCGTCACGGTGGAGAACCTGGGCGAGCGTCCGGCCACCGGCCTGGCCGTCTCGATCGCCGCCTTGCGGGGCTGGCGGGCCGAACGCGCCGGCGAACCGGTGAGAGACGTGCTCGCCCCCGGCGACTCGGCCACCGAGACCTGGAAGGTCACGGCACCCGAGTCGTTCGCGTCCCCGGCCGATCGCGCGCAGATCAAGGCGTCGGTGATGTTCCGAGCGGGTGAGACCGAGTACGTCCTGAACAGATCGCTCACGCTGACCGCGCCCGTCCCGTCACGAGGAGACGGAACGCCGGCCTGACGTCCCGGAGGCCGACGCGCCAAGCCTCTGGGACATCAGGCCGATCCAAGGATCGACGGCTCACCATCGGCAGGCCCGGGTCCGGTGAACCCGGGACCGCCGTGGTGCTTTTCCTGTCGAGGCCACGCGAGCGACCTCGCGCGCGGGGGTCCGCGCGACCACTCAGGGGCGAAGCGGCTCGATGTTCAGCACTCCGGAGCGGAAGACCGCCACGTCGACCTGGGCGCCGTGGAAGCCCGCCTCGCGTACGGCGGGGACCAGGCCCGGCAGGCCTGAGGCCCGGGGCAGCAGGTCGGCGTCCAGTTCCACCCGCGCCCGGTCGCCGAGGTCGCGTACCCGCAGGTCGGTGACCGTCAGGCCGGCTCCGGCCAGCAGGCGGCGCACCGCCCGCTCGGCCGTCTCGACGCGGTGCAGCCTGGCCGGTGTCACCTCCACGCCGTAGGCCACCCGGCTGGCCAGGCAGGGCGCGGCCGGCTTGTCCCAGACGGTCAGGTCCCATGCCTTGCAGGCCCGCCGTACCTCGGCCTTGGTCAGACCGGCGTCCCGCAGCGGGGCGAGCACCCCGCGCTCGTCGGCGGCCCTGATCCCCGGCCGGAACGGGTCGGCGGCGTCGTCGGCGTTGGTGCCGGTGGCGACGTGCGCGAAGCCGTGGTCGGCCGCCACCCGGCCGATCACGTCGAGCACCTCCGACTTGCAGAAGTAGCAGCGGTCGCGGCCGTTCGCCCGGTAGCCGGGGTTCGCCGTCTCGGCGGTGCCGGGCAACAGGTGCCGTACGCCGAGCGAGAGCGCGAACCGCCGTGCCGCGTCGAGTTCCTCGGCCGCCAGGCTGTCGGAGACCGCCGTCACCGCCAGGACTCTGTCGGCGACTCTGCCGGTCCCGGCCGAGCGGGCCGCCGCCGCCAGCACCAGCGCGGAGTCGACCCCGCCGGAGAAGGCGACGGCGAGCGAGGGCAGGGCCGCCAGCCGGTCGAGCAGCGTGGCGATCTTGGCGTCGAGGGCCGTCATCGTGTTCCTTTCCGCGTGGTGACCTCCGCCTTGAGGTGCGGTGAGGAGGTCAACCGGGGCTCTCGTGCGTGGGGGGCCGCTCGTGGGCCAGTCGCAGCGCCCTGGCGGCCGTCTCGCGCAGGGACAGGCCGAGGGCGGCCGAGGCCGCGGCCACGTCGTCGTGTTCGGGTTTGGCCGAGTGGGGTCCGTGCTTGACCCGTACGCGATGGCCCTCCAGGTCGACCTCGGTGATGTGCCGGGGCAGGGCCGTGCGCTCGACCGCGACCTCGCGCACGCCGAGCGCGCCGGTCTCGGCGAGGATCAGTTCGCGCAGGGCGGGGAGGGCGGGACGGCGGCACAGCAGGTGCAGTACGTGCGCCGGCCGTCCCTTCTTCATGGTGGCCGGGGTGGCCCAGGCGTCCAGGGCGCCGGCGTCGAGGGCTCGCGCGATCGTGTGCCCGAGCACCTCGCCGGTGACGTCGTCCAGGTTGGTCTCCAGGACGACGAGGGGTTCGGTGCCGCTGTCTCGGGCGGGCTCGGCGACGGTGACGGCGACGATGTTGGGGCGGTCGGGGAGTTTCCTGGTGCCCGCGCCGTAGCCGGTCGCCACCGGGGTCATCGCCGGCGGCGGGGTGTATCGCGCTCGCATGGCGCGCAGCAGCGCCGCCCCCGTGGGGGTCACGGTCTCGCCCGGCAGGTCGCTGCCGGTCACCAGCGCCCCTCGCAGCAGGGCGGCGGTCGCGGGAGCCGGTACGGGCAGTACGCCGTGGCGGGTGGTCACCGTGCCGGTGCCCAGCGGGATCGGGGCGCAGTGCACGGTGTCGACGCCGAGCAGGTGCAGCGCGGCGGCCACGCCGACGATGTCCACGAGCGCGTCGTGGCCGCCCAGCTCGTGCAGGTGCACCCGGCCGGGGTCGGTGCCGTGGATACGGCCCTCCGCCTCCGCGATCGCCCTCAGCGCGTCGCCGGCGAGGGCGGCGACCGGTTCGGGCCGGGCGGCCCCGGCCATCGCGATCAGTTCGGCGGCCCGTCGCTCGGTCGCCGTGTCGGTGACCGCGACCCGTACCCGGGTCGCCGCCAGGCCGTGGCTGAGGGCCCGCTCGGCGGTCAGCTCCCAGCCGGTGAGGCCGGTCGATCCCACCGCCGCGCGGATGCCCTCCAGCGGCGCCCCGGCGTCGATGAGCGCCGCCAGCAGCATGTCGCCGGCGAGCCCTGTGAACGGGTTGACCCAGCAGATCACGGCCGTCCCCCGGGCCGCGCCGCCTCCGCGCCGGCCGGGGTGGGCGGGGGTGGTGAGAGGGTGCGGCGGGTGGCTGTGTGGGCGAGGCGGTGGGCCGCCATGGCGGCGCCGAAGCCGGAGTCGATGTTGACGACGGTGAGGCCTGCGGCGCACGAGGACAGCATCGCCAGCAGGGCGGTGACGCCCTCCAGGGCCGCGCCGTACCCGACGGAGGTGGGCACGGCGATCACCGGCGCCGCCACGAGACCTCCGACGGCGCTGGCGAGCGCGCCTTCCATGCCCGCCACGACGATCACCGCGTCGGCCGCGCGGAGCCGCTCGGTCTCGGCGAGCAGCCGGTGGATGCCCGCGACGCCCACGTCGCGGATCACGGTGACGGCGAGGCCGAGCGCCCGGGCCACGGCCGCGGCCTCGGCCGCCACCGGCCCGTCGGAGGTGCCCGCCGTGACGACCGCGACCGCGAAGGTTCCGGGTGCGGCCGGCCGCCATGCCAGCAGCCGCGCCGCCGGGTCGTGGGACCCGCCGGGCACGGCCGCGAGGACGGCCGGGGCGTCGGCCTCCTCGACCCGGGTGGCCAGCACCGGGCCGGTGTTGCGGGCGAGCAGGGCGGACGCGATCGCGGCGATCTCCCCGGCGGTCTTGCCGGGCCCGTAGACCACCTCCGGCGTCCCCTGGCGGGCCTCCCGGTCCACGTCGACCCGGGCGAACCCCAGGTCCACCACGCGCTCGCTCATGCCCGGCCGCCGGCCAGGTACGGGATGGTCTGCGGCCCCTCGGGGAGCACGCACACCCGGGCGCCGGGGCCGGCGGCGGCCAGCGCCTCGTTCACCGTGGCCTCGATGTCGTCGGTCTGTTCCAGGTGGGCGGTCGCCAGGTCGGCGTCGCCGAGGTAGGAGGTGTGCATCACCACCCGGGCGCCGGCCTGGATGCGTGCCTGGATCTGCACCTGCCACTGGTCGGGGACGGTCACCGGCCTGGCGGCGATCGCGTCGAGCAGCGCCTGCGGGGAGGGCTCGGAGGCGAGCACCTCGCGGTAGGAGCCGTGGTCGGGGAAGCCGTCGCGGCACTCGGCCGCGCAGACGATCACACCGCCCGGCCTGACCACCTGGAACGCCGCCGACATGCCCTTGACCGCCTGGTAGAGGTTCTGGTCGAGGGGGTAGCCGGAGTTGGTGGTGACCACCACGTCGAAGGGTGCCTCGACCTCCCGCATCGCGACCCGGCGGGCGGCGGCGGTGGCGGCGGCGTGCATGGGCAGGATGTCGCCGCCGAACGCCGCCGCGATGTCCTTGTCCCGGTTGAGGATCACGTCGAGGGCGAAGGTCACCCCGGTGGCCTCGGCGATCGCCCGCACGTCGTCGTGCACGGGGTTGCCCTCGATCACCCCCCAGGTTGCCCGGGGGTCGCCGATACGCGCGGCGTCGTGCAGGGTGAGGACGGTCTCCAGCGCGGCCAGGCCGGGGGCGACGAGTTTGGGGCCGCCGGAGAAGCCCGCGAAGAAGTGTGGCTCCACGAAACCGGTGGTGATCCGCACGTCGGCCTCGACCCAGGCGGTGTTCAGCCACACCGGTACGTCCTTGCCGAAGCGGCCGAGGTAGGTGAGCGAGCCGGGGTCGCGGGCGTCGTGGTTGACGATCCGCACGGAGTCCACGACCGCGTCGCCGAACATCGCGCGCAGTTCGGCCTCGGTGTTGCCGCGATGGGTGCCGGTCGCCACCAGGATGGTCACGTCGTCGAGGTCGACGACGCCGTCGAGTTCGTCGAGGATCGCCGGGATCATCAGGTGCCGCGGCTGGGGACGGGTGCCGTCGCAGGCCGAGATGGCGACGGTCTGTCCCGGCCGTACCCTCTCGCGCAGCGGTGGCCCGGCCACCGGATCGCGCAGGGCCGCCCGTAGCACGCCCATCTGGTCGGGCGCGGCCTCGTGGTGTACGGGGGTGACCACCGTGGTGGCCGTGTCCGGCAGCTCGACCGTGAGGCCGGTCTCCCCGTAAGCCAGGCGTATCTTCACCGTGTCTCCCTCGTCTCCCTCTCCCCCGTGTCTCCCCCGAGATCCTGCCAGAGTCCGTCGGCGACGCCGGTGCCGGGCGGTGCCTGATCACCGTCGGCCTCGCCGGGGGAGTTCTCGACGTCTTCGAGCACCGAACGGATCCACGTCTCGGTCGTGCCGATGTGCATCAGCGCCGCCGCCTGGGCGAGCGTCGCGTCGCCTGCGGCCAGGGCGTTGTAGATCGCCTCGTGCTCGGCGACGGTCTTGTGCGAGCTGCCGGCCTCGACCGTGCCGCGCCACACCCGCATCCGCAGGGTGTGGCCGGAGATCCCGTCGAGCAGGGTGGAGAGCGTCTCGTTGCCGGTCGCCCGCACTACGGCGCGGTGGAAGGCGGCGTCGTGGTGGATCAGCTTCTCCACGTCGTCGCTCGCCTCGCGCATCGCGTCCAGGTGCCCGCCGATCTCGGCGAGCTGGGCGGCGGAGATCCTCGACGCGGCCAGGGCGGTCGCCGCGGGCTCCAGCATCCGCCGCACCTGGACGATCTCCAGCAGGGTGTCGTCGCGCAGCAGCTCGACGGCGAGTCCCAGCCCTTCCAGCAGCAGCCTCGGCTCCAGGCTGGTGACGTAGGTGCCGTCGCCGCGCCGCACGTCGAGCACCCTGGCCACGACGAGTGCCTTGACCGCCTCGCGCAACGGGTTGCGGGAGACGCCGAGGTGGGCGGCGAGCTGGTGTTCGGGGGGGAGCCGCGACCCCGGGGGCAGTTCCCCCGACTGGACGAGCGCCCGGATGCGGGAGATCGCTTCGTCGGTCAGGGACATGGGCTCGACCTCCGGTCGTGGAGTCGCTCGATCGATACGCAGGTCACGGCCGGAACATAACAGACATCCCATGTTCACGCGAGGGTTCGATCGTCCGGGAGCGAGCGTGGGCCGCACGGGGCGCGATAAAGGCACTAAATATCCGACTTTTGTGCAACGTTCACGGTATTTCGCCGGAAGGTCTAGACACATCACGTCAGGAGGATTACAAAGACATCCCATGTCCATGTGGTGAAGCTCTCTTCATCTTCCGGAAACATCCACTGGAGGTAGACCTTCGTGCGCACGCATCACCGGAGCGGGACCCCGTGACGGAGCTGATCACCGCGGTCGAGGCCCACGACATCCGCTTTCCCACCTCTCGGCACCTCGACGGTTCCGACGCCATGAACCCCGAGCCCGACTACTCCGCCGCCTACGTGATCGTGCGGACCGACGGCGGGCAGGAGGGGCACTCGCTCGCCTTCACCGTCGGGCGCGGCAACGAGATCGCCGTCGCCGCCGTGGAGTCGCTGGCGCCGCTGGTCACCGGACGGCCGGTCTCCGAGGTGCTCGGCGATCTCGGCGGGGTGTCGCGCCGGCTCACCGGCGACAGCCAGCTGCGCTGGCTCGGCCCGGAGAAGGGCGTCATCCACATGGCGGCCGGGGCCGTGCTCAACGCTCTGTGGGACCTTCGTGCGCGCAGAGCGGGTAAGCCGCTGTGGCGGCTGCTGGCGGAACTGTCCCCTGAGGAGATCGTCGACGTCGTCGACTTCCGCTACCTGGAGGACGCGCTCACCCGCGAGGAGGCGCTCGCCATCCTGCGCGCCGCCGAGCCCGGCCGCGCCGAGCGCCAGGCGCGCCTCATCGCCGAGGGCTACCCCGCCTACACCACCACCCCCGGCTGGCTCGGCTACACCGACGACAAGCTGGTCCGGCTGTCCAAGGAGGCGGTCGCCGACGGATTCGGCCTGATCAAGCTGAAGGTCGGCGCCGACCCCGCCGAGGACGTCCGGCGTGTACGGCTGGCCCGCGAGGCGGTCGGTCCCGACGTGCGCATCGCTGTGGACGCCAACCAGGCGTGGAACGTCGGCCAGGCGATCGAGCGCCTGGCCGCGCTCGCCGAGTTCGACGTGTACTGGATCGAGGAGCCCACCTCCCCCGACGACGTGCTCGGCCACGCCGCCATCCGTGAGCGGGTCGCGCCCATCAAGGTCGCCACCGGCGAGCACGGTCACAACCGGGTGATGTTCAAGCAGTTCCTGCAGGCGGGCGCGATCGACATCCTGCAGCTCGACGCGGCCAGGGTCGCCGGGGTCAACGAGAACATCGCCATCCTGCTGCTCGCCGCCAAGTTCGGTGTGCCGGTGTGCCCGCACGCGGGCGGCGTCGGACTGTGCGAGATGGTCCAGCACCTGTCGATGTTCGACTACGTGGCCGTCACCGGCACCACCGAGAACCGCGTCATCGAGTACATCGACCACCTTCACGAGCACTTCACCGACCCGGTGGTGATCGAGGACGGCCGATACGTCGTCCCCGTCAAGCCGGGTGGGGGCGCCGAGATGCATCCGGCGTCCCGCGCCGAGTACGCCTACCCGCACGGCCCCCAGTGGGCAGCCGACGCCACGGGGGTGGCGTGATGGGTGCCTTCGACGATTTCACGGCTTCGGCCACCGGCACCAACCTGGCCGCGGACGACGACATGGACGAACTCCGTCCGCGACCCAGCACATGAAAGGAACAACCATGAGACGAGGATTCGCTCTGGGAACGGCCATCGCCCTCGCGGTCGGCCTGACCGGCGCGTGCGGGGGCGACGCGGACTCCGGCACGACAGCCGCCGCCCCGGGAGATAGCAAGCCGGTCGTCGGGGTGGACTACCCCCGATCCGACACCGACTTCTGG
Source organism: Streptosporangium sp. NPDC049046 (assembly GCF_040649155.1). NCBI lineage: Bacteria > Bacillati > Actinomycetota > Actinomycetes > Streptosporangiales > Streptosporangiaceae > Streptosporangium > Streptosporangium sp. NPDC049046. The sequence goes on along the minus strand of NZ_JBEZEZ010000057.1, from coordinate 6,062 downwards.
AACTCATTCATCAAGTACGTCCCCCAGTTCGGCGCCGAGAACGGCCTCGACCTGAAGACCTCCAACTCGCAGAACGACATCGCCAAGCTCACCTCCAACGTGCAGAGCCTCGTCAGCCAGGGCGTCAAGGGCCTCGTGCTGGCGCCGCAGGACACCGCGGCCGTGGCCCCCACCCTCCAGCAACTCACCGCCAAGAAGATTCCCGTCGTCATGGTCGACACCCGCCCCGAGCAGGGTGACGCCTACATGGTGGTGCGTGCCGACAACCGGGCGTACGGGGAGAAGGCGTGCAAGTTCCTCGGCGAGAAGCTGTCGGGCAAGGGCAAGGTGGTGATGCTCCAGGGCGACCTCGCCTCCATCAACGGCCGTGACCGCACCGAGGCGTTCAACGACTGCATGAAGGCCAACTACCCCGACATCACGGTGTTCGGCGAGGCCACCAACTGGGACGGCGCCATCGCCTCACAGAAGCTCCAGACGCAGCTCACCGCCAACCCCGACATCAAGGGCGTCTACATGCAGTCGAGCTTCGCCCTGGCGGGCACCCTCCAGCTGCTCAAGCAGCGCAACCTGCTCGTCCCCCCGAGCGACCCCAAGCACGTCTTCGTCGTCTCCAACGACGGCATCCCCCAGGAGCTGAAGGAGATCGCCGCCGGCAACATCGACGCGACCGTCTCACAGCCGGCCGACCAGTACGCCAAGTACGCGCTGGAGTACACCAAGGCCGCGATCGAGGGCAAGACGTTCCAGCCCGGCCCGACCGACCACGACAGCAACATCATCCAGGTGCGACCCGGCCTGCTGGAGGACCAGCTGTCGGCACCCCTGGTCACCGCCGACGGCGGCACCTACGGAGACGTCCCGAGCGTCAAGTCGGACGACGCCTCGCTATGGGGCAACAACCTTGGCGGCTGACCAGACGACCACACCCCTCGTCGAGGCGGTGGGCGTCAGTAAGAGGTACGGCGAGACCGTCGCACTCGACCGTGCCGGAATCCGGATCATGCCCGGCCGGACCCACGCCCTGGTCGGTCGCAACGGGGCCGGGAAGTCGACCCTGGTCTCGATCCTCACCGGCCTGGCGCCCCCCGACGAGGGCGAGGTACGGTTCGGCGGCGAACCCGCCCCGCGCCTCACCGACCGTGACGCCTGGCGGCAGCGGGTGGCCTGCGTCTACCAGAAGTCCACGATCATCCCCGAGCTGACCGTGGCGGAGAACCTCTACCTGAACCGTCACGACCTGAACAGGTTCGGACTGGTCCGCTGGGACGCGCTGCGGCGCAAGGCGGCCACGCTGCTCGCCACCTGGTCGGTGGACGTCGACGTGCGCCTGCCGGCCGGCGAGCTGGACGTCGAGCAGCGGCAGTTCGTGGAGATCGCCCGCGCGCTCTCCTTCGGCGCCCGCTTCATCATCCTCGACGAACCGACCGCCCAGCTCGACGCCGCGGCCATCGCCCGGTTGTTCACCCGCATCCGCGCCCTGCAGGAACAGGGGGTGACCTTCCTGTTCATCAGCCACCACCTGCAGGAGATCTACGAGATCTGCGACACGGTCACGGTCTTCCGCGACGCCCGGCACATCCTGACCACCGCGGTGGCCGACCTGACGCACACCGACCTGGTGGCGGCGATGGCGGGAGAGGCGACCGGCCTGACCGCGGCGACGCCCAGGGCGGCCGTGCCCGCCGACGCCGGTGTCGCGCTCGACGTGCACGACCTGTCCTACGGCGACACCTACCGGGAGATCGACTTCCAGGTCCGGGCCGGCGAGATCGTCGGCCTGGCGGGCGCGGCAGGCAGCGGCCGGACCGAACTGGCCGAAACCGTCGCCGGGCTGCGCGCGGCCGATTCGGGCACGATCGAGATCGCCGGACGTCGCCCCCGTCCCGGCAGCGTGCCCGACGCGCTCGCCGCGGGCGTCGGCTTCGTCCCCCGCGACCGGCATCACCAAGGGTTCGTCGCGATGATGTCGATCGCAGACAACGCCACCATGACCGTCCCCGAACAGCTCGGCGAGGCCGGTCTGATCAGCGGCAGGCGGCGCGACCGGCTCGCCAGAGTCTTGATCGACAACTTGGCGATCAAGACTCCCGGCCCCGACCTGCCCGTGATGGGCCTGTCCGGTGGCAACCAGCAGAAGGTCGTGATGGCCAGGGCGCTCGCCTCCGACCCCCGGGTGCTCGTGCTGATCACCCCCACCGCGGGGGTGGACGTGAAGTCCAAGGAGTTCCTGCTCGGCAAGGTCGAGGAGACGGCCGAGAAAGGGAGCGGTGTGGTGATCGCCTCCGACGAACTCGACGACCTGCGGCTGTGCGACCGGCTACTGGTGATGTTCCAAGGCCGTCTCGTCGCGGAGATGGCCGCCGGATGGCACGACCACGACGTGGTGGCGGCCATGGAAGGAGTCCGGCTCGATGCCCTCGACGCCTGAGAAAACCCGTACGCCCGCGCCGGAGAGCGTCGCCCCCGAACGGGAACGGCCCCGGCTGCGGCTCGCCAGGTTGCGTGACCTCGCGCTGATCCCCGCGATCATCGTGATCGCCGTTGTCGGCCAGATCGTCCACCCGATCTTCCTTCAGGGCGACAACCTGATCAACATCCTGCAGACCATGTCGGAGATCTCGCTGCTGGTCATGGCGCAGACCCTCGTCCTGGTCGCCGGCAAGATGGACCTCTCGCTGGAGTCGACGTTCGGCCTCGCGCCGGGTGTGGCCGCCTGGCTGACCGTCGCGGTCGGCTCGGGCGCCGGGCTCGGCGTGCTGTCGGGCGCCTGGTCGATCCCGATCACCCTCGCCGTCGGAGTGCTGATCGGCGTGATCAACGCTTTGTTGATCGTGCGGTTCGGGCTGAACGGCTTCATCGTCACCCTTGGCATGCTGATCGTGCTGCGCGGCCTGCTCACCGGTATCTCCGGCGGCCAGACCTTCTTCAATCTGCCGCCGTCGATGCTCTACCTCGGCTCGGCCCTGTGGTTCGGTGTGCCCGCCTCGATCTGGCTGTGCCTGCTGTTGTTCGCCATCGGCATCGTGCTGCTCGGTTTCACCCGTTACGGCCGTGCCCTGTACGCCCTCGGCGGGAACGTGGACGCGGCCAAGGCGGCCGGTATCCGCACCGACCGGGTGCTGTGGACCGCCCTGGTGGGCGCCAGCCTGCTCGCCGCGCTCGGGGGCCTGCTGCTGTCGGGGCGCCTCGCCTCGGTGGCCGCCGCGCAGGGCGACGGCGCCATCTTCACCGTGTTCGCCGCGGCCGTGATCGGCGGCGTGAGCCTCAACGGCGGCAAGGGCACGATGTTCGGTGCCTTCACCGGCATCCTCCTGCTCTACATGATCCAGAACGTCCTCACCCTGGCCGGCGTGCCCGCCCAGTGGATCCAGGCTCTCAACGGAGCCATCATCCTCATCGCCCTCATCCTCTCCCGTCTCACGGGAGGCAAAGTCCAGGACTAGCTCGTCTCAGGTACCTCTTTCCCGTTCCTCCGCCATGGCGCCCTTCCGGGCGCCATACCCCCTGACCGATTGGAACGAAATGTCCGAGCACCCCCTGACACGCAGACGACTGATGCAGATCGGAACGGTCGGAGCAGGCTCCATGCTGTTACCGATGCCGTGGACGGCGGCCGCCCAGGCCGCCTCGGCCCCGCCCCCGGCGGTGGTCGCCGCGAACGACATGGCGCTCTGGTACAACCAGAGCGCCGGCACCGACTGGCTCCGCGCACTCCCGATCGGCAACGGCCGCCTGGGTGCGATGGTGTTCGGCAACGTCGACGTCGAGCGTCTGCAGCTCAACGAGGACACCATCTGGGCCGGTGGCCCCTACGACCAGAGCAACACCAGAGGCGCGGCGGCGCTGGCGCAGATCAGGCAGCTGGTCTTCCAGAACCAGTGGAGCCAGGCGCAGACCCTGATCGACCAGAACATGCTCGGCAGCCCGACGGGGCAGCTCGCCTACCAGCTCGCCGGCAACCTGCGGCTCACCTTCGGCAACACGAGCGGGGTCTCCGAGTACAACCGCTACCTGGACCTGACCACGGCCACCACCATGGTGTCGTACCTGAAGGACGGCATCCGCTACCAACGCGAGACGTTCGCGAGCGCGCCCGACCAGGTCATCGCCGTGCGCCTCACCGCCGACAGGCCCGGCTCGATCACGTTCTCCGCGACGTTCGACAGCCCTCAGCGCACGACGCGCACCAGCCCGGACGGCACGTCCGTGGGGCTCGACGGCGTCTCGGGCAACATGGAGGGCAAGACCGGCGCGGTCCGGTTCCTCGGGCTGGCCCGCGCCGTCGCCGAAGGCGGCACCGTCACCAGCAGCGGCGGCACGCTGCAGGTGACCGGGGCCAACAGCGTGACGGTGCTGATCTCCATCGGCACCAGCTACGTCAACTACCAGAACGTCGGCGGCGACTACCAGGGCATCGCGCGCGGGCACCTCAACGCGGCCGTCACCAGGTCCTACAGCGACCTGCGCAGCCGGCACGTCGCCGACTACCAGCGGCTGTTCTCGCGCACGACGCTCGACCTCGGCCGCACATCGGCGGCCGACCAGCCGACCGACGTGCGGATCTCGCAGCACGCGAACACCAACGACCCGCAGCTGTCGGCCCTGCTGTTCCAGTTCGGCCGATATCTGCTGATCTCATCCTCGCGTCCGGGCACCCAGCCGGCCAACCTGCAGGGCATCTGGAACGACTCGCTGAGCCCGTCGTGGGACTCGAAGTACACCATCAACGCCAACCTGCCGATGAACTACTGGCCGGCCGACAGCACGAACCTGTCGGAGTGCTACGAGCCGGTGTTCAAGATGATCAACGACCTCACGGTCACCGGCGCCCGCACGGCCCGGGTGCAGTACAACGCCGGCGGCTGGGTCACCCACCACAACACCGACGGCTGGCGGGCCACCTCGGTCGTGGACGGCGCGTTCTGGGGCATGTGGCAGACCGGCGGCGCATGGCTGGCCACCATGATCTGGGACCACTACAACTTCACCGGCGACGTCGACTTCCTGCGGGAGTACTACCCGGCCATGAAGGGCGCCGCCCAGTTCTTCCTCGACACCCTCGTGGAGGAGCCGGCCCTCAGGTATCTGGTCACCAACCCGTCGAACTCCCCGGAACTGGCCCACCACTCGGGCGTCAGCGTGTGCGCGGGCCCCACGATGGACAACCAGATCCTGCGGGACCTGTTCGACGGCTGTGCCAAGGCGAGCCAGGTGCTGGGCGTCGACGCCGACTTCCGTACGCGGGTCCTGGCGACCAGGGACCGGCTCCCTCCGATGAAGGTCGGCTCGCGCGGCAACATCCAGGAGTGGCTGTACGACTGGGTCGAGACCGAGCCCAACCACCGGCACGTCTCCCACCTGTACGGCCTGCACCCCAGCAACCAGATCACCAAGCGCGGCACCCCCTCCCTGTACACCGCCGCGCGGCGGACCCTCGAACTGCGCGGTGACGACGGGACCGGCTGGTCGCTCGCCTGGAAGATCAACTACTGGGCGCGGATGGAGGAGGGCAACCGGGCGCAGAACCTGATCCGCCTGCTGGTGACGCCGGCCAGGCTCGCGCCGAACATGTTCGACCTGCACCCGCCGTTCCAGATCGACGGCAACTTCGGCGCCACCTCCGGCATCGCCGAGATGCTGCTGCAGAGCCACAACGGCGAGCTGCACGTGCTGCCGGCACTGCCCTCGGCCTGGCCGAGCGGGAAGGTGCAGGGGCTTCGGGGACGCGGCGGCTACACCGTGGACATCACCTGGGCCTCCGGCCTGGCCGGCGAGATGCTCGTCAAGTTCGACCGCGCCGGCACGGTGAACGTGCGCAGCCAGTCGCTCACCGGGACCTACCAGGTGGTCGACACCACGACCAATGGCGCCGTCACCGTCACCAGCCCGGAGGCCGGCGTCATCAGGCTGACCGGCCAGGCCGGTCGCACCTACCGCGTGACGGCGTCCGGCACGCCGCAGCAGCCGACGGGCTATGTGCGGATCACCAACGGCACCACCGGCCTGGCACTGGACAGCGGCGGCAACGTCGCCTCCGGATCGAACCTCAAGCAGTGGAA
>NZ_JBEZEZ010000056.1:0-27390 GCF_040649155.1 Streptosporangium sp. NPDC049046 | reverse complement strand
AACCCGGAAGTTAAGCTCTTCAGCGCCGATGGTACTGCACCGGGGACGGTGTGGGAGAGTAGGTCACCGCCGGACAATTTTTCATGAAAGGGCTCCCACTGTTTGGTGGGGGCCTTTTCGTGCTTTCCAGGGCCTTTTCTTTTCCGGGCAATTTCCCCTCGTGGCTTTTCCGGCGTTCCTGGCCATGGGCAGGAACGCGGCCTGCCCTGGACTCTTCATGGGCCCGTCCGGGACCAGCCCAGGACGTCAGTAGGCTGGAGACGTGGACTATCGAGCGGTTGAACAAGCGATCATGCAGCGTGGCGTCGAGTGGAGCTTCGAGCCCAGCCTCGACAGGATCGCCGCTCTCGTGGACCTGCTCGGTTCCCCGCAGCACTCCTATCCCGTCGTGCATGTGGCCGGTACGAACGGCAAGTCGAGTACGACCCGGATGATCGAAGCACTTCTGCGTGAGCGCAACCTGCGTGTCGGCCGGTTCACCAGCCCTCACCTCGTTTCCATGCGCGAGCGCATCAGCGTGGACGGCGTCCCGCTGAGCGAGGAGCGCTTCATCGAGGTGTACGAGGACATCGCGCCCTACCTGGAGATGGTCGACTCACAGGGGCGGAGGCTCTCCTTCTTCGAGACCCTCACCGCGATGGCGTTCGCCGCCTTCGCCGATGCTCCCGTGGATGTGGCGGTGATCGAGACGGGGATGGGGGGCGTCACCGACGCCACCAACGTCGCCGACGGCACCGTGGCGGTCATCACGCCCATCTCCCTCGACCATGTCGACTACCTCGGGCCCGACGTCGAGACGATCGCAGGGGAGAAGGCCGGCATCATCAAGCCCGGGGCGACCGCCGTGCTCGCGCAGCAGGAGCTTCCCGCCGCCTCGGTGCTGATGAGGCGGGCCGCCGAGGTCGGTGCCACCGTGGCACGCGAGGGGCTGGAGTTCGGCGTGCTGAGCAGGGAACTCGCCATCGGCGGGCAGTTGGTCCGGCTCAAAGGGCTCAAGGGAACCTACGAGGACATCCTGCTTCCCCTCTACGGGGCTCACCAGGCGGGCAACGCGGCCTGCGCACTTGCCGCGGTGGAGGCGCTGACCGGTGGGGATGAGCCTCTCGACGCGGAGCTGGTGCGGCAGGCGTTCCTGGGGGTGCGTTCGCCCGGCAGGCTTGAGGTGGTCCGCAGAGGGCCCACGGTGGTCGTGGACGCCGCGCACAATCCGGCGGGGATCCGGGCCAGTCTGGACGCCGTGCAGGAGTCCTTCGACTTCGCGAAGCTCATCGGAGTGGTGGCGGTGTTCGAGGACAAGGACGTCCAGGGCATCCTGGAACTGCTGGAACCGATGATGGACGAGATCGTGGTGACCAGGAACTCCTCGCCGAGGTCCATGGATGTGGACGATCTCGCGGCGCTGGCCGAGGAGATCTTCGGCCTTGACCGGGTGCACCAGGTCGAGAGGCTGGACAGCGCGATCGACCGGGCGATCGGCATCGTCGACGCTCTGGGAGAGTTCAGCGGGGCCGGGGTTCTGATCACCGGGTCGGTGGTGACCGCCGGTGACGCGCGACTTCTGCTCAAGGCGGACGAGGCACAGTGAGCGAGCAGGACACCGCGAACGGCCAAGAGCGTGATATGCCGAAAAACGCTCTTATTAGACAAGTCGGGCGGACGAGGCGCAGTGAGTAGACAGGTCACAGTGAGCGGGCGAGGCGGGATGAGCCGGTCGGGCGTGGCGGGTCGTCGGGTGCGGTCGTGGCGACTCCGGAGGGACAGAAGATGATCACGGTCACTCCCGGGATGAGGCGTCTCTGCGCCAGCGTGCTCGGCATGCAGGCCATAGTCGTCGGTCTGTTCACGCCGGTCGCGATCAACATCCAAGGCGTCGAACCGACCCTCGCGTTCACCGTCGGCCTCGGCCTGGCGCTCCTCTGCGTGGTGGTGATCGGCCTGCTCAGGCGGCCTTTCGCCTACCTCGCGGGAAGCGCGATCCAGGTGCTCACCATCGCCTCCGGCTTCATGGTCCCGGCGATGTTCCTCCTCGGGGTGATCTTCGCCGCGCTGTGGATCACGGCGATATTCGTCGCTCGCCGTGTCGAGGGCGTGACTTCTCGCTAAAGTCGGCCAACATGGCCGTCCCTCCCATCCAGCCGACTCGGGCGGTGCCCGCCAGGCCCACCGGCCTGGTGCGCGTGCTCCGGGTCTCCCTGATGATCGACGTTGTCCTCGGACTGCTCGTCGCGGTAGTGCTGCCGCTGGCGATCGTCGCCATTCCCAACACCATCTCGGTGGTCGCCGCCCTCCTGCCGCCGGACATCTCGCAGATAGCGATGATCAGAGCGCACGGGCTGGCGCTTCCCGCGATGGTCCTGACCGTGCCGGTGGCGGCGGTGGCCGTGCACCGGATGAGGGCGGCCCCGATGATGGTCGCCGGGCTGACCCTGCTCGCCTTCGCCGACGTCGCCGGCGGGTACGCCGGGTCAACGGCGCTGGTAGGGGTCCTGCGGGTCCTGCACGGGGTCGGAGCGGGCCTGCTGGTCCCCGCCACCCTGATGGCCGTCCGGGGGCGTTCGACGCTCCTGCGGGCCGTGTGGGCGGCCGTGTTGACGGGGAGCCTGCTGGCCGCTCAGGCGCTCGCGCTGTGGCCCCTCGACCAGGTCGACTCCTGGCGCGTCACCCTCCAGCCGTACCCGATGCTCACCGGGGTCGCGCTCGCCCTCGCCGCGCTCTATCTGGTGCTGTGGTTGAAGGAGGGCGAGGGCGGCACGGGCCCCGTTCCGGTCGTCGCCGAACGCGGACGCACGCTGTGGGTGGTCGTGCCCGCCGCGGGCGTCGCGGCCCTGGCTCTGGGCAGCACGTTCGACTGGTCACCGAATCTGGTGATCCGTGCGGCGCTGGTGTCCATCCTCGTCCTGCTCGCCCTGGCCTCCTCCGGTGTCTCGAAGGGGGCCGCCGGTAGGGCGCCGGCCTACGCGATGATCGCGGTCGGCGTCGTCGCCCTGCCCACCGCCGCCCAGATCACCTACGTCGAACTCGGAGGGCTGGGAGGACCGGGGCTGTCCGGCCTGTGGCCGGCCTTCGTGATCGCCGCGTTGGTGGGCCTCCTGTCCGCGCTCTCGGCGAACCGGCTGGGCGACGCGGCCATGCCCATGGTCACCGCGGGTGGGCTCGTGGTGATGGTCGCGGGCCTGTGCGCCGTGCGGCTGTTTCTTCCCGCCCCGGGCGGGCTCCCGCTGATCCTCCCGTTCGCGCTGCTCGCGGGCGGTGCCTCGGTGGCGCTCACCGGTGCGTTGCGATCCTGCGGCGAGGGGGCGGCGCTTCTGGCGCTGTCGCTGTTCTTCCCCGCGGTACTCGTGGGCTTTCTGCTTGGCAGTGGCGTCCAGGTCAACCGCCTGAAGGACGCCACGACCCCGCAGGCGCTGGTCGACGGGTTCGTGGACGCCCTGCACCTGTGGGCACTGCTCGGGGGCGGACTGGTGCTCGTGGTGATCGTGCTCGGCGCCGTTCTGGCTCGCCTCCTGCCAGGCACCCCGGTGAGCCTGGGGGACACCCGGGACACTCCGGCAGGTGCGGGCGGCTTCTCGCCCGCGGCGCGATCCACTTCCGGGCTGGTGCCTCCTCCCGCCGGGGAGGCCGATTCCGCCGGTGGCGCGTGGCCGGCCGCCACGGCGTCGGGACCTCCCGGAAGGGTCGGTCCTGCCAGGCAGGTCAAGCCGTCCGAGCGGGCCGGGCAGCCCGGGCGGTCCGAACAGGACGTGCAGGTGGGACACGGGGTGGTGCGGCCACGGTCCGAGGCCGCACCGAGGCCGCAGGGCCGTCCGAATCCCGAGGCGGGACCTATGGCCGCGACCGGATCCAAGGGCGGGTCCGCGGCCGTCACCGGGGGAGGGCAGGGGGTGGGCAAGGGCGGGAGACCCAGGCCCCGGCACGAGCCCGACCGTGTTCCCGAGCGCGACCCCGAGCCGGAGACGGAGGCCGAGCCGGAGAAGGTCGTCGCGCCGCCCGTGGTGGTGCCCCCGCCCGCGCCCTCGCCCGAGGACGGTCCGGGAAGTGGGCCTGCCCTCCAGTGACCTCGCCGACCACGGGTAATCGCGCGAAGGACGGTAAACTTCGCGCGATTACCGCAGTCCGCGACCCATACATGTTCAAAGGAGAACTCCAGTGTCCGAGCGCACTCTTGTCCTGATCAAGCCCGATGGTGTGGCGCGTGGTCTCATCGGCGATGTGATCGCCCGTGTCGAGCGCAAGGGGCTGAAGGTCGTGGCGCTGGAGCTGCGCACCCTGGACGTCGAGACCGCCAAGACGCACTACGCGGAGCACTCCGAGCGGCCGTTCTTCGGCGAGCTGGTGGAGTTCATCACCTCCGGCCCGCTGGTCGCGCTGGTGCTTGAGGGGCCGCGGGCCATCGAGGCCTTCCGTGGTCTCGCGGGCCTCACCGACCCCGTCAAGTCCGCGCCCGGCACCATCCGCGGCGACCACGCCCTGGAGATCGGCGAGAACGTCGTCCACGGCTCCGACTCTCCCGAGTCCGCCGCGAGGGAGATCAAGATCTTCTTCCCGGATCGCTTCTAGAACGCGCGCTTTCGCCGAGATTGCCGGGCCCCGCCGTCCTTGTGGACAGCGGGGCCCGCCTTGTTCGGTTAACCCAAGATTTTGCTGCGGCAGGCCGCCTCATTGCGCTCAACGGTGGGTACGTCACGTTACGATTCGAGTGCGTTCCGTAGTTTTCGCCGACGACCTGACGGAAGGAGGCCGGCCTTCCTCATGGGCAGCAACCTTGCTTTTCTGGGCCGTGACATGGCGGTCGACCTCGGCACCGCGAACACCCTCGTGTACGTGCGGGGCCGCGGGATCGTGCTCAACGAGCCGTCCGTCGTAGCGATCAACACCGCGACGGGGAAGATCGTGGCCGTTGGTATCGAGGCCAAGCGGATGATAGGCCGCACTCCCGGCAACATCGTGGCCATCCGCCCGCTCAAGGACGGCGTCATCGCCGACTTCGACGTCACCGAGCGCATGCTGCGCTACTTCATCCAGCGGGTGCACAAGCGTCGCCACTTCGCCAAGCCGCGCATCATCATCGCCGTGCCGAGCGGGATCACCGGTGTCGAGCAGCGAGCGGTCAAGGAGGCCGGTTACCAGGCGGGTGCGCGCAGGGTCTACATCGTCGAGGAGCCCATGGCGGCCGCGATCGGCGCCGGGCTTCCCGTGCACGAGCCCACCGGCAACATGGTGATCGACATAGGCGGCGGGACCACCGAGGTGGCGATCATCTCGATGGGCGGTGTGGTCACCAGCCAGTCGATCAGGGTGGGCGGCGACGAGCTCGATCAGGCGATCATCACCTTCGCGAAGAAGGAATACTCGCTGATGCTCGGTGAGCGCACCTCCGAGGAGATCAAGATGGCGATCGGTTCCGCGTGCACGCTCCCCGAGGAGAGCCACGCCGAGATCCGGGGCCGCGACCTGGTCAGCGGCCTGCCCAAGACGATCGTGGTATCGGCCGCGGAGATCCGCAAGGCCATCGAGGAGCCGCTGAACGTGATCGTCGACGCGGTCAAGACCACGCTCGACAAATGCCCGCCCGAGCTTTCCGGAGACCTGATGGACCGCGGGATCGCCCTCACCGGGGGCGGTGCGCTTCTCAAGGGCATGGACGAGCGGCTGAAGGCGGAGACGGGCATGCCGATTCACCTCGTCGACAACGCCCTCGACTCCGTCGCGCTCGGCTCGGGCAAGTGTGTCGAGGACTTCGACGCCCTGCAGCAGGTCCTGGTCCCCGAGCCGCGGCACTGATGAAGGACACCCGCAGGGCACGGGTCAACCTGGGACTGCTGCTCGCCTCCGCACTCGTGCTCGTGACCATCGACCACCGTTCGGTCACGGAGTCGCCGTTCGGTCCGCTCAGGACGGTCGGCACGACGTTGTTCGGCGCCGCGGAGAGCGCGGGGGCGGGACTCGTACGACCGGTGGGCGAGTTCTTCGAGGCGATGGCCGAGGCTCCCTCGGCGCGGAGCCGGATCGAGAGGCTGCACGCGGAGAACCAGCGCCTCAGGCACGATCTGGCGGCGCAGAGCCTCGACCGGGAGCGCTCCAGGGAGCTTCGCAGGTTGCTCGGTGTGGCGGGGACCGGCGGATACAAGATCCTGACCACCCAGGTGATCGCTCGGCGCGGTGCTCCCGGGTTCGAGGAGGCCGTCGAGCTCGACGTGGGGCGCGCCGATGGAGTGCGTCCGGAGATGACTGTTTTGAATGCCGATGGCCTGGTCGGCAGGGTGGTTCAGGTGGGCCCGTCCACCTCGACGGTGGTTCTGCTCAGTGACCCCGCCTCGGCGGCCGGGGCCAGGCTGGAGGGCAGCAACGAGATCGGGGTGGTGCACGGGGTGGGGGAGAACGGTCGCCTGGTCCGCTTCCGGCTGCTCGACTCGACCGCGCCGATCACCCCGGGGCATCGCATCGTGAGCTTTGGTTCCCAGCGCGGCGCACCGTATGTGGCGGGGGTGCCGATCGGGGTGGTGGAGCGGGTGGAGGCCACGCCGGGTGAGCTGACCCGCATCGCGTACGCGCGGCCGTCCGCGGATCTCACCTCGCTGGACGTGGTCGGGGTGGTGGTGCAGGCGCCGCAGCGCGACCCGCGTGACACGGTGCTTCCGCCGGCTCCGCGCAAGGCGAAGGTCTCGGCACCGGGGCGGTCCACGCCGCGCTCACCCGAGTCCGACGCCGAGTCCGGGCCCGGCTCCGAGGACGGCTCCGACTCCGAGGTCGACTCCACCTCTGAGTCCGGTCGGCGAGAGGCGGGGGTTCCCCGTGGCCGGCGAGAGGGGGCCTGAGGGGATGGGGCGCAACGCGATGTTCGTGGCGCTGCTTTTGGGGATCATGATCCTCCAGGTGACCGTCGTCAACAGGCTGCCGCTGCCGGGGCATGCCGCGCCGGATCTGGTGTTGCTCGCCGTGGTGGGGTACGCGCTGGCACGCGGGGCCGCAGCTGGGGCCGTCATGGGCTTCGCCGCCGGCCTCGTCAGCGACCTGCTGCCGCCCGCGGCGCATCTGCTCGGGCACAACGCGCTCGTGTTCTGCCTCATCGGCTTCATGGCGGGACGGGCGGTGGAGAGCCGGCCGGCCGCGGGGCCGCTCGCGGCGCTGGCCTGCGCGATCGCCGGTCCCGTGGTCGCTCTGGTGACCGGCGCCCTGGTGGGGGATCCGCGGGCCGGTGTGTCCATGCTCACGGCGGTGCTGCCACAGGCGATGATCTACAACCTGCTCGCCGCGCCACCGGTGGTGTGGATGGTGCGGAGGGTGGTCAGGGGGCCGGAGCCGCGTCCCATCCAGATGCCCCGCTCGGCCATGCGGAGTCGTGCATGAGGCCAGGTACGCGGCATCGTGCGCGATGGGGTTCCCGGTGCGTACGCCGCGAGGGGTTCGGCGGGGCGTGGACAGGGGGTTTCCGCGAGGTGTGCGGGGAGGAGCGGTCATGGGCCTGATGCGGGGGCGCCTGGTCGTGGTGCAGGTGATCGTGGTGTCGATGCTGGCGTTGCTCGCGGTGCGGCTCTGGCAGGTGCAGGTGGTGAGTGGCCGGGAGTACGTGGAGGCCGCGACCGAGACGCGTACGCGTGATGTCGTCGTCCCCGCGGTGCGCGGACAGATCCTCGACGCGACGGGCCGTCCACTGGTGCGCAACCGGACCACCCTGGTGGTCTCGGTCGACCGCACCCGCCTGAATCGGATGGCGGGCAACGGCGAGGAGGTGATCAAGAGGCTGGCCGCCGTGCTCGGCCGCCGTCCCGGCGAGTTGCGGGAGCGGATCAGGGCGTGCGGGCCCGGGGTCGCCCGTCCGTGCTGGCCGGGATCCCCGTACCAGCCGATCCCCATCGACGTCGACGTGACCACGCGCGAGGCCCTGCAGATCCTGGAGCGGCAGGAGGAGTTCCCCGGCGTCACGGCCGAGGTGCAGGCCGTGCGGGAGTATCCGCGCAAGGGCGCGGGCGCGCAGGCGCTCGGCTACCTGCAGCCGATCACGCAGGAGGAGCTGGACAAGCGCGACGGGCTCAGGGCGGCGTTCTCCGGGGTCGACCTGGTGGGCAGGGACGGCCTGGAGTCGGTCTACGACGTGCCGCTGCGTGGGACGCCCGGGATGAGGCGGGTGCAGGTCGACCGGCTGGGCAAGGTCATCGGGGTGGAGCGGCACGTGCCGCCGATCCCGGGCGACACGCTCATCACCAGCATCGACGCCAGGGTGCAGACCTTGGCGGAGAAGGCGCTGGCCGAGGCGATGAAGGGTGCGCCCAAGGCGGACGGGGCGGCGGCGGTGGTGCTGGACGCGAAGACCAGCCGGGTGATCGCGCTGGCCAGCGCGCCGACGTATGATCCGGCGGTCTGGACCGGAGGCATCTCGGAGGCGGAGTACCAGCGGTTGCTGTCGGGCAAGACCGGCAAGCCACTGGTGTCGCGGGCGATCAAGGGCGAGTTCGCGCCCGGTTCGACGTTCAAGGTGTCGTCGGTGTCGGCGATGCTCAGGGACGGCTACCCACTGCACGGCAAGTACGACTGCCCGGGGTCCTACATGGTGGGCGACCGGCCGTTCAACAACTTCCGCGGCATCGGACTGGGCACCCTCGACCTGCACACGGCGCTGGTGAAGTCGTGCGACACGATCTTCTATCGGGCGGCGTACGAGCAGTGGTTGCGCGACGGCGGTCTCGATCCCAAGGGGAGACCCAAGGAGCCGATGGCGAACATGGCGCGCGCCTTCGGGTTCGGCCGCCCCACGGGTGTCGATCTGCCTGGCGAGTCGCCGGGCAGGATTCCCGACCGGGCGTGGAAGAAGGCGCTCTGGGCGGTGACGAAGGAGGACAACTGCCGGCGGGCCAAGACCGGTTATCCGGAGGTGGCCAAGAGCAGCCCCAGCAGGGCGGCCTTCCTCAAACGGCTGGCGTACGAGAACTGCCTGGAGGGATTCCAGTGGCGGCCCGGTGACGCCGCCAACTTCTCCATCGGGCAGGGCGACGTGCTGGTGACGCCACTGCAGCTGGCGGCGGCCTACGCGGCACTGGTCGGGGACGGCAAGCTGCGCAGTCCCAGGGTGGCCTGGGCGCTGGTGCGTCCCGACGGGACCAAGGTCAAGGAGATCAAGGTGCCGGTGGTGGGTAAGTTGCCGATCACGCGGGAGGAGCGGGCCTACATCAAGGGGGCGTTGAGCGAGGTCGCCTCCGACGGCACCGCCGCAGGGGCCTTCGCGGGGTTCCCCATGGACAAGGTCAAGATCGGTGGGAAGACCGGCACCGCCGAGGTCTACGGCAAGGCCGACACGTCGTGGTTCGCCTCGTTCGCCCCGACGAACAACCCGCGGTTCGTGATCGTCGCCATGGTGTCCCAGGGCGGGATGGGCGGTCAGACCGCGGCTCCGGCGGTACGGAAGATCTACGAGGGCATCTACGGGTTCAAGCCTGACGGGAAACCGTCCTCCTCCATCCTGCCGGGCGGGCGCCCCGCGAGGGCGCTTCCGGTGATCGCCAAGGATGGGACGGTGTCGCGATGACCCCCGTATCGGCGGCGGTGACGTCCGCGAGTGAGGCCGCGTGAGTCGGGCGGCGCCGCCGAGGACGTCCCTCACCGGCCGGACGGTGGCGGCGATCTCCACGGTGGGCCGGATGGACGGATTGATGCTGGTCGCCGTGGCCGCGCTCGCGGTGATCGGCACGATGCTCGTCTGGTCGTCGACCAGGACCTGGGCGCCCGGCTCGACCGGGCTGGTCAAGAAGCACATCCTCAACCTCGTCATCGGGGCCGTGCTGGCCGGTACGGCCGCGATGGTGGACCATCGGGCGCTGCGGCTCTTCGCGCCGCTGATCTACGGGGTGACGCTGATCGGGCTGATCCTGGTGATCACACCGCTTGGCAGCACCGTGAACGGCGCCCACTCATGGATCATGCTGGGGGGCGGTTTCGCGTTCCAGCCCTCCGAGTTCGCCAAACTGGGTCTGGTGCTGATGCTCGCCATGCTGCTGGCCCAGCCGGCCAGAGGCACCGACCGGCCGCGCAGCTTCGACGTCGTGATCGCGCTGGTGGTGTCCTCCTTCACCATGGGCCTGGTGATGCTCCAGCCCGACCTGGGCACCACGATGGTCATCGGGGTGATCACGGCCGGCACGATGGTCGTGGCGGGGGTCCGCAAGCGCTGGATCGCCGGGCTCACCCTCAGCGTGATCGGTGCGGGGGTGGCCGTGTGGCTCCTCGATGTCCTGGAGCCGTACCAGATCGCCCGGTTCACCGCGTTCCTCAACCCGGCCAGTGACCCGCGTGGCGTCGGCTACAACAGCACCCAGTCGCTGATCGCGATCGGATCGGGGGAGGTGTTCGGCAAGGGGTTGTTCGGGGGTGGCCAGACCACCGGCCGTTTCGTGCCCGAGCAGCACACCGACTTCGTCTTCACGGTGGCGGGGGAGGAGTTCGGATTCCTCGGCTCGGTCACTGTGGTGGCGCTGATCGGGGTGATCCTGCTGCGGGGGGTGCGGATCGCGCGCGAGTGCGACGACCGGTTCGGCGCGCTGATGGCCGGTTCGATCGTGTGCTGGCTGGCCTTCCAGTCGTTCGTCAACATCGGGATGACGATCGGGATCATGCCGATCACCGGCCTTCCCCTGCCGTTCGTCTCCTACGGCGGTACCGCCACCTTCGCCAACATGATCGCCTTCGGGCTGCTCCAGGCGATCCATATGCGCAGGCAACCGTCGTTCGGCTGAGGAGTCCGGGGTGCCCGTTCCGGCCCCGGCGCAGGGTGGCCCGCCTGTGGCACCCTCTCCAGGCGGATATTCTTGACGGCATGTCTGTCGAGTCGTTGTTTCCCCGCCTGGAAGCGCTCCTGCCCAGAGTGCAGAAGCCGATCCAGTATGTGGGGGGTGAGCTCAACTCGACCGTCAAGGACTGGGACGAGAGCACGGTCCGCTGGGCACTGATGTATCCGGACGCCTACGAGGTGGGCCTGCCCAACCAGGGTGTCCAGATCCTCTACGAGATCCTCAACGAGCTGCCGGAGACGCTGGCCGAGCGGACCTACGCGGTCTGGCCCGACCTCGAGGCGCTCATGCGTTCCGAGGGCGTGCCGCAGTTCACGGTCGACGCGCACCGGCCGGTGAGGGCGTTCGACGTGCTCGGGCTCTCCTTCTCGACCGAGCTCGGCTACACCAACATGCTGACCGCGCTGGATCTGGCGGGCATCCCGCTGGAGGCGGCCGACCGGGGCGACGACGACCCGATCGTGCTGGCCGGTGGGCACGCGGCGTTCAATCCCGAGCCGATCGCCGACTTCCTCGACGCCGCCGTGCTGGGCGACGGGGAGCAGGTCGCCATCGCGATCACCGAGGTGATCCGCGAGTGGAAGGCCGAGGGCTCGCCCGGCGGGCGCGACGAGCTGCTGATGCGGCTGGCCGAGTCCGGCGGGGTCTACGTGCCGAAGTTCTACGACGTCGACTACCACGCCGACGGCCGGATCCAGCGGGTCACGCCCAACAGGTCGGGGGTGCCGTGGCGGATCCACAAGCACACCGTGATGGATCTGGACGAGTGGCCCTATCCCAAGAAGCCGCTGGTCCCGCTGGCCGAGACCGTGCACGAGCGGTTCAGTGTGGAGATCTTCCGCGGCTGCACCCGTGGGTGCCGGTTCTGCCAGGCCGGCATGATCACCCGTCCGGTGCGCGAGCGCTCGATCACCACGATCGGCGACATGGTCGAGGCGGGCGTCAAGGCCTCCGGGTTCAACGAGGTCGGCCTGTTGTCGCTCTCCTCTGCGGACCACTCCGAGATCGGCGAGGTCGCCAAGGGGCTGGCCGACCGCTACGAGGGCACCAACACCTCCCTGTCGCTGCCCTCGACCCGGGTCGACGCCTTCAACATCGACCTGGCGAACGAGTTCTCCCGCAACGGCCGCCGCTCCGGTCTGACGTTCGCCCCGGAGGGCGGCTCGGAGCGGATGCGTAAGGTGATCAACAAGATGGTCACCGAGGAAGACCTGATCAGGACCGTCACCACCGCGTACACCCAGGGTTGGCGGCAGGTGAAGCTCTACTTCATGTGCGGCCTGCCCACCGAGGAGGACGCCGACGTCCTGGGCATCGCCGATCTGGCCAAGAAGGTCATCAAGGCGGGCCGGGAGGCCACCGGGTCGCGCGACGTCCGCTGCACGGTCTCCATCGGCGGTTTCGTTCCCAAGCCGCACACTCCGTTCCAGTGGGCCGGCCAGGCCGACCACGAGACGGTCGACCGCAGGCTGAAGGCGCTGAAGGAGGCTCTGCGGGGCGACAGGGAGTACGGCCGCGCCATCGGCCTGCGGTACCACGACGGCAAGCCGTCGATCGTGGAGGGCCTGCTCTCCCGGGGTGACCGCCGGGTCGGCAAGGTCATCCGTGCGGTGTGGGCCGAGGGGGGCCGCTTCGACGGCTGGAGCGAGCACTTCTCCTACCAGCGCTGGATGGACGCCGCCGCCGCGGTGGGCGTCGACGTCGACTGGTACACCACGCGTGAGCGCGAGGAGAACGAGGTCCTGCCCTGGGACCATCTCGACGCCGGGCTCGACCGCGAGTGGCTCTGGCAGGACTGGCAGGACGCGGTCAACGACGTCGAGGTCGAGGACTGCCGCTGGACCCCGTGCTACGACTGCGGCGTCTGCCCCACGATGGGCACCGAGATCCAGATCGGGCCCACCGGGAAGAAGCTGCTGCCACTCACGGTTGTCTGAGGTGGGCGGCGCGTGAGCACCGCCTCCGGAAACGACGACCACGATTCGGGAAGGACGACACCACCCTGAAACCCGCTCCTGACGGGCCGCCGCCCGCGCCCGTGGTGCAGCGCCTGCGCGTTCGCTACGCCAAGCGCGGCCGCCTGCGCTTCACCAGTCACCGTGACATCACCCGGGCCCTCGAACGGGCGGTCCGGAGAGCCGACGTCCCGGTGGCGTTCAGCGCGGGCTTCTCGCCCCACCCGAAGATCTCCTATGTGGGAGCGGCCGCCCCCACCGGGGTCGCCAGCGAGGCCGAATACTTCGAGATCAGCGTGACGCGTGAGTGTGATCCCGGCAGGCTGCGAGCCGCTCTGGACACCTCACTGCCTCCCGGTCTCGACGTGCTCGACGTCGTCGAGGCGGACTCCGCGAGCCTGGCCGACCGGATGGAGTGCTCGGCGTGGGAGCTGCGGCTTCGAGGAGCCGATTCCGCCCTCGCCGGGGCCGCGGTCGAGAAATTCCTCGCCACGGAACACGTCGAGGTCGAACGCCTTACGAAGAAGGGGATGCGGCGCTTCGACGCACGTGAAGCGGTGCTGAGCCTCACGGTATTTGAGGTAACAGAGACAACAGCAGGTCAGGCGTCCAGTCAGCCATGTGTCATACTTCGCATGGTTGTACGGCACGAAACTCCTGCCGTTCGACCCGACGACGTTCTCACTGGACTGCGTCTTGTGGCTGACTTCGCGCCGCCGGTGCCCCCCGAGGTGACCAGGCTGGCGCAGGGCCCGCTGGACGTTCACACCGGTGAGCCCGCCGATCCGTTCGGCCTGGACCGCGACATCACGCGCGGCGGCGAAGCGGAACCGGTGGGCAGGCACGTCGGCGGCGACATATAGGACTTGGCGCCGGGCCCCAGGCCTGGCGGACAGTGAGAGACGAGAGCTCCCGCGCGGCGCGGAGACGCGCCCGGGAGCTGAACGGGAGAGCGCCCGCATGCTCGACAACGAGCCCAACGCCGGGGTCAACAGCCCTGACGGGGACACGACAACAGAAGAGACACGACCGCCGACGACCCGTCGCAGGGCCGCGAGCAGGCCGGCCGGACCTCCACCGGAGCCGCCGGAGCCGGCCCCGGTGGTCACGGCACCGCCCGCACCGGTCGCGCAGACCGTGACGCCCGAGGTCCCCGAGACCTCCACGGTGGAGCCCACCGCGCCCGCGCCCAAGCGCGCCACCAGGCGCAAGACGGCGGTGGCGGACGGTGCGACCACCACCACGCGTCGTAGCCGCGCGAAGAAGCCGGCCGAGCCGGTCGCGGAGGTTGCGACCCCCGAGACCCTCGAGACCCCTGCGATCCCCGATGCACCCGTGACGGTCTCCCCGGCGCACCCCGTGGCGCCCGTCGCCGTACCGGATCCCTTCGCCGAGGCCGAGCCCGCGCCCCAGGAGGCGCCCGCGGCCCCCGCCAAGCGCACCCGTACGCGCAAGAAGGCCACGCCGCGCGAGGCGCCGCCGGTCGAGGCCGAGCAGAGCGTCCACGTGCCTCCCGCCGAGGTGGAGGAGGCCGAGGCGGAGCTCCTGCCGGCCGACGAGCCGCTCGACGACGAGCCCGCGGGCGAGGACATCATCGAGGAGCGTCCCGGCCTGTTCGCCGATCCCTTCGGCCTGGCCGCCAGGGAACGTTCCGAGGTGCCCTCGGTGACCTTCCAGGCACCCGCCGCGGTGTTCCAGCCACTGTTCCAGGCCCCCGACCCGCAGCGGGCCGCACAGCCCGCCACGCGTCCCGCGCCGGTCCAGCCCGCCACTCCCGAGCCCGAGCCCGTCGAGGCGAGGGTCGACAAGGCCGACCGGGTCGAGAAGACCGAGAGGGCCGAGCTCGCCGAGGAGCCCGAGGACGACGACTCGGAAGGCGAGGGCGACGACGACGCGGGAGGTCGCCGGCGTCGGCGCCGCAGGGGCGGCCGGGGCCGCGGCAAGGCGCGCGACCTCGACGAGACCGAGGAGACCGAGGCCGAGCAGGACGACGAGGAGCAGGCCGAGGCCGAGCAGGACGACGAGGCCGAGAGCGGCAGCTCGCGTCGCCGTCGACGCAGGCGGCGCAGGGGCACGGACGAGTCCGGTGACGTCCCCGACGACCCGCCGAACACGGTGGTGCGCATCCGCGCGCCCCGTGCCGGCCGCGGCACCTCGGTGGACGAGGTGCAGAGCGTGCGCGGCTCGACCCGTCTGGAGGCGAAGAAGCAGCGTCGTCGCGAGGGTCGTGAGCTCGGCCGCAGGCGTCCGCCGATCATCACCGAGTCGGAGTTCCTGGCCCGCAGGGAGTCCGTCGAGCGCGTGATGGTGGTCCGCCGCACCGGCGGGCGCACCCAGATCGCGGTGCTGGAGGACGGCGTCCTCGTCGAGCACTACGTCAACCGCGAGGCGAGCCAGTCGTACGTGGGCAACGTCTATCTCGGCAAGGTGCAGAACGTGCTGCCGAGCATGGAGGCCGCGTTCGTCGACATCGGCAAGGGCCGCAACGCGGTCCTGTACGCCGGAGAGGTGAACTTCGACACCGCAGGGCTGGAAGGACAGCCCAAGCGGATCGAGGTGGCGCTGAAGTCCGGCCAGTCGGTGCTGGTGCAGGTCACCAAGGATCCGATGGGTCACAAGGGCGCCCGCCTGACGAGCCAGATCAGCCTGCCGGGACGTTACCTGGTCTACGTGCCCGACGGTTCGATGACCGGTATCAGCCGCAAGCTCCCCGACAAGGAGCGCACCCGCCTCAAGAGCATCCTGAAGAAGGTCATGCCGGAGAACGCGGGGGTCATCGTCCGTACGGCCGCCGAGGGTGCCTCGGAGGACGAGCTGGCTCGCGACGTGGCCAGGCTGTCGGCGCAGTGGGAGAACATCCAGCGCAAGGCCAAGTCGGCCAGCGCGCCCGAGCTGCTCTCCTCCGAGCCCGACCTGACCGTCCGGGTGGTCCGCGACGTGTTCAACGAGGACTTCGCCTCGCTGGTCGTCGCGGGGGACGTGTGGGAGACGGTCGACGAGTACGTCCGCTACGTCGCCCCGCATCTGGCCGACCGCCTCAGCAGGTGGGAGGAGGGCGGTGACGTCTTCGCCGCGTACCGGATCGACGAGCAGATCGCCAAGGCGATGGAGCGCAAGGTCTGGCTGCCCAGCGGCGGCTCGCTGGTGATCGACAGGACCGAGGCCATGACCGTGGTCGACGTCAACACCGGCAAGTTCACCGGTCAGGGCGGCAACCTCGAGGAGACCGTCACCCGCAACAACCTGGAGGCGGCCGAGGAGATCGTCCGCCAGCTCAGGTTGCGCGACATCGGCGGCATCATCGTCATCGACTTCATCGACATGGTGCTGGAGAACAACCGTGATCTGGTGCTGCGGCGGCTGCTGGAGTGCCTGGCCCGTGACCGTACCAAGCACCAGGTGGCCGAGGTGACCTCCCTCGGTCTGGTTCAGATGACGCGCAAGCGGGTCGGCCAGGGCCTCCTGGAGGCCTTCTCGACCACCTGTGAGTGCTGCAACGGCCGCGGCCTGCACGTCTCGTCGGAACCGGTCGAGGGCAAGCCCGAGCCGCGCGGCACCCAGGGCAAGATGGCCGTGGAGAAGGCCGTCGCGGAAAAGCTCGGCAAGGACGGTAACCACGCGGTGGCGGCCGGTGACCAGTCTGGGCGTGATACGGTGACCGATGCGCTTGATGGAGTCCAGCATGAGGACGGTCAGGCAGCACAGGCTTCTGGCCGGGGGCGGCGACGCTCCCGCAAGGCCAGGTCGGCCGATTAGACCCCGTCCCGCACAGGGACGGGGCCGAAGGCCGGCACCCCCGACGTTCCGCCCGGTTCGACCAGGACACCGTCAATCCGGTACCCTGGTGAACCGGTGCGCTCATGGCGCGCCCTGTTCGCGCGCCTACCCGGTACGTCATCAATGACCACAGCCGGATGCGGGGCGCAGCATCCAGCGAGCAAGCAGTCAGAAGAAGGGTTCCGCGGTGTACGCGATCGTTCGTTGCGGCGGCAGGCAGCAGAAGGTCTCCGTCGGTGACGTCCTTGAAGTGGACAAGGTCGCCGGCGAGGTCGGTTCCACGGTTTCGCTGCCGACGGTCCTCGTCGTCAACGACGGCGACGTGACCACCGAGGCGGGCAAGTTCACGGTTGCCGCCGAGATTCTCGGTGAGACCAAGGGTCCGAAGATCCGGATTCTGAAGTACAAGAACAAGTCGGGGTACAAGAAGCGCCAGGGTCACCGCCAGCGGTACACCCAGGTGAAGATCACCGGCATCGACCAGGCCTGAGTTTCGGGAGTTTTGCGAGATGGCACACAAGAAGGGCGCGTCGTCCACTCGGAACGGCCGCGACTCCAACGCCCAGCGGCTCGGTGTGAAGCGCTTCGGCGGTCAGCTGGTCAACGCCGGCGAGATCATCGTTCGTCAGCGCGGCACCCACTTTCACCCCGGCGACAACGTCGGCCGTGGCAGTGACGACACGCTGTTCGCGCTGGCCGCGGGCCACGTTCTGTTCGGTGTCAAGCGCGGACGCCGCGCGGTGAGCATCGTTCCGGTCGCGGAGTAGATTCGCGCCGACAGACGTTGAGGGCAGGGGTGGATCGCATTCAGCGGTCCACCCCTGTTCGCGTTTTCACCGGAATTTCCCGTAGATAGAGGTAGGAAAGTAGATATGCCGGACTTTGTGGACCAGGTGGTCCTGCACATCAAGGCCGGTGACGGGGGAAACGGCTGTGCCTCTGTCCATCGGGAGAAGTTCAAGCCGCTGGGCGGTCCCGACGGGGGCAACGGAGGCCGGGGCGGTGACGTGATCCTGGAGGTCGACGCCAACACGGCGACCCTGCTGGAGTATCACCGCCGCCCGCACCGCAAGGCCGACAACGGCAAGCAGGGGCAGGGTGCCAACCGTGACGGCGCCAACGGCGGCGACATCATCATCTCGGTGCCCGACGGCACCGTGGTCAAGAACGCCGCCACCGGCGAGGTCCTGATCGACCTGATCGGCGCGGGTACCCGCTACGTGATCGCCGAGGGCGGGCACGGCGGGCTCGGCAACGCCGCACTCGCCTCCGCCAAGCGCAAGGCCCCCGGATTCGCGCTGCTCGGTGAGCCGGGCGACGAGCTCGACGTCATGCTGGAGATGAAGAGCGTCGCCGACGTGGCGCTCGTCGGATTCCCCAGTGCGGGCAAGTCCTCCCTCATCGCCGCGCTCTCGGCCGCCCGCCCGAAGATCGCCGACTACCCGTTCACCACCCTGGTCCCCAACCTCGGGGTGGTCACCGCGGGCGAGACCGTCTTCACCGTCGCGGACGTGCCGGGACTGATCCCCGGCGCCTCGGAGGGCAAGGGGCTGGGGCACGAGTTCCTGCGCCACGTCGAGCGCTGCAACACGCTCGTGCACGTGATCGACTGCGCCACGATGGAGCCGGGCCGTGACCCGATCAGCGACTACGAGGCGATCGAGGCCGAGCTGGCCGCGTACGGCAAGCTGGAGGACCGGCCGCGCCTGGCGGTGCTCAACAAGTCCGACGTGCCCGACGCCCGCGAGCTGGCGGAGATCGTGACGCCGATGCTCCAGGAGCGGGGACTGCGGGTCTTCTCGATCTCCGCGGCCACCCATGACGGACTCAAGGAACTGACCTACGCCATGGGGGAGATGGTCGCCGCCGCGAGGGCCGCCGCTCCGATCCCGGAGCCGACCCGCCTGGTCATCAGGCCCAAGCAGCACGGTGACGCGGGATTCGCCGTCCGCAGGATCGACGACCACACCTTCCAGGTCACCGGGGTGAGGCCGGAGCGGTGGATCCGCCAGACCGACTTCACCAACGACGAGGCCGTGGGCTACCTGGCCGACCGGCTGGAGCGGCTCGGCGTCGAGGAGGAGCTCACCAAGGCCGGGGCGAAGGCCGGAGCCGAGGTGATCATCGGCTCCATGGAGAGCGGACACATCTTCGACTGGCAGCCGACGCTCAACGCCGAGGCCGTACGTCAGGGGCCGCGCGGATCGGACAACCGGCTCGGCTAGCGGGGGCCTCGCGAGGGCGCCTCGGCGCGCGTCCCGTGTGCTTCCCGCCCCGTCCGGGCGGCTCGGATAACCTGATCTTCCAAGTGATCATCTTTGAGAGGTGCGTGTCGTGGACTCTGCGCGCGAACGGATCCGTACGGCTTCGCGCCTTGTCGTGAAGGTGGGTTCGTCCTCGCTCACCACCCCGCGGGGGATGATCGACGTCGACCGGGTGGACGCCCTGGTCGACGTGCTCGCCGCCCGGCGCAAGGCCGGCACCCAGATCGTGCTGGTCTCCTCCGGCGCGATCGCGGCGGGTCTCGGTCCGCTGGGCCTGCCCGCCAGGCCGCGCGACCTCGCCACCCAGCAGGCCGCCGCCTCGGTCGGCCAGGGCGTGCTGGTGGCTCGATACACCTCCTCCTTCGCCCGGTACGGCCTGCGGGTCGGCCAGGTTCTGCTGACCGCCGACGACATGATGCGCCGCTCGCACCACGTCAACGCCGAGCGCACGCTGGCCCGGCTGCTGGAGCTGGGCATCGTCCCCGTGGTCAACGAGAACGACACCGTGGCCACCGACGAGATCCGCTTCGGCGACAACGACCGGCTCGCCGCGCTGGTCGCCCACCTGACCAGGGCCGATGCGCTGGTGCTGCTGTCGGATGTGGACGCGCTCTACGACGGCGACCCCCGTCGTCCCGGCGCCCGCAGGCTCGCCGACGTACGCGGGCCCGAGGACCTCGTCGGGGTGGAGCTCGGCAAGGGCGGGGCGGTCGGCACCGGAGGCATGATCACCAAGGTGCAGGCCGCCAAGATCGCCACAGGGGCGGGTGTGCCCGTGGTGCTCACCGCCGCCGCGCACGCGGCCCAGGCGCTCGCGGGAACCGACGTCGGCACCTACTTCCACCCCGGTGGGCGTCACCCGGGCACCCGCCTGCTCTGGCTGGCCCACGCCACCACGGGTCGTGGACGCCTCCACCTGGACTCCGGCGCCGTCGAGGCGGTGGTGAGCCGCCGCAAGTCGCTGCTCCCGGCGGGGGTCACCTCCGTCGAGGGCGAGTTCGCGGCGGGCGATCCGGTGGACCTGTGCGGGCCGCTCGGCCGGGTGGTCGCGCGTGGCCTGGTCAACTTCGACGCGGGGGAGATTCCGGGGCTGCTCGGGCGCTCCACCCGGGAACTGGCGGCGAGCCTGGGGCCCGAGTACGAACGAGAGCTGATCCACCGCGACGACATCGTCATACTGGAATCCCACAACTAGTTTTTTGGAGCGCGAGATGTCCGAGGACTTCCTGAAGGTGGCCTTGGCGGCCAAAGAGGCCGCCGCGGAGCTGGCCCCGCTGCCGAGGGCGCCGAAGGACGCCGCGCTCCGGGTGATGGCCGACGCGCTGGTGGCCGCGTCCGCCGAGATCGTCGCGGCCAACGCGCTCGATGTGGAGAGGGCGCGGGAGAGCGGGATCTCCGAGTACATGATCGACCGTCTTCGTCTCGACGAGGCCAGGATCGAGGCGATCGCCGAGGCGGTCCGTCAGGTCGCCGACCTGCCCGACCCCGTCGGCGAGGTGATCCGGGGCAACACGCTGCCCAACGGGCTGGAGCTGCGCCAGCTCCGGGTCCCGCTCGGCGTGATCGGCATCATCTACGAGGGCCGCCCCAACGTGACCGTGGACGCCGCGGCGCTCTGCCTCAAGAGCGGCAACGCCACCCTGCTGCGCGGCTCGTCCAGCGCGTACGAGTCGAACACGGTCCTCGTCAGGATCATGCAGGAGGCGCTGGCGGGCACCCGGGTGCCCGCCGGAGCCGTCCAGCTGGTCCCCGGGCAGAGCCGCGACTCGGCCAAGGAACTCATGAGGGCCCGCGGCCTGGTCGATGTGCTGATTCCGCGCGGCGGCGCCTCGCTGATCAACTCGGTGGTGGAGGAGTCCACCGTCCCGGTGATCGAGACCGGCGTGGGCAACTGCCACGTCTACGTCGACGCCGACGCCGATCTGGACCTCGCGATCCAGATCCTGATCAACGCCAAGGTTCAGCGGCCCTCGGTGTGCAACTCCGCCGAGACGCTCCTGGTGCACGCGGCCGTGGCCGACACCTTCGTGCCGCGAGCGCTGGCCGCGCTGGCGGCGGAGGGCGTCACGGTGCACGGCGACGCGCGCGTCGCGGCGTACGGCGATGTGGTGCCCGCCGGGGAGGAGGACTTCCGGATGGAGTACCTCTCGCTGGACATCGCCGCCGCCGTGGTCGACTCGCTGGAGGAGGCGGTCGCGCACATCAGGAAGTACGGCTCGGCGCACACCGACGCGATCGTCACGCGCTCGGTCAGCGCCTCCCGCAGGTTCGTCGCGCTGGTCGACTCCGCGGCCGTGGCGGTCAACGCCTCGACCAGGTTCACCGACGGCGGGGAGTTCGGCTTCGGCGCGGAGATCGGCATCTCCACCCAGAAGCTGCACGCGCGCGGCCCCATGGGCCTGCCGGAGCTGACCTCGACCAAGTGGGTCTACACCGGTGAAGGTCATCTGCGCACGGCCGAGGGTACGGTCCTCGCCTCACCCGAGTCCGCGTCCCGATAAGTCGCTCCCGCGGGGCCCCGGACGTCGCGACGCGGCCTTCCGGGTGCCCCGTGAGCCGTTCCTTGGGCCCGGGGCGCACCGCCCGGACCCGGCGAATCCCGCAGCCGCAGGGTCTTTCGCTCTTCCGGATCTTTCTGGGAGTCCGGCGTGCCGCCGGGAAAACGTCACACTCGCCCGCTATGGTGTGGTCTCCTATGGCTGGAGAGCAGGGAAGCGAGCGGGAGTGAGCGACCCGATAGGCGCGGCGGTCCCTGACCCATGTGGCCGACGCAGGAGGTCACGTGGGTCGTCTCGGGCGGGTCGGTCCCTATACGTTGCTGGAACGTCTTGGCCGGGGGGGAATGGGCGAGGTCTACCTCGCCTCCAGCCGCCGGGGTGACAGGGTCGCGCTCAAGGTGCTCCACGACGTCCACGACCCGGGCTCCGAGGCCCGGGTGCGTCTGGAGCGAGAGGTCCGTGCCCTGCGCAGGGTCGAGAGCCCCTACGTCGCCCGCGTCGTCGACGCCGATCTCGACGGTGACCGGCCCTACCTGGTCATGGAGCACATCGAGGGAGACACCCTCCTGGATCGGGTGCGCCGCGACGGTTGCCTGGAGGGCGCCGGCCTGCTCAGTGTCGCGCAGGGCCTCGCCATCGCCCTGTCGATCATCCACGCGGCCGGGGTCGTGCACCGCGACCTCAAACCCGCCAACGTGGTGGTCAACGGGGACGACGAGCCCGTCCTCATCGACTTCGGCATCGCCCACGTCCTGGACGCCACCCGGCTCACCCTGACCGGCACCTTCCTGGGCACCCCCGGCTACGCCGCCCCCGAACTGTTCGCGGACGAGCACGTGGGCGAGCCCGCGGACGTGCACGCCTGGGCGGCCACCGTCGCCTTCGCCGCGACCGGCCGTCCCACCTTCGGTGGAGGCACCGTCGAGGCACAGATGTACGCGATCCTCAACGGCCAGGCCGACCTTGAGGGCGTCCCGGCGGCTCTGCTGCCGTTGATCCGCGCGGCCCTGCACCGCGAGCCGGCCAAGCGCCCCACCGCGGCACTCCTCACCAGCCGCCTGGGCCGCCTGGTGAGGACGATCCCGTCCGAGGCGGGGGCGGTCAGGAAACCGGGCACCCTCGCGGGGGAGAAGCCCGGCCAGGGCAGGAAGCAGGAAGGCCGCTCCAGGTCCGGCACCAAGGGCGAGGAGCCCGTCAAGAGCGGGCGGGCGGCCAGGGCGGAGACCGGCAGAGGAAGGTCGTCCGTTCCCACGGACGGAGCGGTGCGTCCGCCCCGGTCCCCGGCCGACACGGACGGCGCGCCGCGCGGGGGGAGGGCGGTGCCCGCCGGTGAGACGGCCCGTGCGGCCCGGGCGCTCCCGGCGCCCGGTGAGGCGTCCCGTGGCGGGCGCCCGGCCGCCGCGGTCGGCGAGGCGCCCCGTGGCCGCTCTGCCCCCGCGAGCGGTGAGACACCTCGCGGGGCACGCGCGGCCGCCACGACAGGTGAGACGTCCAGGACCGGGCGGGCCCCCGCGGCCGCGGAGACGTCGCGTGGCGGGCGTCCAGCCGCCGCGGCGGGCAGAGCCGTCCGGCGGCGCCAAACCGGTAAGGGGCGGGGCGGGGCGGCCGGAGAACTCCAGGGCGGGGGCAGGGCGGGGCCGTTGCCCGCGGGCAACGCGGCGCTGCTACTGCTGGCGGTGCTGGCCGTGCCGTGCGTCGTGGCCACGGTCATCTGGCCGCCGGCCACCTTCGCCGTCACCGGGCTGTTCGCCACGCTGGCCCGTACGCTGTGGGCCGGGCACTGGCTGGTCAGGAAGCGTAAGTCGGCCAGGACCCGGGCGGTCCTGCGTGTGCTGGGCTTTCCACTGACCTTCGTCGTCTCGCTGCTGACCGCCCTCGCGTGGCCGGGGCTGCCGGCGGCGGCCCTCGCCGGGGGCGCGCTCTGGCTGAGCCTCGGCGGCTCGCTGCCCCCGGACTGGTGGGCGCATCCCGCCCCGGTCGCCGTCGCCGGCGTCGTGTTCGGCGTCGTCTGCGGAGGCATCCTCGGCCGGGAGATCGAGCGGATCGGTGCCGAGCTCGTCGAACTCCGCAAGGAGGGCCTGCGCGCGCTCGCCGTACTGGGCGGGTTCGTCGCCCTGTGCTCCGCGGCCGTACGCGCGATCGCCCTCCTCGTGTAGATCTCACTCCTGTTCGAGTATGGACTTCATGTGTGGCCTGCATGGAAAAGGGCCCGGAGCGGTCCCCGGGCCCTTTTGGTGGAGCTTCTGATTAATTTCCATCGCGGCGGGAGAAGCGGTTGAAGATACGCTCTCCGGCGTTGACGGCGCCTTCCGCGACGTCGCGCAGGACGCCGATGAACGGGTCCTGGGACTGCGACCAGGATTCACGGTAGGAGCGGGCGGCCGCCTTGACCTCTTCGGAGATCTTCGCGTTGGCGTCGTCGGTGCGGCGGGGGTATTCACCGGCGAGGATCGCCTCGTACTCGCCGCTGCGGCGCCACTTGTCGAGCTCGGCGACGCGCGAGACGGCGAACGGGTGGGTGGTGCCCAGCAGGTTGAGGACCTTGAGCAGGCCGTCACGGACGTCGCCCGCCGTGTCGTACTCCCTGGCCTGGTCTAGGAAGGCCTCGATGTTCATCTCGTGCAGGCGCGAGCCGCCGGCGAGCTTCATCAGGGCGCGCAGTGCCGCGTCGGAGTCCTGGCCGCAGAGCAGGCCGCCTCGGTCGGCGGAGAGCTCGGACTTGCGGTGCCACTCCTCCAGGCCGGCCACGATCGCGCGCAGGCCGATGTAGCCGAGCGGGATCCAGGCCACGCGGGTGGCGAGACGGGTCAGGATGTCGAGCATGGTCCGGTAGACCGCGTGGCCCGACAGGATGTGGGCGGTCTCGTGGCCGATGACGAAGCGCTGCTCCTCTGAGTCCATCAGGTCGAGGAGACCGGTCGTGACGACGATGAACGGGTCGTCGAAACCGATCGCCTTCGCCTGCACCAGCGGGCTCTGCTGCACGTAGACCTCGGGAATGCGGTGGAGGTCGAGCGTGTAGGCGGCGTCGCGGCCCATGTCGTGCAGCGAGCGGAACTGGGTCTCGCTGGTGCGCACGGCCGAGGCGAGGTAGATCAGGCGCAGGCGGCGCTCGCTGACCAGGCCGGACATCTGCTTGAGCACCGTGTCGAACCCGCTGAGCGACCGGAGGGCGACCAGCGCGGACCGATCGGCAGGATGTTCGTAGGCGCGCGAGCTGATGCCGGGAAGCTGCACGCGGTTGCGATCCGGGGTGGTGGTCATGTCCGGCATGCTACGTCGGGTCCGCCTGCCACGCGCGGGGGGTGATTAAAAGCTGTGTACGGCTTGCACGTATGGTCCGTTTCATGATGAACGTGCCTACGGGCAAGGGGAAGCGACGTCTGGGCGTCATGGGCGGGACCTTCGACCCGATCCATCACGGTCACCTGGTCGCGGCCAGTGAGGTCGCTCACCATTTCGATCTTGACGAGGTGGTCTTCGTGCCGACGGGACAGCCGTGGCAGAAGGCCGACAAGATCGTCTCGGCCGCCGAGGACCGCTATCTCATGACGGTCATCGCCACCGCCTCCAACCCCAGGTTCTCGGTGAGCCGCGTCGACATCGACCGCCCGGGTCCCACCTTCACCATCGACACGCTCCGGGAGATCTCCGCCGCCTGGGGGCCCGATGTGGATCTCTACTTCATCACCGGGGCCGACGCGCTCGCCCAGATCCTGAGCTGGCGCGACGTCGACGAGCTGTTCACCATCGCGCACTTCGTGGGTGCCACCAGGCCCGGCCACGTCCTGCACGACCCCGGCCTGCCCGACGGCAAGGTGAGCCTGGTGGAGATCCCGGCGCTGGCCATCTCGTCGTCGGAGTGTCGCCAGCGGGTGGCCTCCGGGGAGCCCATCTGGTATCTCGTCCCCGACGGCATCGTCCAGTACATCAACAAGCGCGGTCTGTACGGCGACACGGCGGCCAGACCTTCCGGTGGCCGGTGAGCGGGGGCCGATTTTGATGAAATTCGCTATGATTCGAGAAATTTGCGTGGGACGAGTATCCGCGGCTCATCCGGCATGATCGCCGACCGCGCGGGCCGTGCCCGTCCCACCCGAGATCGACGAACGCGGCCCCGCCCGCCGAGGACGCCCCTGATCAGGGCGGCAATTCGTTTGCGGTGCGGAATCGGGTGACACACGATAGGCGTTGTCCAACAGGCGGCTCTTCAACAAGCGCCGAATCGGGCACCCTGATAGGTGACAGCGCCGACTAGCAGGAGGACTGACCCACACCGTGACAGCAACAGAAAGATCCATCCAGCTCGTCAGGCTCGCCGCCGAGGCGGCGGCGGACAAACTGGCCGATGACATTCTCGCCTACGACGTGAGCGACCAGCTCGTCATCACCGACGCGTTCGTGCTCTGCTCCGCCACCAACGACCGTCAGGTCCGCGCCATCGTCGACGAGATCGAGGACCGGCTGCGAATCGCGGCCGACGCCAAGCCCGTCCGTCGCGAGGGTGAGCGCGAGGGCCGCTGGGTCCTGCTGGACTACATCGACATCGTCGTGCACGTCCAGCATGAGGAGGACCGCACCTTCTACGCGCTGGAGCGCCTGTGGAAGGACTGCCCCTCCATCTCGCTGCCGGACAGCGTGACCCAGGTCGCCGCCCAGCGCGCCCGCGGGACGGTAGCTGAGTGAGTCGCCGCGTCGTCTGCCTCAGGCATGGCCAGACGCTGTGGAACGTCGAGCACCGCTTCCAGGGCCACAGCGACATCCCCCTTGACGAGACCGGGATCGCGCAGGCCACCCGCGCGGCCTCGCTGCTCGCCGCTCTCCGCCCGAGCAGGATCGTCTCCTCCGATCTCCAGCGTGCCTTCGACACCGCCTCGGCGCTGGGCCGCGTCACGCGCCTGGACGTCAGTGTCGACAAGGATCTGCGAGAGCGGGGCGGAGGCCAGTGGGAAGGGCTCACCCGGGAGGAGATCTTCAAGAGGTGGCCCCGGGAGTTCGCCGACTGGGAGGCGCCGGGCGGTGAGGCGGTCACCGACGTCGCCGACAGGGTCTCCTCGGCCATCCGCCGCTGGGCGGCGGAGATCGACTCCGACGGCCTGCTGGTCGTCGCCTCCCACGGGGCGGCGATCCGGCTCGGTATCGCCAAGCTCATGAACCTGCCGCAGGAGCTCTGGCCCGCCCTGGGAGGTCTCGGAAACTGCTCGTGGTCGGTGCTGGAGGAGGGGCGTAAGGGCTGGCGTCTGCTGGAGCACAACGCGGGGACCCTCCCCGAGCCGGTCAGCAGCGACGACAACCCCGAGGTCACCCAGGATTGACCTTCGGGCGGCGCGGCTTGCGCCCCGGTGGCGGGCGCGGGCCGTGTGGTCGTCGATTAGGTGAACACGCCGGTGTCCTTATATGCTTCCCGAGCGCCGCAACGAGAGCACTCGAAGCGGTGACCAGGGGCTATGGCGCAGCTGGTAGCGCGCCTCCATGGCATGGAGGAGGTCTGGGGTTCGAATCCCCATAGCTCCACCCACGGACGGATGATCGGATCGTCGGCGCGGTGAGCGCCGGTGGGAGGTCGCCCGCGATCTCCCTGACAAGGCCACCCTTCGGGTGGCCTTGTTTCGTTCAGGGGCGTGTCGCGGGCACGTCCGGGCACCGTACCTCCTGGTATGGTCGGGGCGTGAGTGCGGCGCGTGACCGTTGGTTGGACGAGGGCATCCGGGTGCTGGCCGCCGAGGGGGCCTCGGGGGTGCGCATCGACCGGATCGCCGCCCGCCTGGGATTGTCCAAGGGGTCCTTTCACCACCATTTCGATGGTGCCGAGGGATACAAGCGCGACCTGCTGGCGTACTTCGAGCGTTTGTCCGTCGAGGCGTTCGACCGGGCGATCGCCGAGGTCGAGACGCAGGGTGACGCGCGAGCCGTCCTCGGGAGGCTGACCGAGCTGATCCGGTCGCGGGATACGGGGCTCTACCGACCGCAACTGGAGGCCGCGGTACGTGCCTGGTCGATGTCGGATCCCGGCGTGGGGGGCGGGGGGGCGCGCCGCCGCCCGGGGCGGGGGGCGGGGGGGGGGGGCGGCGCGGGCGCCCCGCGCACGGGCGGCGCCGGCGCGGCGCCGCGCGCCCCG
>NZ_JBEZEZ010000055.1:0-32392 GCF_040649155.1 Streptosporangium sp. NPDC049046 | reverse complement strand
CGAGAACGGCAACCGCCCACCCTCAGCCTCGTCCAACCCCACAAACGGCACCGCATGCAACACCGCATCCAACAACGCCGGATGCACCCCGAACGCCCCCGCACCCGACACCACCTGCTCAGGCAGCACAACCTCCGCGAACACCTCACCGTCGGCGCCGCGCCAGGCCGCCCGCAGCCCCTGGAACACCGGGCCGTACTCCAACCCGCTCGCGGCGAGCCCTTCGTACACCCCGTCCAACTCGATCACCGACGCACCCCGCGGCGGCCACACCTCCGTCTCGAACGACACAGCGGCGCGGTCTCCGGCCGTCAGTACACCGGTCGCGTGCTCGACCCACGGCTCCTCGTCGGCCGCCTCGGCCGACCGGGCATGAACGCTCACCTCACGCCGACCCGACTCGTCGGCCGATCCCACCCACACCTGCACCGCGACCGCGTCCCGCTCACCCAGCACCAGCGGCGTGGTCAGGGTCAGCCCCTCGATCACATCGCAGCCGGCCTGATCCCCCGCCCGCACGGCCAGTTCCACGAACACGCTGCCCGGCACCATCACCGAACCCATCACCACGTAGTCGGCCAGCCACGGATGCGACCCCAGCGACAGACGGCCGGTCAGCAGCACCCCGTCGGAGCCGGCCAGCCCGACCGCCGCACCCAGCAGCGGATGGCCGGTGGCCGCCAACCCGGCGGCCGCCAGGTTCCCCACCCGCGCACCCGCGCCGTCGGGCCAGAAACGCCGGCGCTGGAACGCGTACGTCGGCAGCGCCACCCGGCGCCCGCCCGCGAGCACCGCCTCCCAGTCCACCGTCACGCCACGCACGTGCAGTTCGGCGAGAGCCGTCATGATCGTCGACTGCTCGTCCCGGTCCCCGCGCAGCACCGGCACCGCCACCGCGTCCGCCCCGGCCACCACGTCCGCGACGGGCCGATCCTCGGCGGCGATGGTGTCGGACGCCATCGCGGCGAGCACCCCGTCGGGGCCCAGCTCCAGATACGCCCGAACCCCCTGGCCGTGCAGCGTACGGACGGCGTCGGAGAACCGCACCGCGCCACGCACCTGCTCCACCCAATACTCCGGCGAACACAACCGCTCCGCCGTAACCTGCTCCCCCGTCAACGTCGACACGACCGGAATCCGCGGCGGGTCGTAGGTCAGCGACCCCGCCACCGCCCGGAACTCCTCCAGCATCGGATCCATCAACGGCGAATGGAACGCATGCGACACCCGCAACCGCTTCGTCCTGATCCCCCGCTCCTCCAGGGCGGCGGCCACCTCAAGCACCGCCTCCTCAACCCCGGAGACCACCACCGACGCGGGACCGTTCACCGCCGCGACCGACACCTCCTTCTCCCGCCCCACCAGCAGCTCGGCGACCTGCTCCTCGGAAGCCGCCACCGACACCATCGCCCCACCGGCAGGCAACGCCTGCATCAACCGCGCCCGACCCGCCACCAACACACACGCATCCGCCAGCGACAACACCCCCGCCACATGCGCAGCCGCGATCTCCCCGACCGAGTGCCCGGCCAGCACATCCGGCCGCACCCCCCACGAGGACACCAACCGGAACAACGCCGTCTCCACCGCGAACAACGCAGGCTGCGCCCACCCAGTCCGATCCAGCAACCCCGCCTCCACCGACCCCGGCTCGGCGAACACCACCTCACGCAACGACCCGTCCAGCAGCGGCTCGAACTCGGCGAACACCTCGTCCAAGGCTTCGGCGAACACCGGGAAACGGTCATACAGCTCCCGCCCCATCCCGGCCCGCTGGCTGCCCTGACCGGTGAACAGGAACGCGACCTTGCCCTGCCGTCCGCTCTGTCCCAGCAGGACGCCCGCGCCCGGTCGGCCCTCGGCCACGGCTCGTAGCCCGGCCACGACATCCTCGCGCGCACCGGCCAGTACGGCGGCCCGGTGCTCGAAGACCGATCGCGTCGAGACGAGGGAGAAGGCGATGTCGGTCAGATCAAAGTCAGGTTCGGCGTCCAGGTGTGACACCAGCCGTTCGGCCTGTGCCCGCAGCGCCTCCGCCGTACGACCGGAGATCAGCACCGGAGGCACATCCGGGGTCACCGCCGGGTACCAGTCCTC
Source organism: Streptosporangium sp. NPDC049046 (assembly GCF_040649155.1). Lineage (NCBI taxonomy): Bacteria > Bacillati > Actinomycetota > Actinomycetes > Streptosporangiales > Streptosporangiaceae > Streptosporangium > Streptosporangium sp. NPDC049046. Next base: position 30,295 of record NZ_JBEZEZ010000055.1, on the reverse strand, counting down.
CGTGTTCACCTCGATTCGCTTGTCATGCGGCGCCTGCTCAATGATCACGTGAGCGTTGGTGCCGGTGAGACCGAACGAGGACACACCCGCCCGCCACGGCCGATCCACCTGCGGCCACCGCGTCGGCTCGGTCAGCAACCTCACCGCGCCCGAGGCCCAGTCCACGTGCGAGGACGGCGCGTCCACGTGCAACGTCCGAGGCAGCACACCGTGCCGCATCGCGAGCACCATCTTCATCACACCCGCCACACCGGCCGCCGCCTGCGTGTGACCCAGGTTCGACTTCACCGAACCCAGCAGCAGCGGCCGATCCTCCGGCCGATCCTGGCCGTACGTCGCCAGCAACGCCTGCGCCTCGATCGGGTCACCCAGCGTCGTCCCCGTGCCGTGCGCCTCCACCACGTCCACGTCGGCGGGGTTCAGCCCGGCGCTGCCCAGCGCCTGGCGGATCACCCGCTGCTGCGAAGGACCGTTCGGCGCGGTGAAGCCGTTCGACGCGCCGTCCTGGTTCACCGCCGACCCGCGCAAGACCGCGAGAACCTGATGGCCGTTGCGCTGGGCGTCCGACAGCCGCTCCAGGACCAGCACGCCCACACCCTCGGCCCACCCCGTGCCGTCCGCCGCGTCGGCGAACGCCTTGCACCGGCCGTCGGGCGCCAGCCCGCCCTGCCGGGTGAACTCCACGAACGCACCTGGGGTGGCCATCACGGTCACCCCGCCCGCCAGCGCCAGCGAGCACTCACCACTGCGCAGCGCCTGCGTCGCCAGGTGCACCGCCACCAGCGACGACGAGCAGGCCGTGTCCACCGTCACCGCCGGCCCCTCCAGGCCCAGCGTGTACGAGAGCCGGCCGGAGGCCGCGGCCGCACCCATGCCGGTCCCGATGTTGCCCTCGAGGTCGGCCAGTGAGCCGACCATCAGGTAGGAGTAGTCCTGGCCGCTCATGCCGACGAAGACCCCGGTACGGCTACCGCGCAGCTTGGCCGCGTTGATCCCGGCCCGCTCGACGGCCTCCCACGACACCTCAAGAAGGAGTCGCTGCTGCGGATCCATCGCCAGCGCCTCGCGCGGCGAGATCCCGAAGAACCCGGGGTCGAAGTCCGCGACGTCGCTGATGAAGGCGCCCTTGTCGGTGTCGCTCCGAGGCCGGCCCTCCGAATCGCGGGCCGCCAGCAGATCGAGATCCCAGTCGCGGTCGGACGGGAAGCCCGAGGTGGCGTCACCACCTTCGGCGATCAGCCGCCACAGATCCTCGGGCGAGGACACCCCGCCGGGGAACCGGCAGCTCATCGCCACGATGGCGATCGGCTCCGTGGTGACCGCGACCAGCTTCTGGTACTGACGCCTTAGCCGTTCGGCCTCCTTCATGGAGGTCCGGAGCGCCTGTACGACCTGCTCACTGGGCGTATCCATCACAGCCTCCGTACGTCGGGCGGGGTCGGGAAACCTGCGTCCGGCGTCGCCGGTACCAGGACACCCACCACCGCCGCGTCGATCGCGTCAGTCACCACGGCCCTCTCCGCACGCACCGGCACGCGGTGTCCTCACCCGGCGAGACGTCCCCACCGGAGAGGGGAGGCGGTAGCACGGGTCTCCACATGGTCGAAGAGGAGGACCGGCGGTATGCACGACGGGACTCCCGCTGAGAGAGAAGTCGTCGAGCATGCCATCCATTCGGCGAAGTTAGGCCGATGGCGACTCGGCAAACGCCTAGTCTTTGGGAAGCCCGGCGCGCCGGCCGCGCCCACAGCACCGCCTCCGGGCGCCCTCGACCGCGCGGACCAGCTCCGGGAGAGACCGGTCGCGCCCACGATCCCGCGCCCCGGGAAAACTAGTGATCCCCCTAATGTCGCCGCGATACCGTGCGGGCACGCCGGCGTCGGAGCAGGGAAGACGCGCACGGCGAGGACGGATCCGCACCGGAGCAGGCGCCCGCGCGTCACTGGCTGTTCGAACGGTCCGGCTCCCGCGATGGAGGTGTGTGTGATGGGCGAGGGCCGCAAACCAGTGCTGTTCGTCAGCAATCCGGGGGCCGGTGTCTTCAACCCCCTGCGCGTGATCGCCGCCGAGCTGGCCAGGCGTGGCACGGAGGATCTGTGGTTCGCGACGGATGAGTCCTGCAGGGCCGACATCGAGAGCATCAACGAGGGAAGCGGCGTACGGTTCGTCTCACTCGGCGAGACGGATCCCCTGCAATCCCCAGCCGACTGGGACGACGAGATGTACCGGCTGGCCACCCAGCGGTCCCGCTGGAAGGCACACCACGCGGTGGTACGGCGCGGGTTCGACCCCGACAGCGGGGAGCAGAAGTATCTGGCACTCGACGCCCTGGTCGAGGAGCTGAACCCGGCTCTCATGATCTTCGACAGCGTGAACCCCGTCGCGCTCATGATCGCGCTCAGGAGAAACATCCCGTACGTCCTCAGCTCGCCCTTCCTGCCGAGCAATCTGCTCATCACCAGGACACCGCGCGGATTCCCCATGCTGCACACCGGGCTGCCCCTGAACATGTCGTTCCCGCAGCGGGTCTACAGCAACGTGTTCAAGATCCGGGCCGCGCTGATGTTCCTGCACCCGAGGATGCTGAGGCTCGCGCTCAAGGGCATCTCGTACGCGAAACAGATCCAGCTGCCGAAGGAGGCGCTCCGTCCGTCGGCGAAGGTCGACCGCGCCGATCTCGTCCTGTGCTACACGGTCTTCGGGCTGGAGTACCCGTTTCCCCTTCCCGACAAGTTCCACCTGGTCGGCGCGATCATCCCGCCGTTGCCCGAGGCGCAGGACGACCGCGACCTGTCCGGCTGGCTCGACGCCAACCCCTCCGTGGTCTACGTCGGACTCGGCACCATCACCCGGCTGACCCGTCCCGAGGTGCACGCGCTGGTGGAGGTCGCCCGCCGGTTGGACGGCAGGCACGCCGTGCTGTGGAAGCTCCCGGCCGGGCAGCAACAGTTCCTCCCTCCCCGGGAGGAGCTGCCGCCGAACCTCAGGATCGAGAGCTGGATTCCCTCCCAGCTCGACGTGCTGGCCCATCCCAACGTCGCCCTCTTCTTCAACCACGGCGGCGCGAACGCCTTCCACGAGAGCCTGTACTTCGGCAAGCCACAGATCATCCGCCCGCTGTGGGTCGACTGCTACGACCAGGCGGTGCGCGGCGTGGACAGCGGGGTGAGCCTCACCCTCGACGACCCGCAGACCATCGACGTCGACGACGTGGTCGGCAAGATCACCCAGGTGCTGGACACCCCTTCCTTCCGTGAGCGCGCCGAGTTCTTCGCCAAGGCGCAGCAGGAGGCGGGAGGCACCCGGGTGGCCGCCGATCTGATCCTGGGCAACCCGGCGCTGAAACGATCCGACCAGGTACTGCCGAAGGACGTGGCGACATCATGAAAACGCACAGCGGCGACCCGACATCCATCGAGTTCCCGAGGCGGCGGCGCGGGCAGCTCTCTCCGCCGGACGAGTACGCCTCGCTCAGGGAACAGCCGGGACCGGTCAGGTCGGCGCTGCCGGGAGGCAGCACTGTGTGGCTGGTCGCCAGGCACGACGACGTGCGCGCCGTGCTCACCGATCCCCGGATCAGTGCCAGCCCCCTGCACGAGGGCTTTCCGACGATCGGGCGCAACGGGACGGTGCCTCCGCCCGACCAGATCCCCGGCTGGTTCGTCGCGTACGACCCGCCGGAGCACACCCGCTTCCGCAAGGCCCTCATCCCCGAGTTCACCGTACGGCGGGTCGCCGAGCTCCGTCCGGCCGTCCAGCGGGTCGTCGACACCTGTATCGACGACATGCTCAACGCCGGTACCACCGCCGACCTGGTGTCCGCGTTCGCGCTGCCGGTGCCTTCGCTGATCATCTGTGAGCTGCTCGGCGTGCCGCGTACCGACCGTGAGCTCTTCGAGTCGAGGACGCGCGTCCTGGTGACCCTCACGTCGACCGACGACGAACGCGAGTCCGCGACCAAGGACCTGCTGCTGTACATCTCCAAGCTGATCACCATGAAGCAGCGGTTCCCCGGCAGGGACCTGACCAGCCGACTGCTGTCGGCCGGGGTGCTCACCCCCAAGGAGATCTCCGGTGTCGCCCTGCTGCTGTTGATCGCCGGGCACGAGACGACGGCGAACAACATCGCGCTCGGCGTGGTCATGCTGCTGCTGAACCGGCAGTGGATCGGCGCGCCCGGAGTGGTGGAGGAGGTGCTGCGTTACCTGTCCGTCGCCGACCGGGTCGCGCTCCGCGTGGCCCTGGAGGACGTCGAGATCGGCGGGCACGTCATCAAGGCCGGCGAGGGCATCGTGCCGCTCGGTGCCGCGGCGAACCACGACCATGACGCGTTCGAACGGGCCGACGAGTTCGATCCGAGCCGTTCGGCCCGCCATCACGTCGCGTTCGGGTACGGCGTGCACCAGTGTCTTGGGCAGAACCTCGTCAGGATCGAGATGGAGACCGTCTTCACGTCCCTGTTCCAGCGGATTCCGACCCTTCGGCTCGACGGCGCGGTCGAGGACCTGCCGTTCAAGTACGACGGTGTGCTGTTCGGGCTGCACGAGCTCCCGGTCCGCTGGTGACGGCGCCACAGGCTCCCGGCCGGTCATCGTCGGTCCCGGTCTTTCAAGGATGAGGAATGTCATGCGTGTCAATGTGAACGCCGAGCACTGCGTCGGCGCCGGCCAGTGCGTGCTCATCGCGCCGGAGGTCTTCGACCAGAACGACGAGGGAACCGTCATGGTCCTGGTCGAGACCCTGGACGACTCCGCTCAGATCGGCGCCCGGGAGGCGGTCCTCGCCTGCCCGTCGAGGTCCATCTCGCTGTCCGAGAGCTGAGGACCGTACCGGGCGGGTGATCGCACCCCGCCCGCACGAACCCGACCCGGCCGGGTCGACGCACCCCCGGCCGGGTCGATTCGCGTTCCCGGCCGTTCCCTCTCGTCCCGCCACACCGGGTGGCCCCCACGCGGGCGGGACCTTGCGAAGACCGACGTTCCCCTGTCTCTCCGGATACGTGGGTCCCCCACACGGTCGGGACCACGACGCCGAGACGGCAGGACCGCGGAACCCCGGGACGACGGGACGGCGGAGCTCGACGAGCTCCGCCGTCGCGGGCCGCCCGCGCCCCCGAGGTGCCGGTCCTGATCGTCGTCCCGGCCCCGAGCTACTGCCCTCCCCCCTCAAGGGCCGCCCGCACCAGCTCGTCGAGTCCCATCGCGTCGAGCGCGTCGCCGGCGTCCTCATCGGCATCGTCGGCGACGGAGCTCTGCTGGTCACCGGCCAGGTGCAGCAGCGCGTCCAGCACGCCGATCTCCCGCAGCCTCGCCATGGACAGTGACGCGAACAGCGCCCGGACCCGCGCCTCCTCCTCGCCTCCACCGTTCACGCCGTTCATGCCCGAGGCCGCGCCCGTCTCCGGCAGAAGCTGGGCGATCACGTGTTCGGCGAGGGCCTGCGGGGTCGGATAGTCGAAGATCAGCGTGGAGGGCAGCTTCAGCCCCGTCGAGGCCGTGAGCCGGTTTCGCAGCTCGATCGCGCTGAGGGAGTCGAATCCGAGGTCCCTGAACGCCTGGTCGGCGCCGATCACCTCGCGACCCGAGTGCCCGAGGACCATCGCGATCTGATCGCGCAGCACGTCGAGCAGCACACCGAGCCGTTCGGGTCCCGCGAGGACGGCCAGCCTGTCCCGCAGGGCGGACGCCGACCGTGAGGTCTCCTGCGCCGAGCCCTCCGACTCGACCAGCTCACGGTATCCCGGCAGCTCGCACAGCAGCCGGCTGGGCCGTCCCGCCGTGTAGGAGCGGACGAACCGCTCGTGCTCGATGTCGGCGACCACCGCGATCGGCTCACCGCCGGCGACGAGGCCGCTCAACGCGGCGACCGCGAGTTCGGGGTCCATCGGGCGTACGCCCATGCGCCGGGACGCCTCCTGCGCCGCGGCCACCTCCGCCATGCCGCCGCCGGCCCAGGCACCCCACGCCACCGCCGTGGCCGCGGCCCCGCGTTCGCGGCGTCGCTCCGCCAGGCCGTCCAGCACCGCGTTGGCGGCGGCGTAGTTGCCCTGGCCGGGGGTGCCGAGCGTCCCCGCCGCGGAAGAGAACAGCACGAACACCGGCAGATCCATGTCCCGCGTCAGCTCGTCCAGCACGACCGCCGGTGCCACCTTGGCCCGGAACACCGTCTCGAACCGTTCCCTGGTCAGGCCGTCCACCACGCCGTCGTCGACCACACCGGCGGCGTGCACCACACCGGTGAGCGGGAACTCGGCCGGGATGTCGGCCAGCACGGCGGCGAGCGCGTCCGGATCGGCCGCGTCGCAGGCCGCGACGGTCACCCGGGCGCCCAGCTCCGACACCTCGTCGCGCAGTTCGGCGGCCCCGGGGGCCTCCATCCCTCGTCGGCTGACCAGCACCAGGTGCTCCGCGCCGTGCCGGGCCAGCCAGCGGGCCAGGTGTCCGCCGAGCGCGCCGGTGCCACCGGTGATGAGTACGGTTCCCGACGGCGTCCACTCGCCGGGCTCGCCGCTCTGGCCCGCCGGGTCCTGCACCAGCCGCCGGGCGTACGTGCCGGAGGCCCGGACGGCGATCTGGTCCTCGCCGTCCAGACCGGCCAGCACGCTCGCGAGTCGCCGCGCCGCTTCCCGGTCGAACCCCTCCGGCAGGTCGATCAGGCCGCCCCATCGCTGCGGGTGCTCCAGCGCGGCGACCCGGCCGAGACCCCAGATCGCGGCCTGCGCCGGATCGCGCAGGGCCTCGCCGGGCTCGGCCGCGACAGCGCCCCGGGTGAGGCACCACAGCGGCGCTTCGACACCGGCGTCGCCCAGCGCCTGGATCAGCGACGTCGTGAGGGCCAGGCCGTCGGGAAGCACGGTGTTCCCGACGTGCCCGACGTGCCCGACGTTCCCGGCGCCCGCGGGCTCCCGCAACGCCAGGAACGAGACCACTCCGGCGAGCGGCCTGTCGCCGGCGAGCGAGCCCAGCCGCTCCGCCAGCGCGGCCCGATCCGAAGGCACCGCGGCGAGGTCGGCCACCTCAACGCGGACCACGTCGGCACCGAGCGCGTCGATCACCGAGCCCGTCCAGGCGTCGGCGCGCGGTTCCTCGGGCAGCACCACCAGCCACGGGCCGGCCGGACCGGTCCGCGAGCTCCGGCCGGGTGCGGCCGCGCCGTCGCCGGTGAGAGGCTTCCAGGCGATCCGGTACCGCCAGGAGTCCATCGTGTACTTCCGGCGCCGCTCCCGGCGCCACGACGACAGCGCCGGCAGCACCTTGGTCAGCGCGTCGCCGTCCACGTCGAGCCGCGACGCCAGCGCCTTGGAGTCCTCCTCCTCGACGGCCGCCCAGAACTCGGCGTCCACCGGGTCCGCCGTCGAATCCGCCGTGCCGTTCCGGTCCGCCGCGCGGGCCGGGCCCGGGTGACCGGCGTCGGGCCAGAACCGCTCGTGCTGGAACGCGTACGTCGGCAGGTCCACCTGCCGGGCGCCCGTGTCGGCGAGGACCGAGGTCCAGTCGGGGCTCATCCCGTGCACGTGCAGCCGGGCGAGGGCGGTGAGGACGGTCCGGTGCTCGTCTCGGTCCCTGCGCAGCAGGGAGACCAGCTCGGCCTCGGCGGTGACGGTCTCCCGTGCCATCGCGGTGAGGGTTCCGTCCGGGCCGATCTCGATGTAGCGGGTCACCCCCGCCTCGTGCGCCGCCCGGATCCCGTCGGCGAACCGTACGGCGTTCCGCACGTGTGTCACCCAGTAGTCCGGGGAGCACAGCTCGGCCGTGACGGCGCCGCCGGTGACGTTCGAGATCACCGGGATGCGCGGCTCGGAGTAGGAGACGCCTTCGGCGACCGTGCGGAAGTCCGCCAGCATCGGCTCCATCAGCGGCGAGTGGAACGCGTGCGAGACCCGCAGCCGCCTCGTCCTGTGACCGCTGTCGGCCAGTGTGCCGGCCACGTCGAGCACCGCCCGCTCCGCCCCGGCTATCACCACGGATTCCGGGCCGTTGACCGCGGCGACGGAGACCTGCCCCTCGTACCCGGACAGCGCCCGCAGCACCTCCTCCTCGCCCGCCTGGACGGCGACCATCGCGCCGCCGGCCGGAAGCGCCGCCATGAGCGCGCCCCTCGCCGCCACCAGCGCGCAGGCGTCCCCGAGGGACAGCACGCCCGCGACGTGCGCCGCGGCCAGTTCGCCGACCGAGTGTCCGATCAGCACGTCAGGGGTGAGACCCCACGACTCCAGCAGGCGGAACAGGGCCACCTCGACCGCGAACAGCGCCGGCTGTGCCCACCCGGTCCCGTCGAGCAGCTCGGCCTCGGGGGTTCCCGCCGGGGCGAAGAGGATCTCCCTCAGCGGGCGGTCCAGCCTGGCGTCCAGCTGCGCCAGCACGGCGTCGAGCGCGTCGGCGAAGACCGGGAATCTGTCGTACAGCTCGCGGCCCATCTCCGGCCGCTGGCTGCCCTGGCCGGTGAACAGGAACGCCGTCCTGCCCGGTCGCCCGAGAGCGCCGTCGAGCACGTGCGGGGCCGGGGTTTCGTCCGCCGCCGCCCGCAGACCGTCCAGCAGCTCCGTACGGCTGCCGGCCAGGACGACGAGTCGCTGCCTGAAGCTCGACCGGGTGGTGGCGAGGGAGTACGCGAGGTCGGCCAGGCCGAGGTCCGGGTGTTCGGCGAGGTGGTCGAGCAGGCGCTGCGCCTGTGCCCGCACCGCGGCCGGGGTCTTCGCCGACAGCGGGACCGGCAGGAGGTGGGGAACCGCCTCGGCCTGGTCCGCGAGATGTCCGGCGGACGTCCCGTTGAGCGCCGGGGCCGCCCCCGGCGCTTCGCCGAGGTCGGCGGAGGGTGCCCGGTGGAACCCCGATGGCTCGACGGCCTCGGACACCCCGGCGACGTCGGCCGGAGGCGCCTCCTCGATGATCACATGGGAGTTCGTGCCGGTGGCTCCGAAGGACGAGATACCCGCCCGGCGCGGGCGCCCGGAGTCCGGCCACGGCCGCGCCTCGGTGAGCAGTTCCACCGCGCCCGCCGACCAGTCCACGTGCGACGACGGCGCCTGCACGTGCAGCGTCCTCGGCGCCACCCCGTGCCTGATGGCCATCACCATCTTGATCAGTCCGGCGACTCCGGCCGCGGCCTGCGTGTGGCCGATGTTGGATTTGATCGACCCGAGCAGTACCGGCCGCTCGCGGTTCTGCCCGTAGGTCTCCAGCAGGGCCTGCGCCTCGATCGGGTCGCCCAGCCTGGTGCCCGTGCCGTGCGCCTCCACCACGTCCACCTCGGACGGGGTCAGCCGGGCACCGGCGAGGGCGCGGTGGATCACCCTGCGCTGCGAAGGACCGCTCGGCGCGGTGAACCCGTTGGAGGCGCCGTCCTGGTTGACGGCGGAACCGCGCAGGACCGCGAGCACGCGGTGGCCGTTGCGCCTGGCGTCCGACAGCCGTTCGACGACGAGCATGCCGACGCCCTCCGCCCAGCCCGTGCCGTCGGCGGCGTCGGAGAACGCCTTGCACCGGCCGTCCGGGGAGAGCGCCCCCATCTCGCCGAACTCCACGAACCCCACCGGGGTGGACATCACGGTGACGCCGCCGGCGAGAGCGAGCGAGCACTCCCCCGACCGCAGTGCCTGCGCGGCGAGGTGCAACGCCACCAGCGACGAGGAGCACGCGGTGTCCGCGGTCACCGAGGGGCCCACCAGGCCGAAGGTGTAGGAGAGCCGGCCGGAGATCACGCTGGCCGCCTGTGCCGTCTGCGCGTGGCCGTGGTGGTCGCGGGGTGGCCGGTAGTCGCCGCCGGTGGCGCCGACGTAGACGCCCACATCGCCGCCCCGCAGGCCGGCGGGGTCGATGCCCGCCCGTTCGAACGCCTCCCAGGCGGCTTCGAGCACCAGCCGCTGCTGCGGGTCCATCACCATCGCCTCACGGGGCGAGATGCCGAAGAAGCCCGGGTCGAAGTCGGCGACGTCGTACAGGAAGCCGCCTCCGGCCGCCGTGCTGCGGCCGCGTCCTTCGGCGTCCCCGCCGGACAGCGTGGCCAGGTCCCAGCCCCGGTCGGCGGGGAACGCGCCGACCGCGTCCACCTCTTCCGTGACCAGCCGCCACAGGTCCTCCGGCGAGCGGACGCCGCCGGGAAGTCGGCAGCTCATGCCGACGATGACGATCGGGTCGTCCGTGAGCGCGGCCGGTACGAACGCCGGGCTCCCCTCGCCGAGGCCGCCCTCGTCGGGGCTCTCCTCGCCGAGTATCAGACCCACCAGGTGTCCCGCGAGGTCCACCGGGGTCGGGTGGTCGAAGACGAGGGTGGCCGGCAGGGTCAGTCCGGTCGCGGCGTTGAGCTGGTTGCGCAGGTCGACCGCGGTGAGGGAGTCGAACCCGAAGTCGCGGAAGGCCCGGTCGGCCTCGATCTCGGCGCTGTCCGCGTGCCCGAGGACCGAGGCCGCTCTGGCCACGACCAGTTCGAGGACGAGGGGCGTACGCTCGGCCGCGGGCAGCCCGAGAAGACGCTCACGGAGTTCGGCCGCCACGGTGGGCTCGCCGTCGCGGGCGCCGCCCGCCGCCTCGATCGCCTTCCTCGCCTGGGGCAGCTCGTCCAGCAGCGAGGTCGGCCGCAGTGCGAGGAAGGCCGGGGCGAACCGGTCCCACTCCACGTCGGCGACCGTCACCGCACCCTCGCCGTTCGCGACGGCCCGGCCCAGTGCGCCGAGCGCGAGGTCGGGCGCGAGGGCGGGCAGCCCGTTCGCCCGCAGGTGCAGGTCCATTCCTCTGTCCGCGGTCACGCCGCCGTCGGCCCAGGCCGACCAGGACACGGCGGTCCCCACCGCGCCCCGGGCGCGGCGCGCCTCGATCAGCGCGTCCCGCACCGCCTCCGCGGCGGCGGCGGCCCCCCGGCCGGCGACCCCCCAGACTCCGGCGAGCGAGCAGAACAGCACGAACGCGTCCAGCTCCCGGCCTTCCAGCAGGGAGTCCAGGTGGAGCGCCCCCGCGACGTGGGCCGCGGCGGTCTCGGCGATGTGTGCGGGCTCGGTCCCTTCGAGGGTGGCGGCCCCGGCCGGTTCCTCGGCGTAGACGACCGCGTCCGGCGGGAACTCCGCCAGCAGGGCGGCCACGACCTCCCGGTCCGTGAGGTCGCAGTGCCTGATCGTCACCCGGGGATCGGCGTCTGCGGGTTCCGCCCGACCGGTGCTCTCCCGTGGTTCCCCAAGCTCCACCGGGGCGGCGGTCTCCAGCGGTTCCAGGGATTCCCCCCGGCCCGCGAACTCGCCGGCCTCCCCGGTCTCCCCGGTCTGAGCCGGGACCGGACGCCCGGCCAGTACGACCCGGTCGGCGCCCGCGTCGGCCAGCCAGCGGGCGACGCGCTCGCCGGAGACTCCCGTGTCCCCGGCGACCAGCACCGTGCCGCGAGGCCGCCAGGAGCGGTCGGCGTCCCCGGCGGGAGCCGGCACGAGCCTGCGGCCGAACACTCCCGAGGCGCGCACGGCGACCTCGCTCTCGCCGTCGGGACCGCCGGCCAGCACGCCGGCGAACCTGGCGACGGCCCGCCGGTCGAGCTGTCCCGGCAGGTCGATCATGCCGCCCCAGCGCCGGGGGTGCTCCAGCGCCGCCACCCGGCCGAGGCCCCAGACCGCGGCCTGCTCAGGGCTCGGCGGGGCGTCGGACCGGCCCACCGACACCGCGCCCCGGGTGACGCACCACAGCGGCGCGTCGAGACCGGCGATGCCCAGCGCCCGCACCAGCGCGGCCGTGAACGCCAGCCCGGGCAGGCCGCCCTCAGGCAGACCGTCCCCGGTCGGGCTGCCCTCGGACAGACCGTCCCCGGTTAGACCGGCCTCGGTTAGACCGACACCACCTCTCCCGGCGAGTGCGAGCAGGGAGATCACCCCCACCGGCGCCTGGCCGTCAGGAGCATCGAGCAGTTCGGCGAGCCGCACGGGGTCGGCATTCGTGACGTCCACACGTGTCAGCGCGCCGGGGTCACCCAGGGCGGCGCCCACGGCGTCGAGGACCTCCGCCCAGCTCCCCTCCTCGGGCAGGCCCGCCGGCACGGCCACCAGCCACCTCCCCGAAGGGACGGCGGACGGCACGGCGTCCAGGGGCTTCCACGCCACCCGGTAGCTCCAGGAGTCCACGAGGGTGCGCTCGCGGCGCGCGCGGCGCCAGGTCGACAGCGCGGGAAGCACCGTCGACAGCGACTCCGCCTCCAGATCCAGCGTGGCCGCCACGGACGTCAGGTCCGCACGCTCGATCGCGGCCCAGAACTCGGCGTCCACCGGGTCCCCCACCGGACCTCCGCCCCGCACGGCGGCCTCCGGCCAGTACCTGCGGCGCTGGAAGGGGTAGGTGGGCAGGTCGACGCGGCGCGCGCCGCATCCGGTGAAGAGGGACCGCCAGTCCACCACAATCCCGTGGACGTGCAGCCTGGCCAGCGCGTCCACGACCGACGACTCCTCGCCGCGGTCCTTGCGCAGCAGCGGCACGACCAGGGTGCCGGTCTCGGTGTCGTCGGCCGCGAGGCAGTGCTGGGTCATCGCGGACAGCACGCCGTCCGGGCCGAGTTCGACAAATGTGCTCACGCCGGAACCGCGCAGGGTGCGCACGCAGTCGGCGAAGCGGACCGCCTGCCGGGCGTGGTCGACCCAGTAGCCGGGTGAGCAGAGCCGTTCGACGGCGACCGGCTCGCCCGTCAGGCCGGAGACGAGCGGGATGGCCGGCGGTGAGAAGCCGATTCCTCGTACGGCCCGGCGGAACTCCTCCAGCATGGGGTCCATCAGCGGCGAGTGGAACGCGTGAGCGACGGCGAGCCGAGTGGTCTTGCGGCCCTCGGCCGCGAAGTGGGCGGCGATCTCGACGACCGGCCCCTCCGCCCCGGCGATCACCACCGCGGACGGCCCGTTGACCGCGGCGATCGACACCTCGTGCTCGCGTCCGGCGAGCATCGCCACGACCTCGTCCTCGCCCGCCTGCACGGAGACCATCGCGCCCCCGGCCGGCAGCGCCTGCATCAGACGCCCTCTCGCGGCGACCAGGGTGCACGCGTCCGCCAGCGTCAGCACACCGGCGACGTGCGCTGCGGCGATCTCGCCGATCGAGTGGCCCGCCACCAGGTCCGGGCGCAGCCCCCACGACTCCGCCAGGCGGAACAGGGCCACCTCGACCGCGAACAGCGCGGGCTGCGTCCACTGGGTCCGGTCGAGCAGTTCGGCCTCGGCGGAGCCCGCCTCGGCGAACAGGATCGTCCGCAGCGGCTGGTCGAGCTCGACGTCGAACTGCGCGAGCACCACGTCCAGTGCCTGCGCGAACACGGGGAACCTGGCGTACAGCTCCCGGCCCATGCCGGGGCGCTGGGAGCCCTGCCCCGCGAACAGCATCGCCGACCTGCCCGCGACCGCGGTGGCCTCGCCACGCGCTATCTCCGACGTACCGTCCGGGGTGGCCAGCAGCACCGCGCGGTGCCGGAACATCGACCGGCTCGCCAGCGAGTAGCCGACGTCCACCGGGTCGAGGCCGGAGTCGGCGGCCGGCAGCCGATCGAGCTGGGCTCGCAGCGCCTGCCTGGTCCGGCCGGAGACGACCCACGGCACGACCGCGGGAACCCTCGGCCCGCCGAGGGACCGCTCATCGAGGAGCCCTTCGCCGGCAGACCGCTCATCGAGGGACCTCTCGCCGGAGGTCCGCCCGTCGAGAGACGGCTCGCCGAAAGAGCGCTCGTCGGAGAACCGCTCGTCCGGGGGCGCCTGCTCCAGGATGACGTGGGCGTTGGTGCCGCTGATCCCGAAGGCGGAGACACCGGCCCGCAGCGGCCGGTCCTGCCGCGTCCACGGTCTGGCCTCGGTGAGCAGCTCCACCGCCCCGGACGACCAGTCCACGTGCGACGCCGGCACCTCGACGTGCAACGTCCTGGGCAGCAGGCCGTGCCGCATCGCGAGCACCATCTTGATCACACCGGCGACGCCCGCCGCCGCCTGCGTGTGGCCGAGGTTGGACTTGATCGACCCCAGCAGCAGCGGGTGGTCCCGCTCCTGGCCGTACGTCGCCAGCAGGGCCTGCGCCTCGATCGGGTCGCCCAGCGCCGTACCGGTACCGTGCGCCTCGGCCGCGTCGACCTCGGCCGGGGACAGCCCCGCCACGGCGAGGGCCTGCCGGATCACCCGCTGCTGCGAGGGGCCGTTCGGCGCGGTCAGCCCGTTGGAGGCGCCGTCCTGGTTCACCGCGGAACCGCGGACGACGGCGAGGACCGGATGCCCCTCGCGCCGCGCGTCCGACAGGCGTTCCAGCACGAGCACTCCGACGCCTTCCGACCAGCCGGTGCCGTCGGCCGAGTCGGAGAACGCCTTGCACCGCCCGTCCGGGGCGAGGCCGCCCTGGACGCTGAACTCGACGAACGAGTCCGGGCTCGACATCACCGAGACGCCGCCCACCAGCGCCAGTGAGCACTCCCCGCCGCGCAGGGCCTGCGCGGCCCAGTGGAGGGCGACCAGGGAGGACGAGCACGCGGTGTCGACGGTGACGGCGGGTCCTTCCAGCCCCAGCGTGTAGGAGAGCCGTCCCGACATGACGCTCGCCGTGGTGCCGGTGGCCACGTGCCCCTGCACGTCCGCGTCGGAGCCCTTGAGCAGGCCGACGTAGTCCTGGCCGTTGGTGCCCACGAAGACCCCGCCGTCGCGGCCCCGCAGGTCGAGGGGGTCGATGCCCGCCCGCTCCAGCGCCTCCCAGGACGCCTCCAGGACCAGGCGCTGCTGCGGGTCCATCGCGAGCGCCTCACGGGGCGAGATGCCGAAGAACTCGGCGTCGAACTCGGTCGCGTCCCGCAGGAAGCCGCCGACGTTCGTGGACGACAGCCCCGCCGCGAGCGCCTCCAGGTCCCATCCCCGGTCGTCGGGGAACGGGGAGAGGCCCTCTCTCCCGTCCACCAGCAGCCGCCACAGCTCCTCGGGGGAGCTCACCCCGCCGGGGAACCGGCAGCTCATACCGACGATCACGATGGGATCGCCCTCGTCGGCGCGGGCGACCACGGCCGGCGTGCGGGCGGCCGTACCCTCCTGCGACATCGAGCCGAGCAGCTCGGCCAGCAGGAAGTCCGCCAGCGCGCTCGGGGCGGGATAGTCGAACACCAGCGTCGCCGGCAGGGTGAGCCCCGTCGTCGCCGCCAGCACGTTGCGCAGCTCGACGGTGGTGAGCGAGTCGAAGCCCAGCTCCCTGAAGGGGCGGTCCGGTGCGATGCCGTCGGCGTCGGCGTGGCCGAGCACGGCGGCCACGCAGCCGCGCAGCAGGTCCAGGACGGCCCGGCCCCGCTCGGCGGCGGGCAGCCCGGCCAGCCGCCGCCGGAACGCCGGCTCGGTCGTGGCGGCCCCGTCCCCTCCGGCGCCGATCGCCCCCGCGTCCGCCACCGCGGCGGCCGCGGCGACCTCGGGCAGGTCGCTCACCAGCGGGTTGTGCCGGATCGCGGCGAAGGCGCCGACGAATCGGGACCAGTCGACGTCGGCGACGGTCAGCGTCGTGTCGTCCTGCTCGATCGCCTGCCGCAGCGCGTGGATCGCCAGGTCGGGGGACATCATCTCCAGGCCGGCCCTGCGCATCCGGCTCTCCACGCCGGCGGCGTCCGCCGCCATGCCGGCCCCGGCCCACGGCCCCCAGGCGATCGACGTCGCCGCGAGACCCCGTCCGCGCCGATGCTCGGCCAGCGCGTCGAGCACGGCGTTCGCGGCCGCGTAGTTGGCCTGCCCCGGCGAGCCGAAGGTGGCGGAGGTGGAGGAGAACAGCACGAACGCCGGCAGGTCCAGGTGCTCGGTCAACTCGTGCAGGTTGAGCGCGGCGGCCGTCTTCGACCTCAGCACCGACGAGAGGCGTTCGGGCGTCAGTCCGTCGAGTACCCCGTCGTCGACCACGCCCGCCGCGTGGAAGACCGCGCTCAGCGGCCGGTCCCCCGGGATGCCGGCCAGTACGGCGGCCAGCGCGTCGCGGTCGGCGACGTCGCAGGCCACGAGGTCGACCTCGGCGCCGAGGCCGGTCAGCTCGTCCCGCAGTTCGGCCGCGCCCGGGGCGTCCGGCCCGCGTCGGCCGACCAGCAGGACGTGCGCGGCACCCGCGCGGACCGCCCAGCGGGCGACGCGTGCCCCGAGCGCGCCGGTGCCTCCGGTGACGAGTACGGTGCCCGGGCCGATCGGGGCCGTACCCGGCGGGGTGAGCTCCCGCGCGACGGGATTCTCGCCGATCGGGGCGTGCACCAGGCGGCGGCCGTAGACCCCCGGGGTGCGTACGGCGAGCTGGTCCTCGCCCTCGAGGCCGGAGCCCCGGATGCCGGACAGCACGCCGACCAGGCGGGAGATCGTGCCCGGGTCAAGACTCTCCGGCAGGTCGACCAGGCCGCCCCACAGATGCGGCTGCTCCAGCGCCACGGACCTGCCGAGACCCCACACGGCGGCCTGCAGCGGCCGGGACACCCGTTCCGAGCGCCCCACCGACACCGCGCCCCGGGTCACACACCACAGGGGTGCCTCGGCCCTGGCGTCGCCGAGGGCCTGCGCCAGGGTGACCGTGAGCGCCAGACCGGCGGGAACCCCGGGATGGCCGGTGAGGTCGCGCTCGTCCAGGGCGAGCAGGGACACGATCCCGACCGGCCGGGGTCCCGCGGAGCACAGCTCCCGTACCCGTACGGCCAGCGCCGCCCGGTCGTCTTCCCCGACCTCGATCCGGTCGGCCTCCGCGCCCAGCGCGCCCGCCAGCGAGGTCACCCACTCCTCGTCCGCGTACCCCTCGGGGATCACCACGAGCAACCGGGCTCCCGCGTTCGGGGAGGGCGATGCGGGTGGCGACCAGGGCAGCGGCTTCCAGACGGACCGGTACCGCCAGCCGTCCACGGCCGAGTGCTCCCATCGGTGGCGGCGCCACGAGGACAGCGCGGGCAGCAGCGTCTCCAGCGTGCCGCCGTCGACGCCGAGCCCTTCCGCCAGCGTCGCCACGTCACCGCGTTCCACCGCGTCCCAGAAGTCGGTGTCCGCCGCGCCGGAGGACGCCGGTACGGCCGCGGCCCGCGCCTCCGGCCAGAACCGGCGGCGCTGGAAGGTGTAGGTCGGCAGGTCGACCGTCTCGGCGCCGGTACCGGCGAAGAACTCCCGCCAGTCCACGGTGACGCCCAGGGTGTGCAGGCGGGCCATCGCGGCCGTGAGGGGCTGCTCCTCGCCCCGGTCCCCGCGCGCCGTGGGGATCGTCCGGACGTCCGCGCGGTCGGCGAGGCAGTCGGCGGCGATCGCGGTGAGCACCGCGTCGGGGCCGAGTTCGAGGAAGGTGACGACGCCCTGCTCCGCGAGCCGGCGCACGCCGTCGCCGAAGCGGACCGGCCTGCGGACGTGCTCCACCCAGTAGTCGGGCGAGCAGAGCTGCTCCGCGGTCGCCGGCTCGCCGGTCACGTTCGACATGACCGGGATCCGCGGGGGCGCGTACGACAGGCCGCGAGCGACCCGGCCGAAGTCGTCGAGCATCGCCTCCATCCGAGGGGAGTGGAAGGCGTGGGAGACCTGGAGCCGCCTGGTCCTGCGTCCTCCGGCGGCGAGCCGCGCCGCGATCTGCTGGACGGCGTCCTCCTCGCCGGCGACGACGAGAGAGGTCGGGCCGTTGACCGCCGCGATCGACACCTCGTGCTCGCGGCCGGCCAGCAGCGGGAGCACCTCCTCCTCGCGGGCCTCCAGGGCGATCATCGCCCCGCCCGTGGGCAGCGCCTGCATCAGGCGTGCGCGGGCCGCCACCAGGGTGCAGGCGTCCGGCAGCGAGAGCACGCCGGCGACGTGCGCCGCGGCGATCTCCCCGACCGAGTGGCCGGTGAGGTGGTCGGGCAGCACCCCCCACGATTCGAGCAGCCGGAACAGGGCCACCTCGAAGGCGAACAGCGCCGGCTGGGTGTAGCCGGTCTCGTGCAGCAGGGCGGCCTGTGCCGTACCGGCCGGGGCGAACAGCACCTCGCGCAGCGGACGGTCCAGGTCCGCGTCCAGGTGGGAGAGCACCTCGTCGAGCGCGTCCGCGAACGCGGGGAAGCGACCGTACAGCTCGCGGCCCATCTCCGCGCGCTGGCCGCCCTGGCCGGTGAACATGAAGGCGAGGGAGCCGTGGACCGCGCCGCCGTGGATGACGGTCCCCGCGACGCCCCCCGCGACGACGGCGCCGTCCTGCGGCTCCTCCGCCAGTGCCCGCAACCCGTCGACGATCTCCTCGCGGTCCCGTCCGACGAGCGCCGCGCGCCGGTCGAGGTGGGAGCGCGAGGTCGCCAGGGAGAGAGCGACGTCGGCGGGGTGGAGGTCCGGCGACTCCTGGAGCAGCGACAGCAGCCGTCCCGCCTGGTGGCGCAGGGCCTGGTCGTTCTTGCCCGACACCAGCACGGGGACGACGACGGGCGCGGCCTGCCCGGCCCGCGCGGCGACCGGCGGCGCCTCCTCCAGCACCGCGTGGGCGTTGGTGCCGCTGAGTCCGAACGACGACACCGCGGCCCGGCGCGGACGCCCCGCCCGCACCCACTCCCTCGGCTCGGTGAGCAGCTCGATCGCGCCGCTCGACCAGTCCACGTGCGAGGACGGGGCGTCCACGTGCAGCGTTCTGGGCAGCAGGCCGTGCCGCATCGCCATGACCATCTTGATCACGCCCGCGACACCGGAGGCCATCTGGGTGTGCCCGATGTTGGACTTGACCGATCCCAGCAGGAGCGGGCGGTCCCGGTCCTGGCCGTAGGTCGCGAGCAGCGCCTGCGCCTCGATCGGGTCGCCCAGCGCCGTACCGGTCCCGTGGCCCTCCACCGCGTCGACGTCCGCCGCCGCGATCCCCGCGTTGGCCAGCGCCTGCCTGATCACCCGCTGCTGCGAGGGTCCGTTCGGCGCGGTCAGCCCGTTGGAGGCGCCGTCCTGGTTGATCGCCGACCCTCGGACGACCGCGAGGATCGGGTGCCCGTTGCGCTCGGCGTCGGACAGCCGCTCCACCAGCAGCAGGCCGACCCCCTCGGCCAGGCTCATCCCGTCCGCCGAGTCGGAGTAGGCCTTGCAGCGGCCGTCGGGGGCCATCGCCCGCTGCCTGCTGAACCCGATGAAGGCGTCGGGGGTGGACATCACGGTCACCCCACCGGCGAGCGCGAGCGAGCTCTCACCGTCGCGCAGCGACTGGCAGGCCATGTGCAGCGCCACCAGCGACGACGAGCATGCGGTGTCCAGCGTGACGGCCGGGCCCTCAAGACCGAACAGGTACGACACCCGGCCGGACAGCACGCTGGAGATGGTGCCGGTGATCAGATGGCCTTCCAGGCCCTCTCTGCCGCCGGCCATCGCCAGGGCGTAGTCCTGGTAGCTGGCCCCGACGAAGGTGCCGGTCAGGCTGCCGCGCAGCGACGAGGGGGCGATCCCGGCCCGTTCGACGGCCTCCCAGGCCGTCTCCAGCAGCAGCCGCTGCTGCGGGTCCATCGCGAGCGCCTCGCGCGGCGAGATCCCGAAGAAGTCGGCGTCGAACTCCGCCGCGTCGTGCAGGAAGCCGCCCCAGGTGGAGTACGTCTTTCCCGGCCGGCCCGGATCGGGGTCGTAGAGCCCGTCCGCGTCCCAGCCGCGGTCGCCGGGGAACCCGGAGATCGCGTCGACCCCGTCGAGGACGACCTGCCACAGCCGCTCGGGGGAGCGAACCCCGCCCGGGTAGCGGCAGGCCATCCCGATGATCGCGATCGGCTCGTCCGAGGCGGCCCGCGCGGGACCTGCCACGGCGACGGGAACGGCCCGCACCCCGGCGATCTCGGCGCGCAGGTATCCCGCGAGCGCCTCCAGGTTCGGGTGGTCGAACACCAGCGTGCTGGGCAGCGCGAGGCCCGTCGCAGCGGCGAGCCGGTTGCGCAGGTCGACCGCGGTGACCGAGTCGAAGCCCATGTCGCGGAACGCCTGCCGCTCGGCGACGGCGTCGGCCGAGGAGTGGCCCAGTACGGTCGCCGCCTGGCCGCGCACCAGCTCCAGCAGCAGCCGGTCCCGCTCGGACGCGGGCAGCCCGCGCAGCCGGGTGACGAACTCCCCGTCGCCCGCGGCGATCGCCGGACGCTCCGCGGCCTCGGTCAGCCGCCGTACGGCGGGCACCTCGCCGAACAGCCGGCTCGGCCGTGCGGAGGTGTAGACGGGGAAGTACCGCTCCCAGTCCACGTCGGCGATCGCGAGCACGGTCTCCTCGCCGTCCAGCGCCTGCCTGAACCCCTCGAGCGCCAGGTCCGGCTCCATGAACACGAGCCCGCTGCGCAGGATCTGCTCGGGATCGACCCGGCCGAGTTCGCGGTCGTCCGACCAGATGCCCCAGGAGATCGACGTGGCCGGCAGCCCTCTGGCGCGCCGGTTCTCCGCCAGCGCGCCGAGGTAGGCGTTGCCCGCCACGTACGCCGCATGCCGCCCGCTGCCCCACATCCCCGCCGTCGAGGAGAACAGGACGAACGCCTCGACCTCGTCGGCGTCCAGCAACTCGTCCAGGTGCCGGGCGCCGAGGACCTTGGCCCGCACCACCTCGGCGAACGCCTCGACGGTGGTGTCGTTCAGTGTGTGCAGCTCGATGGAGGCGGCGGCGTGCACCACCGTACGGACGACGTGGCCCTCCGCGCGCAGCCGCGCGAGCAGGCCGGCGACGGAGTCACGGTCGGACACGTCGCACGCCGTCATCGTCGCGGTCGTGCCGAGTGCGGCCAGCTCCGCCAGCAGTTCGGCCGCGCCGGGAGCGTCCATGCCGCGACGGCTGGTCAGCACCAGGTGCTCGGCCCCCTCGGCCGCGAGCCTGCGGGCCAGGTGGGGGGCGAGCGTTCCCGTGCCGCCGGTCACCAGGGTGGTCCCGCGTGGCGTCCACCCGCGCGCCGGTTTCCGGTCGGCCGCCGGTGCTGGCACCACCCGTCTGGCGAACACGCCCGAGGTCCTGATCGCGAGCTGGTCCTCGCCGCCACCGCCCGCGAGGACGCTCGCCAGGCGCCGCGCCGCGCGCTGGTCGAGCGTCCTCGGCAGGTCGACCATCCCGCCCCAGCGTCGCGGGTGCTCCAGCGCGGCCGTCCAGCCCACGCCGTGGACCTGCGCCTGGAGGGGGTTGGTCACCTGGTCCGACCGGCCGGTGGAGACCGCGCCCGTGGTGAGGCACCACAGGGGCGCGTCGATCTCCGCGTCGCCCAGGGCCTGCACGAGCGCGACGGTGAGTGCCAGGCCGACGGCCAGCTCCGGGTAGCGGTCGGCGGGCCGCTCGGCGAGGGCGAGCAGGGACACGACGCCGGCGATGTGTTCTCCCTCGCCTGGCGAGGCGTCCGGCCCCCCGGCCGGTACGTCCGGTCCCCCGGCATCGCCAGGCGCCCCGGCCAGGGGGCCGGTCAGCACGCGTGCCAGCAGGGCGCGGTCGGTGCACGACTCGTCGAGCGCGACCCTGCGGACCCGCGCGCCGTGCGCGGTGAGCGCGTCGGCGACGTCGTCACCCTCCAGGCCCTCCGGGGTGACGAGCAGCCACGTGCCCGACAGGGAGGCGGAGGCGAGGTCGGTCACCGGCCGCCAGGCGACGCGGTAGCGCCAGGAGTCCACGGTGGACCGGGCCCGCTGCCGGCGACGCCAGGACGACAGCGCGGGTACCACCTCGGCGAGTGCCCCGGCGCCCACGTCCAGTCCGGAAGCGAGCGAGTCGAGGTCCTCCCGCTCCACCGCCGCCCAGAACCGCTCGTCCGCCGGGTCCGCCGCGCCGGCCGCCGGCGCCTCGGCGCGCTGTATCCAGAACCGTTCCCGCTGGAACGCGTACGTCGGTAGTTCCACCCGGCGGGCGCCCGTGCCGTCGAAGACCGTTCTCCAGTCGACCGGCACGCCGCGTACGAACACCTCCGCCAGGGAGGTGAGGAAGCGTTCCGTGCCGCCCTGGTCGCGGCGCAAAGTCCCGGCGACCACCGCCGAGGTCCCGCCCGCATCCTCGGCCGTCTCCTGGATCGCGCCCGTCAGCACCGGGTGCGGGCTGACCTCGATGAACGCCCGGTGTCCCTCGGCCAGCAGGGACCGCACCGCGGGTTCGAACCGGACGGCTCGGCGCAGGTTGCGGTACCAGTAGCCGGCGTCCAGCTCCGTGCCGTCCAGCCACTCCCCGGTCACCGTGGACAGGAAGGGAACCTCGGCCCGCTCCGGCCGGATCTCCGACAGGGCTCGCGGCAGCTCCTCCTGGAGCCGCTCGACATGGGCCGAGTGCGAGGCGTAGTCGACCGCGACCCGCTTGGCGCGCACTCCCTCCTCGGTCAACCGCTCCGACAGCTCGTCGAGCGCGCCGGGATCGCCGCACACCACGACCGAACGCGGCCCGTTGACCGCCGCGACCGAGATCCGCTCGGCCCAGGGACGCAGCCTCTCCTCGACGTCGGGCAGCGGAAGCGAGACCGACATCATCCCTCCGGCGCCGGCCAGCCGCCGCGCGATGGCCTGGCTGCGCACCGCCACCACCCTCGCGGCGTCGTCCAGGGAGAGCGCGCCCGCCACGCAGGCGGCGGCGATCTCCCCCTGGGAGTGCCCGATCACCGCGTCGGGCTCCACCCCGTGAGCGCGCCACATCGCCGCGAGCGAGACCATCACCGCGAACGACACCGGCTGCACGACGTCCACCCGGTCCAGCGACGGCGCCCCCTCCGTCTGGCGCAGCACGTCGATCAGCGACCAGTCGACGTACCGGCTCAGGGCGAGGGCGCACTCGGCGACGCGTTCGGCGAACACCGGGGACTGCTCAAGCAGCCGGGCGCCCATACCGGCCCACTGCGCGCCCTGGCCGGGGAAGACGAAGACCGTCTTGCCCTCGGTGTCCGCCACACCCTGGATCACACCCGGCGCGGGCTCGCCCGCGGCCACCGCGCTCATCGCGGCGGAGAGCGACTCGCGGTCACCGCCCACCACGACCGCGCGGTGCTCGAACGCCGACCTCGACGTCACCAGTGAGAAGCCCACCGCGGCCGGATCGAGCTCACCGCGGCCGGCCCCCTGATCGACACCGTGATCGGCACCGTGGTCAGCGACGTGGCCGGTGACGTGCGAGACGAGCCGTCGCGCCTGCGCGCGCAGCGCCTCCGCCGTCCTGCCCGACACCACCCACGGCACCGCGCCGAGAACGGGAGCGGGAACGCGGCCGGATTCCGCGGCCGCGGAATCCGCACGGTCGTCGGGACCGGCGAGCGCGACCTCGCCGACCGGCTCCTCCGCGTCCGGCGCCTGTTCGAGGATCGTGTGGGCGTTCGTGCCGCTGATCCCGAAGGAGGACACGGCGGCCCGGCGCGGCCTTCCGGTCTCCGGCCACGGGATGGCCTCGGTCAGCGGCTCGACCGCGCCCGCCGTCCAGTCCACGTGGGACGACGGCGTGCCCACGTGCAACGTCCTGGGCAGCGTCCCGTGCCGCATCGCCATGACCATCTTGATCACGCTGGCCACGCCCGCCGCGGACTGGGTGTGGCCGATGTTCGACTTGACCGACCCGAGCAGCAGCGGCCGCTCCCTGTCCTGCCCGTACGTGGCGAGGAGTGCCTGGGCCTCGATGGGGTCGCCCAGGCCGGTCCCCGTGCCGTGCGCGTCGATCGCGTCGACCTCGGCCGCCGACAGCCGCGCGCCCGCGAGCGCCCTGCGGATCACCCGCTGCTGTGAGGGACCGTTCGGCGCGGTCAGCCCGTTGGACGCGCCGTCCTGGTTGATCGCGGAACCGCGCACCACCGCGAGGACCGGGTGACCGTTGCGCCGCGCGTCCGACAGCCGCTCCACCAGGAGCAGGCCGACCCCCTCGGCCAGGCTCATCCCGTCCGCCGAGTCGGAGAACGCCTTGCACCGGCCGTCGGCGGCGAGCGCCCGCTGGCGGCTGAACGCCACGAAGGCCGCCGGAGTGGTCATCACCGTCACGCCGCCCGCCAGGGCGAGCGAGCTCTCACCCTCGCGCAGCGACTGGCAGGCCAGATGCAGCGCCACCAGCGACGACGAGCACGCCGTGTCGACCGTGACCGCGGGACCTTCCAGGCCCAGTACGTACGACAGCCGGCCCGACAGCACGCTCGGGATGGTGCCGGTGACCTGGTGCCCCTCGGCGTCGGCGGAGTCCGAGCCGTACTCCTGGTAGCTGGAGCCGATGAACGTGCCTGTGGAGTGGCCGCGCAGCGTGACGGGATCGATGCCGGCCCGCTCGATGGCCTCCCACGCGGTCTCCAGCAGCAGCCGCTGCTGCGGGTCCATGGTCAGCGCCTCGCGCGGTGAGATACCGAAGAACCCGGGGTCGAAGTCGCCGGCGTCGTGCAGGAACCCCCCTTCGACCGAGTAGGTCGTGCCGGAGTGATCGGGGTCGGGGTCGTAGAGCCCTTCCGCGTCCCAGCCCCGGCCCGCGGGGAACCCGGAGATCGCGTCGCCCCCCTCGGTCACCAGTTCCCACAGCTGTTCCGGAGAGGCGACGCCGCCGGGGAAGCGGCAGGCCATCCCGATGATCGCGATCGGCTCGTCGGCACGGACGGCGACGGAGCCTCCGGCTGCGTTCTCGCCGTCCTCGCCGTCCTCCGCGCCCGCGACCCGCGACCGCAGGAACTCCACCAGCGCGGCCGGATTCGGGTGATCGAACACCAGCGTGCTCGGCAACGCCAGACCGGTCACCGCGACGAGCCGCTTTCTCAGCTCCACCGCGGTGAGCGAGTCGAAGCCCAGCTCTCGGAAGGCGCGCCGCTCGGAGACCGTCTCGGCCGAGGCGTGTCCCAACACGGCCGCCACCTCGGCGCGTACCAGGTTCAGCAGCTCACGCCGACGCTCCTTGTCGGTCAGGCCACGTAGCCGCGCGACGAATTCCGGGTCGCCGGAGGCCCCCGGCCCGTCCTCGCTCTCGCGCTGCGTCCTCACCTCCGCGAGCTCGCCGAACAGATTGCTGGGCCGGGTCGAGGTGAAGATCGGATAGAACCGGTCCCAGTCGACGTCGGCGACCGTCACCACCGCGTCCCTGCCGCCGATCGCCCGGTTCAGCTCGCCGACCGCGATGTCGGGGGGCAGCAGGGCCAGGCCGCGCCTGCGCAGGTAACCGGCCATGCCCCCCTCCGCGGCCATGCCCCCGGCGCCCCCGGCGCCCCCGGCGTTCCCCTGCCCGGCCGTGTCACCCGCCGCAACCGTGTTTCCCGGCGCGGCAGCGTCTCCCGCGCTGTCCCCCGCGCTGTCTCCTGCGGTGTCCCTCGCGAGGTCCCCCGCGACGGCCATGCCCGCTTCCGCCCACGCGCCCCAGGCCACCGACGTCGCGGCGAGACCTCGGGCGTGCCGGTGCTCGGCCAGCGCGTCGAGGTAGGCGTTGGCCGCCGCGTAGGCGCCCTGCCCCGCGCTGCCCCACACCCCGGCGATCGAGGAGAACAGCACGAAGAAGTCGAGCTCGCGATCCCCGAGCAGGTCGTCCAGGTTGGCGGCACCGGCCACCTTCGCCGTCGTCACCTCGGCGAGGGACGCGACGTCCGCCCGCTCAAGGGGTGCGACGGCCTGCCCCACCCCGGCCGCGTGGACGACCCCGGTGAGCGGGTGCTCGGCCGGGATCGTGGCGAGCAGGGCGGCGAGCGCGTCGCGGTCGGCCACGTCACAGGCGGCGACGCTCACCTCGGCACCCAGCGCGAGCAGCTCGTCGCGCAGCTCCGGCGCCCCGGGGGCGTCCATGCCGCGCCGGCCGGTCAGCACGAGACGCGTGACGCCGCCGCGTACCAGCCACCGCGCGGTGGCCGCGCCGAGGGCGCCGGTCCCGCCGGTGATCAGCACCGTGCCACCGGAGCCCAACCCGGCGGGTCCGGAACCCGACACCCCACCGCCGGAACCCGACACGACAGCACCGGAACCCGACGCCGTATCACCGGAACCCGACACGAGGGCACCGGAACCCGACGCCGCACCGCCGGAACCCCGCACGGCGGCACCGGTCGAACCGGCCTGGCCGAACGCGGCGGGGTGACGCCGCAACCGCCGCCCGAACACGCCCGACGCCCGCACCGCCACCTGGTCCTCGCCGTCCAGGCCCGCCAGCACGCTCGCCAGCCCCTGGGCGCAACGCCCCTCGACGACCTCGGGCAGGTCGACCAGACCGCCCCAGCGTTCCGGATGCTCCAGGGCCGCGACCCGGCCCATGCCCCACACCTGCGCCTGCACAGGACGGGTCACCCCATCGCCAGGAGCCGCGGACACGGCGCCACGGGTGACACACCACAGCGGCGCGCCGATCTCCGCGTCGCCGAGTGCCCTCAGGAGCACGACCGTGAGCGCGAGACCGCTCGGCACCGCCCCGCCGTCCGCGACGGGCGCCTCCGCGGACGCGAGCATCGACACCACACCGGAGATCTCGCCCAGTTCCCCGAGCCGGGCCGCGAGCGACGCGGGGTCGGTGTCCGTCCCCTCCAGCACAAGCCGCTCCACCCGTGCCCCGTGACCCTCCAGCGCGGCGACCACGTCGCCGTCCTGAATCCCGTCGGCGGTCACGACCAGCCAGGTGCCCGCCAGCACGGCGAGAGGGGGCGTACGGCGGGGCTTCCACTCCACCCGGTAGCGCCAGGAGTCGAGCGTCACCACCTCGCTCCGGCTCCGCCGCCACGACGACAGGGCCGGGAGCAGGGCGTCCAGCGAGGCGGCGTGCTCGTCGCGCAGGCCGAGGATCGCGGCCACGTCCCCGGCGTCACCGCGCCCGACCGCGTCCCAGAGCCGCGCGTCGGCCGGATCGGCGACCGCCTCGTTCGCGACGGGCGGCGGCTCCGGCCAGAACGACTCGTGCTGGAACGCGTACGTCGGCAGGTCCACCCGGCGGGCCCCGCGCAGCAGGGCCGGCCAGTCGACGCGCACGCCGTTCACGTGCAGCTCGGCCAGCGCGGTCATGAGCGCGGCGCTCTCGCCGCGGTCGCCGCGCAGCACGGGCAGCAACAGGGCTTCGGCCTCCTCGGGGAGGGCGTCCTGGGCCATCGCGGTCAGCACGCCGTCCGGCCCGATCTCCAGGAACGCGGTCACGCCCGTCCCGTGCAGTTCCCGCACGCCGTCGCGGAACCGGACGGTCTCCCGCACGTGCCGCACCCAGTAGTCGGGGGAGCACACCTCGTCCGTGACGAACCCGCCGGTCACGTTGGAGATCATCGGGATTCGAGGGGGTGCGTACGACACCGTCTCGGCGACCGCCCTGAACTCCGCGAGCATCGGCTCCATCAACGGGGAGTGGAACGCGTGCGACACCCGCAGCCGCTTGGTCCTGCGCCCCTGGGCGGCCAACCCGGCGGCGACCTCCAGCACCGCGGCCTCGACCCCGGAGATCACCACCGACGCGGGGCCGTTCACCGCCGCGACGGACACCTCGTCCTCGCGCCCGGCCAGCGCCTGACGGATCTCCTCCTCACTCGCCTGGATCGCCACCATCGCGCCACCGGCGGGGAGCGCCTGCATCAACCGGCCCCGCGCGGCGACCAGCGCGCAGGCGTCCTCCAGTGTCAGCACCCCGGCGACGTGCGCCGCGGCGAGTTCCCCGATCGAGTGCCCCGCCAGCGCGGCCGGGCGTACGCCCCACGACTCCACCAGCCGGTACAGCGCGACCTCAAGGGCGAAAAGCGCCGGTTGCGTGTACGCCGTGCGGTCGAGCAGTTCGGCGTCGAAGAAGAGCGCCTCCCGCAGCGGCCGGTCCAGGTGCGGACTCATCCGGGGAGCCAGCGCCGCGAGCACGCCTTCGAGCGCCTCGGCGAACACCGGGAACCGCTCGTAGGCCTCCAGGCCCATGCCCACTCGCTGGGCGCCCTGGCCGGTGAACAGGAACGCCGGCCTCAGATCGTCCTTGGCCTGGCCTCGTACGACTCCCGGCGCGGTCAGGCCGCCGGCCAGCGCACGCAACCCGGCCAGCGCTCCGGCGTGGTCCTCGGCCCGCACGACGGCCCGGTGCTCGAAGAGGGAACGGGTGGTCACCAGCGAGAACGCGATATCGGCGAGGGACGCCTCGGGACGGCCTTCCAGGTGGGACAGCAGCCGCGCTGCCTGCGCCCGCACCGCCCCCTCCGTCCTGCCGGAGACCGGCAGCGGCAGCGGCAGGCCCGTCGTCGGCGACCCGGCGGCCGAGGGCGTCTCCCCCTCGGCCGCCGGGGTCACCTCGGCGCCGTCCTGTTCGATGCCCTGCTCGATGATGAGGTGGGCGTTGGTGCCGCTGAAGCCGAACGACGACACGGCGGCCCGGCGCGGGTGACCCGTCTCGGGCCACTCCCGCGCCTCGGCCAGCAGCTCCACCGCACCCGCGGCCCAGTCCACGTGCGAGGACGGCGCGTCGACGTGCAGGGTCCTGGGCGCGACGCCGTACCGCATCCCCATGATCATCTTGATCACGCCCGCGACACCCGCGGCCGCCTGCGTGTGGCCGATGTTCGACTTGATCGACCCCAGCAGCAGCGGCCGGCCCTGCGGCCGGTCCTGGCCGTAGGTGGCGAGCAGCGCCTGCGCCTCGATCGGGTCACCCAGGGTGGTACCGGTCCCGTGCCCCTCCACCACGTCCACCTCGGACGCCGACAGTCGAGCTCCGGCCAGGGCCTGACGGATCACCCGCCGCTGCGAGGGGCCGTTCGGCGCGGTCAGCCCGTTGGACGCGCCGTCCTGGTTCACCGCCGAGCCCCGTACCACAGCCAGCACGTCGTGGCCGTTGCGCCGGGCGTCCGACAGGCGCTCAAGCACCAGCACCCCGACGCCCTCGGCCCAGCTCACGCCGTCCGCGCCGTCCGCGAAAGACTTGCATCGCCCGTCGGCGGACAGCCCTCGCTGCCGGGAGAACTCCACGAAGGCCCCGGGCGTGGCCATCACGGTCACACCGCCGGCCAGGGCGAGCTCGCACTCCCCCGAGAGCAGTGCCTGTGCGGCCAGGTGCACCGCGACCAGCGAGGACGAGCAAGCCGTGTCGACCGTCACCGCCGGACCCTCCAGGCCCAGCGTGTAGGACACCCGGCCGGAGACGACGCTCGCGGCGGTCCCGGTACCCCGATAGCCCTCGAACTCGCCCGCGCCCAGGATCCCGCTGTAGTCGGTGTACATCACCCCGGCGAACACGCCCGTCCGGCTGCCCCGGAGCGTGGCCGGGTCGATTCCCGCCCGTTCGACGGCCTCCCAGGAGGTCTCCAGCAACAGGCGCTGCTGCGCGTCCGTCGCGAGCGCCTCCCGCGGGCTCATCCCGAAGAAGTCCGCGTCGAACTCTGCCGCGTCGTGCAGGAAGCCGCCCTTTCTGGTGTACGAGCTGCCCGCGTGGTCGGCGTCCGGGTGGTAGAGCGCCTCCAGGTCCCAGCCGCGGTTGACCGGGAATCCCGTGATCGCGTCTTGGCCCTCCGCCACCAACCGCCACAGGTCCTCCGGCGAGGTGACGCCACCCGGATAGCGGCAGCCCATCCCGACGATCACGACCGGGTCGTCGGCGACCGGCGTGATCGTCGCCGGAACGGCGACGTCCCGCTCGCCCAGTGCCTCCTCCAGCAGGAACTCGGCCAGCACGGCGGGCGTGGGATGGTCGAAGACCAGCGTGGCCGGCAGGCGCAGCCCGGTCACCGTGTTCAGCCGATTGCGCAGCTCCACCGCGGTCAGGCTGTCGAAGCCCAGCTCCCGAAACTCCCGCCGGACGTCCACCGCCTTCGGCGAGGTGTGCCCCAGCACCAGTGCCACCTCGGTACGCACCAGGTCCACCAGGAGCCTGACACGCTCGGCGGGCTCCACCCCGATCAGCCGTCCCACCAGCGCGCCGTCACCGGCCACGGCCGACGCCATCCCGGACACCGCCGACCTGCGGACCCCCCGCACCAGCCCGCGCAGCAGGTGCGGCACCTCACCACCCGCCCGCACCGCCGCCAGATCCAACCGCACCGGAACCACAGCCGGCCCACCGGAACCGATCGCCGCCTCGAACAACACCACACCCTGCTCCGGCGTGATCGCCGACATCCCCGCACGCGTCAACCGACGCGCCTGAACCTCGTCCAACCCCCCCGTCATCCCCGCGTCCTGCTCCCACGGACCCCACCCCAACGACAACCCCGCCAGCCCCAGCCCGCGCCGATACTCCGCCAACGCGTCCAAGAACGCATTGCCCGCCGCATAATTGCCCTGCCCCGCCCCACCGAACGTCCCCGCCACCGACGAGAACACCACGAACTCCGCCAAACCCTGGTCTTGGGTCAGCTCGTGCAGATACCACGCCGCATCCACCTTCGGCCGCAACACCACATCCAACCGCTCCGCCGTCAACGACGGAATCGTCCCGTCATCCAGCACACCCGCAGTATGGATCACCGCCGTCAACGGATGCGCGGCATCGATCCCGGCCAGCAGCGCCGCCACCTGATCCCGATCGGCCACATCACACGCGACGACCTC
>NZ_JBEZEZ010000054.1:0-35550 GCF_040649155.1 Streptosporangium sp. NPDC049046 | reverse complement strand
CCGGATCGGGGTGGGGTGCGGCGGGCGGGGGTGTCGTCGTTCGGGATCAGTGGGACCAACGCGCATGTCATCCTCGAACAGGCACCCGACGACCCGGAACCCGAGGACCTCCCGGACGATGAAGGCCCGGTGCCGCTCGTCCTGTCGGCGAAGACCGGGACGGCGCTGCGGGCGCAGGCCGGGGCACTGCACGATGTCCTCACCTCGGGCACGGCGCCCGGCCTGCGCGACATCGGCCTCACCCTCGCCAGGCGCCCCAGGTTCGAGCACCGGGCCGTCGTCGACGCCGACGAGGAGAACGCGGTGGCAGCGCTGGCGGCGCTCCGCGACGGCGAACGCCATCCCCGAGTCGAGGCAGGACGCGCACTTCCCGACCAGCGCCTCGCGTTCCTCTTCTCCGGGCAGGGCACCCAGCGGACCGGGATGGGCGCGGAACTGCTGGAGACATCCGCACCCTACGCGAAGGCGTTCGACGAGATCTCCGCGTCGATGGAGCCGCACCTGCGTGTCGGCCTGCGGGAACTGGTCACCGGCGACGCGGACCGGCTGCGGCGGACCCGGTACGCACAGCCCGTGCTGTTCGCCCTGGAAGTCGCCCTGTACCGGTTGGCCGAGTCCCATGGGCTGCGGCCGGACTTCCTGATCGGCCACTCCGTCGGCGAACTCGCCGCGGCCCACGTCGGGGGCGTCCTGGACCTGGACGATGCCTGCGCGCTGGTCACCGCGCGGGGCAGGCTCATGCAGTCCGGCAGGGAGGGCGGGGCGATGGCCGCCTTCTCCGCCACCGAGGCCGAGGCGGCGGAGCTGGCCGCCACCTCCGGCGGCAGGGTGGAGATCGCCGCGGTCAACGGCCCCGCGGCGGTGGTGCTGTCCGGTGACGCGGACGAGATCGACCGCCTGGTCGGGCGATGGAAGAAGACCGGGCACAAGGCCGCGCGGTTGAAGGTCGATCACGCCTTCCACTCCGCGCACATGGACGGAGTCCTCGACGAGTTCCGCCGGGTGGTGTCCGGACTCTCCTTCCACACCCCCCACCTCCCCGTCATCTCGACGGTGACCGGAACGCTCGCCGGCGAGGGGGAGATGTCGGCGCCGGACTACTGGGTCGCCCAGCTTCGCGGAGCGGTACGGTTCGCCGACGCGGTGCGCGCCGCACACCGGTCAGGGGTGACCCGGTTCGCCGAGCTGGGGCCGGACGGATCGCTCGCCGCGATGGCGCGGGAGAGCACCGACGGGGTGCTCGCCGTACCCCTGCTACGGCCAGGCCGACCGGAGGCGGCCACCTTCGGGGCCGCGCTGGGCGCGTTGCACGCGGCGGGGGTTCCGGTCGACTTCGGTCCGTTGCTGGCCGGTGGCCGGCTGGTGGACCTGCCCACTTACCCGTTCGAGACACGGCACTACTGGCTCCTGCCGGCCGAGGACGACGGGCGGCCCGCCACCTATGGGCTGGACGCCTCCCCGCACCCGCTGCTCACGGCCTCGACCGAGTTGCCGGACGGCGCACGGCTCTTCACCGGCGCGCTGTCCGCGCGCAGACAACCGTGGCTGGCCGAGCACCGCGTCGACGGACGGCTGCTCGTCCCGGCCGCGGCACTGGCCGAGCTGGCTCTGGCGATCGGTGCGAGCATCGGCCGCCCCGCGCTGGGCGATTTCGTGATGCGCACGCCGCTGGAGCTGGACGGCTCCGCGGAGACCCAGCTCCAGGTGAGCGTGTCCCCGGCAGGGGAGCTCACCGTGCGCGGCCGCGCGGCGGGCACGGAATGGACCTCCCACGTCACCGCGATGCTCACCGACGCGGAGATCACCCCCGGCCGCGCGGCAACGCCCTTCGAGTCCGGCACCCGCCTCGACGAGGGCGGCCTTGAGGCGACCTACCGGCTGCTGGCCGAGCACGGCTACGATTACGGGCCGGCGTTCCAGGGGTTGGGCGCGGCCTGGCTGAACGGGGCGGATCTCTACGCCGAGGCGGAGCTTCCCGCGCCGCTCCGGGGCGAGGCCACCCGGTACGGTCTGCACCCGGCTCTTCTCGACGCCGTCCTGCACACGATCTCGCTGCATGGGATCGACGGGCCGCGGCGCGTCCCCTACGCCCTGGACGGGGTACGGCTGCACGCCGCGCACGCGACCAGGGTGCGGGCCCATCTGACCCCGGTGGACCCGGACACCTACCGGATCGACCTGACCGGCGACGACGGGCAGCCCGTGCTGACCGTGGAACGGCTGCGGCTGCGCCCGCTGCCGTCCGCGGCGGGGCTGTATCGCCTCCGCTGGGAGGCCGTGGCGCCGCCGGTGCCCACGACTGGTGACCTCACGGTGAACAGATCTCTCCCCGAGCGGCTCACCGGCACCGTGCTGCTCGCCCTCACCGACGACGGCGACGATCCGTACGCCGAGGTGGAGAGGGCGCGCCAGGCCGTCCGGCGTTGGCTGGCCGAGGCGGAGGACGGACTGCTGGTCTTCCTCACCCGAGGTCTCGCCGTCGACGACGGCGAGACGGCGCGCCTCTCGGCCGCCGCGTTGTGGGGCCTGGTAAGGGCGGCACGGGCCGAGCATCCCGGCAGGTTCGCGCTGCTGGACATCGGCGACGACGAGGCAGCCGATCCCGCGCTGCTCGCGGCGATCGGTACCGAACTGCCCGAGGCAGCGCTCCGTGACGGCGTACCGCGGGTTCCCAGACTGTCGCCCGAGCCCGAGCCCGAGACCGGAGCGGGAGCGGGAGCCGAGCCCGAGGCCGGAGCCGAGCTCGACTCCGGACTCAGGACCATGACCGAGTTCGGATCCGAGCCCGAGCCTGGAACCGAGTCCGGAGCCGCGGCGGACGGAGCGGCCTGGCCGCGTAGCGCCGCGGGTGGCACCGTGCTCATAACCGGCGGCCTCGGCGCGCTCGGCCGCCGGATCGCGCGCCATCTCGTCACCCGGCACGGCGTGAGAAACCTCCTGCTGGTCAGCCGTCGCGGCGAGGGACACCCCGACGCCGCCCACGTCGAGGCCGAACTGGCCGCACTCGGCGCCCGCGTCGCCATCCGGGCCTGCGACCCGTCCGACCGGGACGCCCTCGCCGATCTGCTGACCGCGCCGGACACCCCGCTGACCGGTGTGGTGCACGCCGCGGGTGTCGTCGAGGACGCGGCCGTCGAACGGCTTCCCGCCGACGCGCTCCGCCGGATGATCGAGGCCAAGGCCGTGGCAGCCGGCAACCTGGACGAGGCCACGCGCGGTACGGAACTCGACGCGTTCGTGCTGTTCGGATCGGTCGCCGGCGTCGTCGGCACCGCGGGGCAGGGCGGATACTGCGCGGCCAACGCGGCGCTGGAGGCGATCACCCACCGCAGGCGGCTGGCCGGCGGGCACGGAGTGACCGTCCACTGGGGGCTGTGGGACATCGGCACCGGCATGGGCGCCGGGCTCACCGAACGCGACGTCGCCCGCCTCGGCAGGGCGGGCATCAAGCCGATGGGCGAGGCCGAGGGGATCGCGCTGTTCGACCGTGCCCTGTGGCTGGACGCCGCCGCGGTGGTCGCGGCGCACCTCGACCCTCGGGCGGTGGAACGGCACCGCGGCCCCGTCGCCGTCCGGCGGGCACCGGACACAGCAAACACAGCGAACACGACGGACGCGTCGGCCACGCCGGCGCAGGACACCTCCCACCTGGTGCTCGACGCGGTCGCGGCGGTGCTCGGACACGCCGGCGGCGCGGAGGTCGACCCGGAACGCTCCTTCAGCGACCTCGGTTTCGACTCCCTGACGGCGGTGGAGCTGCGCGACCGGCTCAGTGGCGAGCTCGGTGTCCGCCTGCCGGGAACGATCGTCTTCGACCATCCGAACCCGGTCGCCCTGATCCGTTTCCTCGACGAGGTGACGGGCGCCGGAACGAGGGACGAGCCGAAGGACCCGGCCGTGCCGCGCGGTGCCGCCGACGACGCGATCGCGATCGTCGGCATGGCTTGCCGGTTCCCCGGCGGGGTGCGTACCCCGGCAGAGCTGTGGGAGTTGCTCGTCTCGGGGGGTGACGCCATCTCGGAGTTCCCCGCCGACCGTGGCTGGGACCCGGATCTGTTCGACCCCGATCCCGAGCGCTCGGGGACCTCCTCCACCCGGCACGGCGGTTTCCTGCGCGACGCCGCCGAGTTCGATCCCGGGTTCTTCGGGATCAGCCCGCGCGAGGCACTCGCCGTCGACCCACAGCAGCGACTGCTGCTGCAGACAGCGTGGGAGGCGGTGGAGGACGCGGGGATCGACCCGGCCGCCCTGCGCGGCACGCAGAGCGGCGTCTTCGTCGGCGTCATGTACTCCGACTACGGCGCGCGGGTGCACCAGCGCCGCGGTACCGCCGGGGATCTGGAGGGATACCTGGTGAGCGGCAGCGCGGGCAGCGTCGCCTCCGGCCGCATCTCCTTCACCCTCGGCCTGGAGGGGCCGGCGGTGACCGTGGACACCGCCTGCTCCTCGTCGCTGGTCGCGGTCCACCAGGCGGCTCAGGCGCTCAGGTTGGGCGAGTGCACTCTCGCCCTGGCCGGCGGCGTGACCGTCATGGCGAGCCCGGCCACGTTCATCGAGTTCAGCCGACAGCGCGGCCTGGCACCCGACGGCCGCTGCAAGCCGTTCTCGGCCGATGCGGACGGTACCGCGTGGGGTGAGGGCGTCGGGCTGCTCGTCCTGGAGCGGCTCTCGGACGCCCGCCGCAACGGGCACCGGGTGCTGGCCGTCGTCCGCGGTTCCGCGGTCAACCAGGACGGCGCCAGCAACGGCCTCACGGCGCCGAACGGACCCTCCCAGGAGCGGGTCATCCGCGGTGCCCTGCGCAGCGCGGGACTGCGGCCCGCGGACGTGGACGTGCTGGAGGCGCACGGCACGGGAACCAGGCTCGGCGACCCGATCGAGGCCGGCGCGGTGCTCAACACCTACGGTCGCGACCGCGAGGACCGGAGCCCGCTGCTCATGGGCTCGGTGAAGTCGAACATCGGGCACACGCAGGCCGCCGCGGGGGTCGCCGGGATCATCAAGATGGTGCTCGCCATGCGGCACGGGCAGGTCCCGGCCACCCTGCACCGGGGAAGGCTCACCGAGCACGTCGACTGGTCGGACGGCACCGTGTCCGTGCCCGCCGAGCCGGTCGCCTGGCCGGACACGCCGGGGCCGCGCAGGGCGGCGGTCTCGTCGTTCGGGATCAGCGGCACCAACGCCCACGTCGTCCTCGAGTCGGGTGAGGAGACACCCGTGGCGGCGGGCGACGGCGCCACCGACGGCGCTGTCGACGGAGCGGTGGTGCCGTGGGTGCTCAGCGCCCGTGACGCGGCCGGGCTGCGGGAGCAGGCGGTCCGTCTCAGGCGGCACGTGCTCGCCACCCCCGGTCTGCGGGCCATCGACGTCGCCCTGTCCCTGGCGACGACGCGGACCGCCTTCGAACGGCGGGCCGTGGTGCTCGGCCGCGACCGGAGCGAGCTGCTCGCCGGCCTCGGCCACCTCATCGACGGCACCGCGACGCAGCCCGGGGCATTCCCGGCGGTGCTCACGGGCACACCGGCGCGCGGCGGGACCGCCGTGCTGTTCACCGGCCAGGGCAGCCAGCGCGTCGGCATGGGAGCCGCGCTGTACGGCTCGTTCCCGGCGTACGCGCGGGCCTTCGACGAGGTCTGCGCCGAGTTCCGCAGGGTGGACGGCACGGACGTGGCCGGAGTGGTGTCCGGGGACATCGCCGCGGGGCCGATCGACCAGACCCGGTACACCCAGGCCGCGCTGTTCGCGGTGGAGGTCGCGCTGTTCCGGCTGCTGGAGTCGTGGGGGTTGCCCGCCGACCTCCTCGCCGGGCACTCCATCGGCGAGATCACCGCAGCCCACGTCGGTGGCACGCTGAGCCTGCCCGACGCGGTGGCACTCGTCGCGACCCGCGGGCGCCTGATGCAGGAACTCCCCGCAGGAGGCGCGATGACCGCGGTCCAGGCCGACCTGCCGACCGTGGAACGGCTCGTCGCCGAGACAGGGGCGCGCGTTGACGTCGCGGCGGTGAACGCGCCCGGCTCCGTGGTGCTCTCGGGCGACACCGGAGCCGTCGAGGAACTGGCCGGCGTCCTGGCGGTGAACGGGCACCGCACCAGGTCGCTCACCGTCAGCCACGCGTTCCACTCCGCGCACATGGAGCCGATGCTCACGGCCTTCCGCGAGGAGATCGGCGACCTGCGCGCCGTACCGGGGACCCGCACCGTGGTGTCCACGCTGACCGCGCGAGAGAGCGGGGCGGACACACTCGGGTCGGCCGCGCACTGGGCCGCCCAGGTACGCGGGACCGTGCGGTTCGCCGACGCGGTCGGCCGGATGCGGGAGCTGGGCGCGGCGCGCTTCCTGGAGGTCGGGCCGGACGCCGCGCTGACCGCGATGGTCCGGCAGCACGACCTGGGAGAGGACGTCGTGGCGATCTCCGTGCTCGACCGCAGGCACGACGACGGGTTCGCGCTCTGGTCGTTCGTGGCGCGGGCCTTCATCGCGGGTGTCGCCTGGGACTGGCGGGCGCTGCTCGGCGGAAACAGCGAGAACGACAG
This sequence comes from Streptosporangium sp. NPDC049046, assembly GCF_040649155.1. Taxonomy (NCBI): domain Bacteria; kingdom Bacillati; phylum Actinomycetota; class Actinomycetes; order Streptosporangiales; family Streptosporangiaceae; genus Streptosporangium; species Streptosporangium sp. NPDC049046. Next base: position 29,014 of record NZ_JBEZEZ010000054.1, on the reverse strand, counting down.
AAACAGCGAGAACAACGGAAACGGCAGGAATGCTGGAAACGGCGTAAATGCCGTCATCGTTCCGCTGCCCACCTACCCCTTCAAGCGAGAGCGCCTGTGGCTCCTGCCGCCGGCCGAAGACGGGACCGCCGCCGGAATCGGCGCCGAGGATCCGGGCCACCCGCTGCTCACCGCCTCGATCGCCGTGCCGGACGGAGCACAGACCCTCTACACGGGAGTGCTCTCCCAGCGGCGGCAGCCGTGGCTGGCGGACCACGCGCTGGCGGGTACGCCGGTCCTCCCGGCCACCGCCCTCGTGGATCTGCTGGGATGGCTGGCGGATCGGCACGGCATGACGACGGTGCGGGAGCTCACGCTGCACGCCCCCGTCACGGTCGGTGCGGAGGAGGAGGTGCACCTGCGGGTCACGGTGGCGGACGCCACGGTGCGGATACACGCGCGCTCTGGCGGGGAACAGGCCGACGGCGAGTGGACCCTGCACGCCGAGGCCGTGCTGGACGGTGAAGGCCCCGTACCCGGCTGGTCAGGTCACCGCCCGCCCGAGGCACGCGCGGTGGACGTCACGGGGATCTACGAGGTCTTCGCCGAGCGTGGGTACGACTACGGCCCGGCGTTCCAGGGCCTGCGCGCACTGTGGACGACCGGGGACGAGCTCTACGCCGAGGTGGACACCGGCGGCGACCTCGTCCCGGGGTTGCTTGACGCCGCCCTGCACGCGTGGATCGCCGACGCGGGCGAGGCGGTGGAGGGAGGCGTCCAGGTGCCGCACACCTGGCGGGAGGTGCGCGTGCACGGCCTGCCACGAGGGCCGCTGCGGGTCAGGATCCGGCACACCGGTGAAGGGACGTTCGCCCTCGACGTAGTCGACGCGGCCGACGCGGACGGCCCGACCGGCAGGGGCGGCACCGTGGCGCGTCCGGTGCTGTCGGCCGGTGAGGTCCGGGTGCGCAGGGTCGAGGAGAGTGCCCTGTCACGCGGCGGGTTCGCGGCCCGGCCGTACGAGCTCGCCTGGATCCCCGCTCAGCCGGCCGCCACGGCACCGGCGGGCGAGGAGGGCGGCGGGCACGGCGAGGACACGATCGTGCTGACCTCCGGCGTGCACGGCCTGCACCTGCCGTTCGCCACGATCTCCTACGAGGCGGAGCAGGACGACCCGGCCGCCGCCGTCCGCGCCTGCCTTCTGGCGGTCCGCGAGAGCATCCTCACGCTGCCCGAGCGGACACACCTGGTGGTGGTGACGCGCGGGGCGGTCGCGGTGGACGGTGACGACCGGCTGACGGGGCTGGCGGAGGCCTCGCTGTGGGGCCTGGTCCGCGCCGCACGCAGGGAGTACCCCGGACGGATCAGCATCGTCGACGTCGACGGGCACGGGGAGTCGTCCGCGCTGCTGTCGCGCGCGGTGGCGGCCAGGCCCGGTGAGCTCGCCATCCGCCGGGGAGAGGCGTTCCGGCCGCGCCTGCGCGCGGTGACGGGCTCACCCGGGACCCCACCTGAGCTCGGGACGGGCACCGTGCTGGTGAGCGGCGCCGGCGGCGCGCTCGGCGCCGCGGTCGTCCGCCACCTCGTCGCCGAGTACGGCGCCCGGCATCTCCTGCTGGTCAGCAGGCGCGGCGACGCCGATCCGGCGCTGCGCGCCCTCGCCGGGGAACTCGGCGACCGGGCGCGGATCCGGACGGCCGCGTGCGACCTCGCGGACACGGCGGCCACCGAGGCACTGCTCGCCGGTGTCGACCAGGACAGGCCGCTCGGTGCCGTGTTCCACATAGCCGGCACGCTCGACGACGCGGTGCTGGAGAACACGACCGGCGAGCGGCTGGAACGGGTCCTGCGCCCCAAGGTGGACGCGGCCTGGAACCTGCACCGCCTCACCGGGGATCTGCCGCTGACGGCGTTCGTGCTGTTCTCCTCGGTCGCGGGCGTGCTGGGCAACGCCGGGCAGACGGGCTACGCGGCGGCGAACGCCTTCCTGGACGCGCTCGCCCACCACAGGCGGGCGGCGGGCCTGCCGGGCGCGTCCCTCGCCTGGGGGCTGTGGGAGACCGGATCGGACACCGGGATGGCGGCCGGGCTCGACGGAGCGGCGCGGACCAGGCTCGACAGGCTGGGCATCCACGCGCTGCCCGTCGGCGCGGGGCTGGATCTGCTCGACAGGTCGCTGGCGAGCGGCCTGGCCGTGGTGGTACCCGCCTGGTTCGATCGGGCGGCGCTCGCCCGCAGACAGGACGACCTTCCCGACGTGCTCGGTGACCTGGTTCCCGCCCGGCCCGCCGTGGCGGCCGTGCCGCTCGCCCGGCGCCTGCACGGCATGGACGAGACCGTGTCGCGCGCCGTGGTGCGCGACACGGTCGCCGGCCGGGTCGCGGAGGTGCTCGGGCTCGCGGGACCGGCGCAGGTTCCCGACGACCGGGGACTGTTCGACCTGGGTCTCGACTCGCTGACGGCGATCGAGCTGCGCGACCGGCTGGGCGCCGAGGTCGGCGAGCGGCTTCCCGCGACCGTGCTGTTCGACCACCCGACCGTACGGGCGCTGACCGAGCACCTGCTGGAGCACCTGCTGGAGCACAGCGCCCTCGCCCGGCCCGCGTTCGACACGACGGCGCTGGACACCTGGGTCTCCTCGGCCTCGGACCTGGACCCCGGCCACCGGCGTCGCGTCGACCTGGTCCGGGCGCTGCGGGCCGCGCTGAACGCGCTGGACACCGGCGAGACCGCCGTGAACGGCGCGGGAGAGCCGCTCTTTGGTGTGGATTCAGCGTCCGATGATGAGCTGTTCGGGCTGCTGGACCGAGAACTGAGCGACTGATCCGACGTCTCTGGCACTTTCGAGGACGACCACGGGGAGCGGTTCACCGATGGCGAACGAAGACAGGTTCCGCGAGTACCTCCGGCGCACCACGGCCGACCTGATGCGCACCCGCGCGGCACTGGAACGACTGGAGCAGGCCGCCCGCGAGCCGCTGGCGATCGTCTCCATGGCCTGCAGGTACCCCGGCGGCGTCCGGTCGCCGGAGGACCTGTGGCGACTGGTGGAGGCACGGACCGACGCGATCGGCCCGTTCCCGAATGACCGCGGCTGGCCGCTGGAGGAGCTGATCGACCCCGACCCGGACAGGGAGGGCACCAGCTACGCCGCTGAGGGCGGCTTCCTGTACTCCGCCGCCGACTTCGACCCCGAGCTGTTCGGCGTCAGCCCTCGCGAGGCGCTGACGATCGACCCGCAGCAGCGGCTGCTCCTGCAGACCGCCTGGGAGGTGTTCGAGCGCGCCGGGATGGACCCGCGCTCCCTGTCGGGGGAGCGGATCGGGGTGTTCGCCGGCGTCATGTACTCCGACTACGGTTCCCGCCACGTCCGCGCGCCCGAGGGTTTCGAGGGGTTCGTTGGCACGGGAAGCGCGGGAAGCATCGCCTCGGGCCGCGTCGCCTACACCTTCGGGTTGCAGGGACCCGCGGTCACCGTGGACACCGCGTGCTCGTCCTCGCTGGTGGCGCTGCACTACGCGGCGCAGGCGGTGCGCCGGGGAGACTGCGAGATGGCCGTCGCGGGCGGGAGCACGGTCATGGCCACCCCGGCGACGTTCGTCGAGTTCAGCCGCCAGCGCGGGCTCTCGCCCGACGGCCGCTGCAAGGCGTACGCCGCTTCGGCCGACGGCACCGGCTGGGCGGAAGGGGTCGGTCTGGTGCTCGTCGAGCGCCTCTCGGAGGCCAGGCGCAGGGGACACCCGATCGTCGCGGTGCTGCGCGGCAGCGCGGTCAACTCCGACGGCGCGAGCAGCCGGCTGTCGGCGCCCAACGGGGTGGCGCAGCGGCGGGTGATCCTCGCCGCGCTGGCCGACGCCGGTCTCGACCCCGCCGAGGTGGACGCCGTCGAGGGGCACGGCACCGGCACCGGCCTGGGCGACCCGATCGAGGCGGGCGCCCTCATGGAGACCTACGGCCGGGCACACCCGGCGACGGATCCGGTGTGGCTGGGCTCGCTCAAGTCCAACATCGGGCACACCCAGGCCGCGGCGGGCATCGGCGGTGTGATGAAGATGGCGATGGCGATGCGGCACGGGGTGCTCCCGGCGAGCCTGCACATCGACGAGCCGTCACCGCACGTCGACTGGGACGCCGGAGGGCTCGCCCCACTCACCGGAGCGAGGGCGTGGCCGAAGCGGGACCGCCCGCGCCGGGCCGGGGTCTCCTCGTTCGGGATCAGCGGCACGAACGCGCACGTCGTCATCGAGGAGCCCGCGGAGGAGCCCTCGGAGAAGTCACCCGAGGAGCGGTCCGGGGCGCCGGAATCCTCCCGGACGGGCGGCACCGGGGCTCCGGCGCCGGTGGTGTGGACGGTGTCCGGGCACACCGAGCAGGCGCTGCGTGACCAGATCGGCCGGCTGCGGGCACACCTGGCGGAGAATCCGGGCCTGTCCCCGGCCGACGTCGCCCACAGCCTCCGCACCGGGCGTGCCGACCTGTCCCACCGCGCGGTCGCCGTCGGTACCGACCTCGACCGGCTCGCCGGGGAACTGGCGCTGGTGGAACAAGGGCTTCCCTCCCGGCGCGCGGTGCGGGGCGAGGCGACGGTGAACGGGCGGCCGGTCTTCGTGTTCCCCGGCCAGGGGTCGCAGTGGGCCGGGATGGCCCGCGATCTCCTCGCCGCCTCAGAACCGTTCGGCGACGAGATGCGGCGGTGCGCCGAGGCACTGGCGCCGCACGTCGGCTGGGACCTGCTGGAGGTGGTGTCCTCCGGTGAGGAGACCCTGCTCGGCCGGGTCGACGTGGTGCAGCCCGCCCTGTTCTCGATGATGGTCTCGCTCGCCGCGGTGTGGCGTTCCCTCGGGGTGGAACCGGCCGCGGTGGTGGGACATTCGCAGGGTGAGATCGCCGCCGCCCATGTCGCGGGAGCCCTGGACCTGGCCGACGCGGCGGCGCTGGTGGCCCGGCGCAGCGCCGCCCTCGCGGACATCGCGGGGAGCGGGGCGATGGCGTCGATCGGCCTGCCCGCCGGAGAAGTACGTCGCCGGCTCGGCGGCCGCGACGAGATCGTCGTCGCCGCGGTCAACGGTCCGGACGCGACCGTGGTGTCCGGGGAGGCGGGCGCGGTGCGCGACCTCGTCGCCCGCTGCGAGGCCGAGGGGGTGCGGGCGCGGCTCGTCCCCGTCGACTACGCGTCCCACTCACCGGCCGTCGAAACGCTGCGGGAGCCCCTGCTCGCCCGGTTCGCCGGTCTCCGCCCGCGGACGTCCGCCGTCGGTTTCTTCTCCACGGTCACGGCCGCCGAGATCGACACGAGCGCGCTCGGTGCCGGGTACTGGTACGACAACCTTCGCCGGCCGGTTCGCCTGGCCGAGACCGTCACCGCGCTCCTGGAGGCGGGCCACCGGTGCTTCCTCGAGGTCAGCCCTCATCCGGTGCTCGTGGCTCCGCTGCGCGACACCTTCGACGAGGCCGGTGTGGAGGCGCACGCGCTGGCCACGCTCCGTCGCGGCGACGGAGGGCTGGAGCAGCTGCTCACCTCGGCAGGGAGCCTGTTCGCGGCCGGTCTCGACGTCGAGTGGGGGGCGGCCGCGCGGGGACGCCGCGTCGCCCTGCCCACCTACGCGTTCCAGGAACGACGATTCTGGCTCGACACCCGCACCGAGGGGACGCCGCTCTCGACCGGCCCCGCCGGGGCGGGGCACCCGCTCCTGGAGGTGGTCGTGGAGCCGGCGGACGGGCGGGCGGTGCTGTTCACCGGAGGTGTGCCCGGCGGGCCGGGCGGCTGGGCCCGCGAGCACCGGCTCGGAGAGCGTCCGGTGCTCGTCGGGAGCACGCTGGTCGAGCTGGCGCTCGCGGCAGGGGAGCGTCTCGGTCTGCCGAGGGTGGACGACATCGCACTCCTCGCCCCGGTGGACGTGCCGGACGGTCCCGTACAGGTCCAGGTGGAGGTGAACGCCGAGGACGGCGGCGCGGGTGCGACGTTCACGATCCACGCCCGGCCGGGAGGCGGGGACACCGGAGACGCCGGGAACACCGGAGACCCCGGAGGCGCTGTGGAGCCGTGGAGGTTGCACGCCTCGGGCTCGCTGAGCGCGGGCGACGCCGACGTCGCCGACATCGTGGCGCGGGCGGGGATCTCGGAGGCGTGGCCGCCTGCGGACGCCGAGCCCGTCGATGTGGACGCCGGCTACGCCCGCCTGGCCGACGCGGGTGTGCGCTACGGCCCCCGCCTGCGCCGCGTGGGTGCCGCCTGGCGTTCGGGTGGCGGCGTGTTCGCCGAGGTGAGCCCGCCGGACGGGGACGGAGGCCGGACCGGCGCGGGCGAGGAGGGATTCGTGCTCCATCCCGCTCTGCTGGACGGGATGGCGCAGGTGGCCTTCCTCGACCGGGCGGTCGCTGCCTCCGAGCGGGGGGAGCGGCCCGAGGCGGTCGTGCCGTTCAGCTGGACCGGCGTACGGTCGTACGCCGCCGCGACGGGTCCGGTGCGCGTCCGCCTGACCTGGACCGGGCCTGACGCCTTCTCGCTCGCCGCGTTCGACGCCACGGGCCGGACGGTGCTGAGCGTCGAGGAGGTGCGCGTCCGCCCGGCCGCCGAGAGGTCCGGCCAGGCGCAGGCCCCCGATCCCGTCTCCGTCCCCTGGGCGCGCCGCGCGGTGCGACGTTCTCGGGAAGGGCCAGGGTGGGCCGCTCCCGAGGACGCCGGGCCGGCGGACGTGCTGGCGGGGCTTTCCGGGAGCGAGCGGGAGGAGCGGGTGCTGGACATGGTCGGCCGGGCGGTCGCCGGCGTCCTCGGCTACGAATCCCCCCGGGACGTCCGCCCGGATCGGCCCTTCCGTGACCTCGGACTCGACTCCATGACGGGGGTGCGGCTCAGGGACCATCTGAGCCGCCTTCTGGGCCGCCGCCTGCCGAGCACGCTCGTGTTCGACCATCCGAGCCCGCGTGCCCTGGCCCGCCATCTGAGCCGCACCGCGCCGGAGGGCCCGTCCCGCGCCGTGGCCCGGCGCGGGCGGGCGGCCGAGGACCCCATCGTGATCGTCGCGATGGCCTGCCGCTACCCGGGTGGCGTCGGCACCCCCGAACAGCTGTGGGATCTCCTGGAGTCGGGCGGGGACGCGGTCGGGCCGTTTCCCGCCGACCGGGGCTGGGACCTGGGCGCCCTGTTCGACGACGACCCGGACAATCCGGGGACGTCCTACGCGCGCGACGGCGGGTTCCTCCACGAGGCCGCCGACTTCGACGCGGACTTCTTCGAGATGAATCCGCGCGAGGCCAAGGCCGCCGATCCGCAGCAGCGGCTGCTGCTGGAGACCTCGTGGGAGGCGTTCCAGCGCGCGGGCATCGACCCGGCCGGCCTGCGCGGCTCCCGGACCGGTGTCTACGTCGGCCTGATCTACACCGAGTACGGCGGCCGGGCGCAGGACGACCCGCGCGAGTACGGGGGGTATCTGGGCACCGGCAGCGCCGGGAGCGTGGCCTCGGGCCGGATCGCCTACACCTACGGCCTGCAGGGGCCCGCGATCACCGTGGACACGGCCTGCTCGTCCTCGCTGGTGGCGCTCCACCTGGCGGAGCGGGGGCTGCGCGACGGGGAGTGCGATCTCGCGCTGGTCGGCGGGGCCACGCTCATGGCGACACCCGCGACCTTCGTGGAGTTCAGCCGCCAGCGCGGGCTCTCACCCGACGGACGGTGCCGCGCGTTCGCCGACGCCGCCGACGGCACGGGCTTCAGCGAGGGCGTCGGGCTGCTGCTGGTGGAACGACTGTCGGACGCGCGGCGCAACGGGCATCCCGTGCTGGCCGTGCTCAAGGGGTCGGCGGTGAACCAGGACGGCGCCAGCAACGGGCTCACCGCGCCCAACGGACCCTCCCAGGAGCGGGTGATCGAGGAGGCCCTGCACGCCGCGCGCCTCTCACCGGCCGACGTGGACGCGGTGGAGGCGCACGGCACCGGCACCACCCTGGGCGACCCGGTGGAGGCGCGGGCGCTGCTCGCCACGTACGGGGCGGCGCGCGGGGACCGCCCGCCGCTCATGCTGGGCTCGCTCAAGTCCAACATCGGGCACACCCAGGCGGCGGCCGGCGTCGGCGGGATCATCAAGATGGTCATGGCGCTGGAGCACGGGACGCTGCCGCGCACGCTGCACGTCGACAGGCCGTCGCGCCACGTCGACTGGGAGCGGGGTGGTGTCGCGCTGCTCACCGAGAACACCCCTTGGCCCGCCGGGGAGCGTCCGCGGCGGTTCGGGGTCTCCGCCTTCGGCATGAGCGGGACCAACGCGCACGTCGTCATCGAGGAGCCGCCCGCGCCCGAGGCCGCTCCCGCACCGGAGCCTTTCGGCGGCCCGGTCCCGCTCGTCCTGTCGGCGAGGTCGGCGCGCGCGCTCGGAGGCGAGGCGCGGCGGCTGCGCGCCTACCTGGAGCGGAATCCGGGGGTCGCCCTCGCCGATGTCGCGGCGGCCCTGGTGACCACCAGGGCCGAGTTCGGCCACCGCGCGGTCGTCGTGGCCGGCGATCGCGAGGAGGCGCTGGCGGGGTTGTCCGCCGTCGCGGACGGTGCGCCGTCGGCGTCGGCGGTGAGCGGGTACGCCGGGGACTCGCGCCTGCCGGTCCTTGTCTACCCCGGCCAGGGTGCGCAGTGGGAGGGCATGGCCCGCGCGCTGCTCACCGAGTCGCCGGTCTTCGCCCGCAGGATAGGCGAATGTGCCGACGCCCTCGACCCGGTGACCGGGTGGTCGCTGCTGGACGCGCTGCGCGGCGGCGTCGGCCTGGGGCGGGTGGACGTGGTGCAGCCGGTCCTGTGGGCGGTGATGACCGGGCTCACCGCGCTCTGGGAGTCCTTCGGCGTACGGCCCGCCGCCGTCATCGGTCACTCGCAGGGCGAGATCGCCGCCGCGCTCGCCGCGGGCGCGCTGTCACTGGAGGAGTCGGCGGCGGTGGTGGCGTTGCGCAGCCGGGCCATCCGCAAGATCGCGGGCGGCGGGGCGATGCTGTCGGTCGCGGCCTCGCGGGAGCGGGTGCACGCGATCCTCGAGAATCTCGGACTCTCAGAGGATGCAGGGGGCACAGGGAACGCGGGGAACGCGGTGTCGGTCGCCGCGCTCAACGGACCGGCCTCGACCGTCGTCGCCGGCGAGGCCGGAGCGGTGCGCCGCGTGGAACGGGCACTGGAGGAGCTGGGCGTGCGGGTGCGGCCGGTGGACGTGGACTACGCCTCCCACTCGCCCCAGGTCGAGGCGCTCGAAGCCGAACTGCTGGAGATCCTGCCCTCGCCCGCGCCGGGCCGCGCGTTCACCGCCGGCGTCTTCTCCACCGTCACCGGCGCGGCGATCGAGCCGGGTGACGGCACCGGCTTCGGGAGCCCCGGCTACTGGTACCGCAATCTCCGCCGGCCGGTGCTGCTGCGGGCCGCGGTGGAGGCGGCGGCCGAGGCAGGGCACGAGGTGTTCGTCGAGGTGAGCCCGCACCCCGTCGTCGGGACGGGAGTCCAGGAGATCCTGGAGGCGCTCCCCGGGGTGGAACGGCCCGCCGTGCTGGGCACACTGCGCAGGGACGACGGGGGCATGGCACGGGTGCTGGTCTCGGTGGCCGAGGCCTGGGTGAACGGGGTCCGGGTCGACTGGCCGGGATATCTCGGCGAGCGCCGAGGGCGGGTGCCGGTCCTGCCGACCTACGCCTTCGACCGGCACCGGTACTGGCTGGACGCGCCGGTGCCCACCGCCGGGATCCCCGCGGGCGCGCGGCCGGTCACGCATCCGCTGCTGTCCACGGCCGTGCGCGCGGCGTCCGAGGACGGCCTGCTGCTTTTCGGCAGGCTCTCCCTGGACGACCAGCCGTGGCTGGGCGATCACGTGGTGGACGGCGCGGTCCTGGTCCCCGGCGCGGTCCTCGCCGAACTGGCGGGCCACGCGGGGGAGCTGGCCGGTGTCGCGCGGGTGGACGAGCTGACCCTCCGGCGCCCGCTGGTGCTCGACGACTCCGGCGCGGTCGAGATCCAGGTGACCGTGGGCCCGGCCGAGCGGGACGGTCTGCGCCCTGTCGGGGTTCACGCGCGACCGGCGGACACCGGTGACCCGCTGGGTGCGCCGTGGACGGTGTACGCCGCCGGCTCGCTCGCCCCGCTCCCCGCACCCGCCGCCCCGCCGGCTCGTGCCGAGTGGCCGCCATCCGGCGCGGTGCCCGTCGACGTTGGCGGGCTGTACGAGGACCTGGCCGCGAGGGGCTATCACTACGGCCCGGCCTTCCGCGGCCTGCGCGGCGCGTGGCGGTCGGGGGAGGAGGTCCTCGCGGAGGTGTTCCTGGAGGGCCCGCCCGGGTACCGCGTCGCGCCCACGCTGCTTGACGCCGCGCTGCACGCTGTCGGGCTCGCGGGCCTGTTCCCCGACGACGGCGCCGTACGGTTGCCCTTCGCCTGGCGCGGCCTCACCCGGTACGCCGCCGCGCCCTCGGCGGTACGGGTACGCGTACGCCGCACCGGAGAGGAGACGGTCGCGGTCGACCTGACCACGACCGAGGGCGACCCGGTGGCGGGCATCGAGGCGGTGACGTTCCGCGCGGCCGACCCGGCGGACCTCGCCGCGGCGGGCACGGAGGACCTGCTGTACGAACTCACCTGGGACCCTGTGCGCCCCGGCGCCGGTGTGCCGCGCGAACGCGTGCGAGTCCTCGGCGCTCCCGGAAACACCGGAAACACCGAGGAGACCGCGGATGCCGAGGAGACCGCCCACCCACGACTCGGCGCGGTGCTCGCGGCGCTGGACGCGGGAGAGCCCGCGCCCGAGGTGCTCGTCGTCTCGGCGGGCGAAGAGGCCGGGCCCGTACCGGAGGCGGTCCGAGCCGCCCTGCTGCGGGTGCTCGAAACGCTCCGGCGAGGGCTGGCCGACGACAGGCTGGCGGAAACGCTGTTCGTGGTGCGCACCTGCCGCGCCGTGGAGGCGGTTCCCGGCGAGCGCGCCGGCGCGCTCGCCGGCGCCGGAGTGTGGGGGCTGGTCCGCGGCGTGCAGGCCGAGGAGCCCGGCCGGGTGGTGATCGTGGACACCGAGACCGTCTCCACGCCGCTGTCGGAGGTCCTGGACGCCGTGGCGTCCGGCGAGCCGCAGATCGCGATCAGGGGCGGCGGGACACTGGTGCCCAGGCTCCGGCGACGCCGGCGCGACCCGGTACCGTCCGGCGCGGGCAACTGGCGGCTGGAGGCGGCCGAGAGCGGGGTGGCCGACGATCTGGCGTACCGGCCCGTCGAGGACAGGCCACTGGGCCGCGAGGAGGTCAGGGTCGCCGTCCGCGTCGCCGGCCTGAACTTCCGCGACGCGATGCTCACCCTGGGCATGTACCCGGGCGCGGCGGATCTGGGCACCGAGGGCGCCGGGGTGGTGCTCGCGGTCGGGGACGACGTGACCGGTATCGGTCCCGGCGACCGGGTGATGGGTCTCATCTCCGGGGGGATAGGGCCCGAGTCCGTCACCGACCACCGTCTGCTGGTACCGATCCCGCAGGGCATGTCGTTCGCCCAGGCGGCGACCGTGCCCGCGGTGTTCCTCACCGCCTACTACGCCCTGCGCGACCTGTCCGGCGCCCGCCGGGGGGAGTGGGTCCTGGTGCACTCCGCCGCGGGCGGCGTCGGCGGGGCGGCGATCCAGCTGGCGCGCCACTGGGGGCTGACCGTGTTCGGCACCGCGAGCCCCGCCAAGTGGCCCGCGCTCGAAGAGGCCGGACTGCCCCCCGGCAGGATCGCCGGCTCCCGGGACCTGGCGTTCGCCGGGGCGGTGCGGGAGGCGACCGGCGGGCGCGGCGTGGACATCGTGCTGAACTCGCTCGCCCGCGAGTTCGTGGACGCCTCACTCGAACTGCTCGCTCCCGGTGGGCGGTTCATCGAGATGGGCAAGACCGACGTACGAGACCCCGAGGAGGTCCGCGCCCGGCACGGTGTGCACTACCGGGCGTTCGACCTGGCCGAGGCGGGGCCGGACCGGATCGGCCGGATGCTCGCCGAGCTCGCGGACCTGTTCGAGAGCGGGATCCTCACGCCGCTCCCGGTCACCTCCTGGGACGCCGGGCGGGCGCCGGACGCCGTCCGCCATCTCGGACTCGCCCGGCACGTGGGCAAGGTGGCCCTCCGGATTCCGGAGCCGATCCGTGCCGACGGCACGGTCCTGGTCACCGGCGCGACCGGCGGTGTGGGCAGGCTTGTCGCGCTGCACCTGGCCAGGGAACACGGCGTCGGGCACCTGCTGCTGCTGAGCAGGCGGGGCGCCCTCGCGGAGGGCGCCGAACGGCTCCGTGCGGAACTCGGCGGGCTCGGCGTGAAGGTGACGATCGCCGCCGCGGACGTGGCGGACGCCGGCGCGCTGGCCCGCGTGCTCGCGGAGGTCCCCGACGAGCATCCCCTCACGGCCGTGGTGCACGCGGCCGGGGTCCTGGACGACGCGACGCTCGCCAACCTCGTCCCGGAACGGCTCGACGCGGTGCTGCGGCCCAAGGTGGACGGCGCCTGGAACCTGCACGAGCTCACCAGAGACCTCGACCTCGCCGCGTTCGTGCTGTTCTCCTCCGCCGCGGGGATCGTGGGCAGCGCCGGGCAGTCGGCCTACGCGGCGGCCAATGTCTTCCTCGACGCCCTCGCCGTGGCCAGGACCCGCGAAGGGCTCCCGGCCACCTCGATCGCCTGGGGACTGTGGCGGTCGGAGAGCACCATGACCGGCTCGCTCTCCGCCGTCGACCGGGCCAGGATGGCGCGGTCCGGGCTGCTGCCGCTGTCACCGGGACGCGGCCTGGCACTGCTGGACGCGGCGATGGCGGCGCCGGAGCCGACCCTGGCCGCGGTCCGGCTGAACCTCGCGAGGCTGGCGGGAGTCCCCGACCCGGCCCCGCCGCTGCGGTCCCTGGTGCGCGGCCGCGCACTTTCGGCGAAGGCCGACGGCTCCGGCGGGTCCGGCTCCGCCGAGCCCGCGCTGGCGCGGATGCTCGCCGACACCGAGCCGGCGCGCCGCGGGGAGCTGATGACCGAGACGGTCTTCCGGTATGTGGAGGCGGTGCTCGGGCGGGCTCCGGGGGAGGCGGCCGAGGAGGGCCGCAGCTTCAAGGAGCTCGGCTTCGACTCGCTGACCGCGGTCGAACTGCGCAACCGGCTCGGCAAGGCCACCGGGCTGCGGCTCCCGGCGACCATCGTGTTCGACCATCCGACCCCGGCCGCTCTCGCCGGCCACCTGCTCGGCCGGCTCGCCCCGGCCGAGCGGGAACCGGGCGTGCGAGAACCGGGCGCGGGGGCGGGCGAGGAGGTCCCGGCGACCGCCGAGGAGCTGTTCAGGTTCATCGACTCCGAGCTTCGATCCTAGGGATGGCGGGCGGTATGAGTGACGAGAAGAAGCTGGTCGAGTACCTCCAGTGGACGACCGGTGAGCTCGCCCGGGTGAAGAGGGAGCTGGCCGCGCTGTCGAACCCGGACCCGGTGGCCGTGGTCGCGATGGCCTGCCGCTACCCCGGCGGGGTGCGCTCGCCCGAGGACCTGTGGCGGGTGGTCGCCGACGGCGTCGACACCGTCGGCGAGCCGCCGCGGGACCGCGGCTGGGACGCGGCCCTGCGGGAGCGGGCGAGGGCCGGTGGCTTCCTGGACGACGCGGCCGGATTCGACGCCGCCTTCTTCGGGATCTCCCCCAGGGAGGCCGTGGCGATGGATCCGCAGCACCGGCAGCTGCTGGAGGTCTCCTGGGAGGCCCTGGAGCGCGCGGGGATCGTCCCGAGGTCACTGCGGGGCAGCCGGACCGGGGTGTTCACCGGGGTGATCTACCAGGACTACGCGCCCGCGATCGACGACGCGCCCCCCGAGCTCGACGGCTACCTCATGACCGGCAACGCGGCGAGTGTGGCGTCCGGGCGGGTGGCGTACACCTTCGGCTTCGAGGGGCCCGCGCTCAGCGTCGACACCGCCTGCTCGTCCTCGCTCGTGGCGATCCACCTCGCCGCCGACTCGCTGCGCCGCTCCGAGTGCGACCTCGCGCTCGCCGGAGGGGTGACGGTGATGGCCACCCCCCGGGTCTTCGTGGAGTTCGGGCTCCAGGGCGGGCTCGCCGCGGACGGCCGCTGCAAGGCGTTCGCCGACGCGGCCGACGGCACCGGCTTCGGCGAGGGCGTGGGGGTGCTGGTGCTGGAGCGGCTCGGGGACGCCCTGCGCAACGGGCACCCGGTCCTGGCGGTGATCCGCGGCTCGGCGATCAACTCCGACGGGGCGAGCAACGGGCTCACCGCGCCGAGCGGGACCGCCCAGGAGAAGGTGATCGAGGCGGCCCTGCGCGGCGCGGGGCTGTCGCCGGCCGAGGTGGACGCGGTCGAGGCGCACGGGACCGGCACCGCGCTCGGGGACCCGATCGAGGCGGGCGCCCTGATCGCGGCCTACGGCACCGCGAGGCGACGACCGCTGTGGCTGGGTTCGGTCAAGTCGAACCTGGGGCACACGCAGGCCGCGGCGGGAGTCGCCGGTGTGATCAAGATGGTGCAGGCGCTGCGGCACGGCGTGCTGCCCGCGACGCTGCACGTGGCCGATCGGTCCACCCTGGTCGACTGGGACGACGGCGGGGTGGCACCGCTGGAGCGCGCCCTTCCCTGGCCGCGCGGCGACCGTCCGCGCAGGGCGGGTGTCTCCTCGTTCGGGATCAGCGGGACCAACGCGCACCTGCTCGTCGAGGAGGCGCCGGTGGCCGAAGGGGAGTCACCGGCCGCAGGGGCCGAGGCAGGGAACCCGCCGGTGGCCGTCCCCTGGCTCCTTTCCGGCAAGACGCCCGAGGCGGTGCGGGCACAGGCCGCCCGGCTGGGTGACCTCCTGCGCTCAGGAAGGGAGACCGATCTCGCCGCCGTGGCCCGCACCCTGGCGGGACGGCGCTCGGAGTTCAGGTACCGGGCGGTGGCGCTCGGCTCCGGCGCCGCCGAGCTCATCCGCGAACTGGACGCGCTCGCCGGGCCGTCCAGCCCGATCGTCACGGCGGGTGCGGCGCCGAAGGTGGCGTTCGTGTTCAGCGGCCAGGGGACCCAGCGGGCGCGGATGGGACGCGAGCTGTACGAGAGGTTCCCGGTCTACGCCGAGGCGTTCGACGCCGCCTGCGCCGCACTGGACCTGGCCAGACGGGTCCACCACGCCGAAGGCCCGCCCCTGGGTGAGGTGGTGTCCGCCGCGGCCGACGGCCCGCTGGGAGGGCTGCTGCGGCGCACGGAGTTCGCCCAGCCCGCGCTGTTCGCCACCCAGCTCGCGCTCTGCCGGCTCGCCGAGCACCTGGGCCTGGTCGCCCACGCGCTGCTCGGCCACTCCGTCGGGGAGCTCACCGCGGCACACGTCGCCGGGGCGCTCTCGCTGGAGCAGGCCGCGCGCCTGGTCGTGGTACGGGCACTGGCGATGCAGTCCGCGCCGGAAGGCGGGGGCATGGTGTCACTGCGGGCCCCCGAGGCGGAGGTGCGGGCATCCCTGGCCGAGCTGGACGGACGGGTGTCCGTGGCGGCGGTCAACGGGCCGAGGTCGACCGTGGTCTCCGGCGACGCGGACGCGGTGCGGGGACTGGCCGCCCGATGGCGCTCCCGTGGGGTGCGTACGAAGGCGCTCGCGGTCGGCCATGCCTTCCACTCGCCGCACATGGACCCCGCGCTGCCGCGGCTGGTGGAGGCGGCGGCGGGACTGGACGTCGGCGAACCCGCGACCCCCCTGGTCTCCAACACCACGGGCCTGGTGGCGACGCGGGACGAGCTGGCCGCGCCGGACTACTGGGCCGCCCAGGTGCGCGGCACGGTCCGTTTCCACGACGGCGTGCTCACCCTGCGGGGCCTGGGCGTCGACACCTTCGTCGAGATCGGTCCCGACACCACGATGACCGGCATGATCGCGGACTGCCTGGCAGGGGAGCGGGACGGCGTGTCGGCGATCCCGCTGGTGCGAGACCCCGCAGCGGAGGCCCGGTCGGTGTTGCGCGGTGTCGCGCAGGCCCACGCGCGCGGCGTGCGGATCGACTGGGAGAAGGTGCTCGGCGAGGGGCCGGTCGCCGATCCGGCCACCGTGCCGACCTACCCGTTCCGGCACGAACGCTACTGGCTCATCCCGCCGAGAAGACACGGACGGGACCTGCCACCGTACGAGCCGCACGAGCCGACGACGGCACCGGCCGCACCGTCGCCGGTGCCGTCGTCCGGCCTGCCCGAGGGCGAGCGCCACGACCTCCTGACGTCGCTGGTGCTGACGGCGGTGGCCGACGCGCTCGGGCACTCCCACGGCGCGATCGGCCCGGCGGACGACCTGACCCAGATCGGCATCACCTCCTTCGGCGCGCTGGAGATCGCCGCCAGGCTCTCCAGGGAGATCGGCGTCGACGTGCGGGTGGGGCTGGTGCTCGACCATGGCACCGCCCGCGAACTCGCGTTCCGGCTGGAGGAACTGCTCGGCCCGCAAAACGCGCCGGCACTGCTGGAGAAGCGATGACCTCCACGAGCGCCGAGGCGCGCGCGTGCCTGCGCTCGCTGCACCGCGAGGGGGCGCTCGCGGCGCGCTACGACGAGGTCGCGGCACTGCTGGCCGCGATGGACGAGGAGGACGCCGCCCGGTCGGCGCGGCTGCTGGAGCGGGTCGACGTGGAGGCCGCCCGCGAACACCATCCGGGGCTTCCGCTCGCGGCCGTGACCGTCACCGGACACGGCACGCTCGGTGCGCTGCGCACCGCGCTCACCGGCGAGCTGGCCCGCCACGGATATCTGCCGGACGTCCGGCTCGCCGACTTCGGCTCGTACGCGTTCGAGCTGGGCGATCCCGGCAGTGCCCTGTACGCCGGACGGCCCGACGTGACCGTCTGCGTACTCGACCACGCGGCCGTGTTCGACGAGGTCGGCGTGCCGTTCACGGTGGACGACGTGGAGCGCGTGCTGGAGGAGAAGCTGGCGCTGTGGCGGCGGCTGGCGGCGCGGTTCGGTGAGAGCGGGTCCGGCGCGCTCGTGTTCAACACCGTCCCGCTGCCCCGGGTGTGGCAGGCGCAGTTGCTGGACCATCCGTCCAGGGCGCGGCTCGGCGCGGTCTGGCGGCGGGCCAACGCCGAGCTGCTGGCGTTCGGCGAGTCGGTGGAGCCGGTCGTGGTGATGGACCTCGACCCGCTGCTGACGGCGCCGATCGAGCTGTCCGATCCGCGGTTCGAGGTCTACGCGCGGGCGCACCTGTCGGACGCCCTGCTCGGCGCGTACGCCCGTGAACTGGCCCACCTGGTGCGGGCCCGGACCGGGCGTGCCAGGAAGGTGCTCGCCGTCGACCTCGACCAGACGCTGTGGGGCGGAGTCCTCGGCGACGACGGGGTGGAGGGCATCGAGGTGGCCCACGGACGGCGAGGCGAGGCCTTCCAGCGGTTCCAGAAGGTGGTGGCGCAGCTGCAGTCGCAGGGTGTCCTGCTGGCCGCGGTGAGCAAGAACGACCAGGAGACCGTGCTCGCCGCGCTGCGGGAACACCCCGACATGGTGGTGCGCGAGGACGCCTTCGTCCGCATTCTCGCCAACTGGCGGCCGAAACCGGCCAACCTGCGCGTCCTGGCGCGGGAGCTGAACCTGGGCGGGGACAGCGTGGTGTTCGCCGACGACAGCGTCCACGAGTGCGCCGCGGTCGCGGCGGAGCTGCCGGAGACGGCGGTGATCCACCTGGACGGCGACCCGGCGCTGCACGTGACGCGGCTGCTGGCCGACGGCTGGTTCACCGTGAACGAGGTGACCACGGAGGACCGCGTCCGGACGCGGCGCTACCACGAGGAGGCGGCGCGCTCGGAGTTCCTGTTCGCGGCGGGGTCGGCCGAGGAGTTCCTGAGCGGGCTGGGGGTGTCCGTACGGCTGGCGCCCGCCACCGGCGCCGACGTCGCGCGGCTGTCGCAGATCACCTTGCGCACCAACCAGTTCAACCTCACCACCGAGCGCCTCTCCCCGGAGGCGGTGCGTGAGCGGGCGGAGCGGCCAGGGGCGCGGGTGCTGACGCTGTCGGCGGCCGACCGGTTCGGGAGCAACGGGATCGTCGGAGCGGTCTTCCTGCGGGCGCTGCCGGAGGGGTTGCTGATCGAGAACCTCCTGCTGAGCTGCCGGGTGTTCGCCCGGGGGATCGAGCAGGCGTGCCTGGCCGCGGTGCTCGGCCAGGCACGCGCCGCGGGTTTTCCGGCCGTGCACGGTGACTACGTGGCGAGCGCGAGGAACGCGAAGGTCGCGGACTTCTACCCGCACTACGGGTTCACCGCGACGGAGGTGACGCCGCGGCGGTCGCGGTACGCGCACGACCTCGGCGAGATCGTCGGCGTGCCCGGCCATCTCACGCTGGAGGTCGCGGGCCGGGTGGTGCCGGCCCCGGCCGGTCCCGCGGAGGCGGCGTTGACAAGCTGAGGCATCCTCGATTTAACTTGCGGACATAACATGAGGAAGCCTCCGTATATGTGTGAACGGGATGAGGGAGAGGGCATTGCCTGAGGGAATCGCGGTCTCGGTGCACGACACCGCGCCGGTCTGGCGAGGTGACACGGCGGGTGACGCGCTGCGCCGTTCGATCGATCTGGCCAAGGCCGTGGAGGCACTCGGTTACCGGCGTTACTGGGTGGCCGAACACCACAACACGCCGGCGCTGGCGGCGTCGAGCCCCGCGGTGCTCGCCGGGCCCATCCTGGAGGCGACCTCCAGCATCCGGGTCGGCTCGGGCGCGGTGCTGCTGCCGAACCACTCGCCCCTGGTGGTCGCCGAGCAGTTCGGAGTCCTGGCCGGCCTCTATCCGGGCCGGGTCGACCTGGGGCTCGGGCGCGCCCCGGGCGGCTCCGGCGAGATCACGGCCCGCATCGGCGACCCGCGCCGACTGGACTTCGGCGACGCGCTGCACGAGCTGCGCGAGTACTTCGCCGGAGGCAGCGGCGGCGTGCGGGCGATCCCGGAGCCGGCGATCGCGCCCGAGCTGTGGATGGTCGGCTCCAGCACCGGCAGCGCCGCCTACGCGGGCAGGGCGGGCCTGCCCTACGTCTACGCGCACGCGATCGTGGGGGGCGGCGCCCCCGAGGCGCTCGACGCCTACCGCCGGGCCTTCCGGCCCTCGCCGTGGTTGTCCGAGCCGCACGCGTGCGTGGCGGTGATCGTCGTCGCCGCCGACACCGACGAGCGGGCCCACCGGCTGGCCGCCTCCTTCGTGTTCGGCCAGATCCTGATGCGCACCGTGGATCCGGGCACCGTGCTGCCCACCGAGGAGGAGACCGCGGCGCACACGTTCACCCCGCAGGAGGAGCGCTTCCTGCGGGACCGGATCGACCCGCAGTTCGTCGGCTCCCCGGAACGGATCACCCCCCGCCTGACCGAGCTGCTGCGCCAGACCCGCGCCGACGAGCTGTTTGTGCTCACCCAGGTGCCCGACCACGCCGCCCGGATCCGCTCGTACGAGTTGCTCGCCAAGATCGTCTCATCCCTGTAGGCCGCACGGGCCGGTGCGCCCGAGCACCGGCCACAGCTCTCCTCAGCCCGCGTTCAGCCCGGCTTTAGAACCGCCGAGCACTGTGTGTCTGTCCAGCCGGAGAACGACCTCCGGCGCACCCCGGCGTTCGAACGATGAGGATGAGGATGGCTGCTGCTACGAGGTCCCGGTCACGCAGGCCCGCCACCATGGCGGGGGCCGCCACGTTGATGCTGGCACTGGCCACCGCGTGTTCCTCCGGCGCGGACGGCGCCACGACAGGGGAGGGGAGCGCCGCCGCGCAGCCCAGGAGCGGCGGCACGCTGCGCCTGGCCGTCGAGAAGGAACCCGAGTGCCTGGACCCGCACCAGAGCCCCACCGAGTCGGCCAGGGCCCTCACCCGGCCGATCCTGGACTCGCTGGTCCACCAGGACGCGCAGGGAGCCATCGGTCCCTGGCTGGCCACGCGCTGGGAGGTCTCGCCGGACCGGCTCACCTACACCTTCGACCTCCGTCAGGGCGTGACGTTCACCGACGGGGAGAGGTTCGACGCCCAGGCGGTGGTCGCCAACCTCGACCACGTGGTGGCTCCGGAGACGAAGTCGCTGCTCGCCGGAAGCCTGCTCGCGGCCTACCGGTCGGCCAAGGCCGTCGGCCCCTCCACGGTCGAGGTCAGGCTCAAGCGGCCCGACTCGGGATTCCTCGCCGCGCTGGCCCTGCCCAACCTGGGCATCCAGTCCCCGCCCACCCTCAAGGGCTCCCCCTCCGCGCTGTGCGCGAAGATCGTCGGAACCGGCCCGTTCCGCAGTGACACGGGGCTCGTGCCGCAGAAGGGCATCGACTACGTCAGGAACCCCTCCTACGACTGGGCGCCGGAACCGCGTCGCGGCCCGGCACGGCTGGAGCGGATCGAGGTCAAGGTCGTGCCGGACAACGCCGCCCGGCTGGGCGCGCTCACCAGCGGCCAGGTCGACGCGGTCACCGGCCTGTCGCCGACGAGCCTCAACACGCTCAAGAGCACGCCCGGGTTCACCCTGCACTCGACGCCGTTCCCCGGGATCAACTACAGCTACTGGCCCAACACCGCGAGCGGCCCGCTCAGCGACGTCAACGTGCGCAAGGCGCTGCGTACCGGCATCGACTGGGGGCAGATCGTGAAGAACGTCTACTTCGGCGTGTACGAAGGCGCCCAGGGGGTGCTCTCGTCCGGCACACCGGGCTACGACGGCTCGCTCGCCCCGGCCTACGCCCACGACCCGGCCGAGGCGGAGCGGCTGCTCGACCAGGCCGGCTGGACCGGGCGCGACGCGGCCGGGTACCGCACGAAGAACGGCAAACGTCTCACCCTGCGCCACATGTGGTCCGACGGGTCCGTGGCCAACCTCGCCACGCAGATCCAGTCCGCGGCGAAGGGACTCGGCGTCGAACTGGTCGAGGAGAACCTCGACGGCGGGACCTTCGTCAAGCGTCTGCTGGACGGTGACTACGAACTGATCGACACCAGCTTCTCCGCGCCTGGGCCGGACGTGTTGCGCGTCCTGTTCGGCGCCGACAACATCCCCACGCCCAAGCGCGGGATCAGCAACAACATGGCACGCTACGACAACCCGGAGGTGGAGGCAGGCTTCCGGCGCGCGCTCGGCGCCGAGAACCAGGCCGAGCAGCACCGCGCCTACGCCGAGGTGCAGAAGCGCATCACCGAGGACGCCGCGGTCCTGCCGATCTACTCGCCCCTGTCCACGGTGACCGTACGCGAGGGCGTCCGGGAGGTCGGCTTCAACGCCGACGGCACCCCCGACCTGTACGGCGCATGGCTCGCGTCCTGAACGTGCCCGCCGCCGAGGCGGCGGACGCGGAGCCCTCACGCCGTAGAAGCGGGGCGGCGCGTCTCGTGCTGGTGCGCGTGGCCGCCTCGGTGGCCGTGCTGTGGGGAGCGGTCACGGCGACGTTCCTGCTGCTGCGGGTGATGCCGGGCGGCACCGCCGACGTGCTGCTCGCCCGCTCCGCCGTCACCCCGGAGGTGCGCGAGCGGATCATCGCCGAGTACCGGCTCGACGATCCGCTCGTGGCGCAGTACCTCGCCTACCTCACCAGGATCGCACGGGGGGAGTTCGGCGAGTCGTACGTGCTGCGCAGGCCGGTGTGGGACGCGATCGGATCCCAGCTCCCCGACACCCTGCTGCTGGTCCTGGCGACCCTGCTGGTCACGCTGGTCGCCTCCGTCCTGCTCGCCGTGGTGAGCGCGAACCGCCGGCGGTGGGTGCGTTCGTCGTTCTCCGCGACCGAGTCGCTGGTGGTGGCGCTGCCGCCCTTCTGGCTCGGGCTGCTGCTGCTGACGGTGTTCTCCTTCAACCTGCACTGGTTCCCGGCCATCGGCTCCTCCTCCCTGTCCGGCCTCGTGCTGCCGACCGCCGCGCTGGCCGCGGGGCCGGTCGCGGTGATGACGGGGGTGCTGCGCGACGGGTTGCTGCGCGCGCTGGAGGACCCGTTCGTGGTGACCGCCCGCTCGCGGGGCATCGGCGAGCTCGCGCTGCGCCTGCGGCACGTGCTGCGGCACGCGCTGCTGCCCGCCACCACGCTCCTGGGCTGGATCGCCGGCTCGCTCATCGGAGGCGCGGTGATCATCGAAATCGTCTTCTCCCGGCAGGGGATCGGACGGCTGGTGCTGTTCGCGGTGGAGAACAAGGACATGCCCGTGGTGATCGCGATCGTGCTGCTCACCGCGGTCGTGTTCGTGCTGGTCAACATCGTGGTCGACATCCTGGTCCGGGTGATCGACCCCAGGACGCGAGAGGCGGGGAGCCGGCCGTGACCAAGAGCTTCTGGCCGGGGGCGATCGTGCTGGCACTGCTGGCCGCGATGGCGCTCTTCCCGTCGCTGTTCACCGGGACGGACCCCGACGCGGCCGACCTGAACGCGACGCTGCGGCCGCCCGACGGCACGCACTGGCTCGGCACCGACCAGAACGGCAGGGACCTGTACGCCAGGATCGTTCACGGCGCCGGCCCCTCCCTGCTGATAGGCGCCGGCGCGGTCGGGCTCGCGCTGGCCGCGGGCGTCCTGGTCGGGGTCGCCGCCGCGCAGCTCGGCCGGACCATGGACCAGGTGCTCAGCAGATCGCTCGACGTGATCCTCTCCGTCCCCGGCCTGCTGCTGGTGTTCCTGGTCGTCGCGGTGCTGGGGCCCGGCGGCGGCCCGGCCAGCGTGGGCCTGGCGGTGATCTCCCTGCCGGGCTTCGCCCGGGTGACACGCGCGGAGGTGATCAGGCTGCGCACAGCGCACTACGTCGAGGCGGCCCACGGGTTCGGCTGGTCACGCGCCCAGGTGGTCCTGCGGCACATCCTGCCCAACGCGCTCGGTCCGGTCATGGTGCTGGCGACGGTGACCCTGGGAGCGATGATCGTGGCGGGCTCCTCGCTGAGCTTCGTGGGCCTGGGCCCCCAGCCGCCGACCGCCGAATGGGGCGCGATGCTCGCCGACAGCCAGGAGTTCCTCGCGATCGCCTGGTGGCCGGCGGCGTTCCCCGGAGCCGCCATCACGATCGCGGTCCTGTCCATCACCGTCGTCGGCGGGCACCTGCGGCAGCGGATCGAACGGGGGCGGACATGAGCCCGGTATCCGGCGACACGACGGACACGAGCCCGGCGCCCGGGGACACGGGGGACACGAGGGAACTGCTGCGCGTCCGGGACCTCACCGTCGGCTTCTCGACGGGCCGCGGGCACGTCGACGCGGTGCGGGGCGTGTCCTTCCGCATCGACCGCGGGCAGGTGGTGGCGATCGTCGGTGAGTCCGGCTCAGGCAAGAGCGTCACCGCGCGCAGCCTGGTGGGTCTGGCCGGCGACGGCGCCGACGTGCGGGCGGAAGAGCTCGTGTTCGACGGGCTCGACCTGCGCCGGGTGCGGGGCCGGGGCTGGCGTGCGCTGCGCGGGCGACGCGTCGGCTTCGTCCTGCAGGACGCCCTGGGCTCCCTCGACCCGCTGCGCCGCGTCGGCGCCGAGGTGGCGGAACCCCTGCGCGAGCACCGGACCGTGCCCTCGGGCGAGATCGGCGACGAGGTCGTACGGCTGCTCGACTCGGTGGGCGTCCCCCTGCCGGAGAGCCGGGCACGGCAGTACCCGCACGAGATGTCGGGCGGGCTGCGGCAACGCGCCCTGATCGCCTCGGCCCTGGCCGCGCGGCCCGACCTGCTGATCGCCGACGAGCCGACGACGGCGCTGGACGCGACGGTGCAGAGGCAGGTGCTCGCGCTGTTGCGCGAGCGCGCGGGCGACGGCACGGCGATCCTGCTCATCAGCCATGACCTCGGCGTCGTCGCGGAGATCGCCGACCACGTGTACGTGATGAAGGACGGGCGGTTCGTCGAGGACGGCCCGACGCGCGAGATGCTCCAGGCGCCCTCCCACCCCTACACCAGGACCCTGGTCGCCGCCGCGCTCGGGCAGGGACGGGGCCTGGCGCGGGGCGCGGGCGTCGCGTCGGCCGACCCCGATCCGCGTCCCGGTCCCGGACGGGTGGTGCTGAGCGCCGAAGGGCTGGTCAAGAGGTACAGGCTGCCGGGCAAGGGCGCGTTCACCGCGGTGGACGAGGTGTCGGTCGAGGTACGGGCCGGTGAGACGCTCGGCATCGTCGGAGAGTCTGGGTCGGGGAAGACGACCGTGGGCCGGCTGCTGCTGGGCCTGGCCGCGCCGGACGCCGGCCGGGTCGAGGTGAACGGGCGGACCTGGAGCGAACTGCGCGGCCCCGAACGGCGGGCGGCCCGCCGCCGGATCCAGATGATCTACCAGCACCCGCTCGCCTCCTTCGATCCCCGCTACACCGCGAGGCGGCTTCTGGAGGAGCCCCTGCGCGCGCAGGGCACCCCCGGCGCCGAACGCGCACGACGGGTGGCGGAACTCCTGGAGCACGTGGGCCTGGACGAGGAGGTGCTCGGCCGGCGGGCACGTGAGCTGTCCGGAGGCCAGCGGCAGCGCCTCGCGATCGCGCGGGCACTCGCCCCGCGACCGGATGTCATCATCTGCGACGAACCGGTCTCGGCCTTGGACGCGGTGATCCAGGCGCAGGTGCTCGACGTCCTGACCGACGTTCAGGAAAGGCTCGGAGTGGCCTACGTATTCATTTCCCACGACCTGGGTGTCGTCCACAGGATCAGTCACGAAGTGGCGGTCATGAAAGACGGAAAAGTGGTCGAGTCCGGCGACATAAGAAAAGTATTCGAAGCTCCGGAGCATCAATACACAAAGACCCTCCTGGAAGCGGTTCCCCGGCTTCACCGGGCCGCTCGGGGCAGCGCATAAGCAATTCTTAACCAACGCTGAACCGGCCTTGCCCAATATTTCGTTCCTGCCTAATGTCGTTGTCGTCGCACGGCACCGGCGGCGCCCTTTTCTTGTCTCGCCGAAGGATGAAGGAAATGACGGAAGCTCCGCCGTATCCGCAGAAACGCACCTGCCCGTACGAGCCGCCGCCCGGATATCGGGAGATCGGTGAGCGGGGGCCGGTGCTCAAGGTGACGCTCTTCGACGGCCGCGAGGCGTGGATGGTGACGGGGTACCGGGAGTCGCGGGAGATCCTCACCCACCCGAACCTGTCCTCGCAGCGCACCCACCCCGGGTTCCCCATCGTCGCCCCCCGCTTCCGCTCGCAGATCGCCCGCACCCTCGCGCTCATCGCGATGGATCCGCCCGTCCACGACATCTACCGGCGCTACCTCAACCCGCACTTCAGCCTCAAGACGGTTCGCGGAATGCGTCCCCAGCTTGAGGAGATCGTGTCCGGATACATCGACGAGATCATCGACCACGGCCCTCCCGCCGACCTGGTGCCGCTGCTCGCGGTGCCGCTCCCGTCCCTGGTGATCTGCCGGCATCTCGGCGTCCCCTACACCGACCACGACTTCTTCCAGGACGCCAGCGGCAAGGTGATGCTGGGCACCGAGCAGGAGTCGGCGACGGCGGCCCAGGACCTGGTCGACTACATCGACCGGCTGGTGGCCGCACAGATCAAGGAACCCACCGACGGCCTGCTCGGCACGCTGGTGAGGGAGCGGGTCATCCCCGGCGACGTCGGGCACGACGAGCTGGTCTCGATCGCGCTGGTGCTCCTGATCGCCGCTCACGAGACGACCTCCTCCTCTCTCGCCCTGGGCGTCATCACGCTGCTGGAGCACCCGGACCAGCTGGCGCTGGTGCTTCAGGACCCCTCCCGCCTGCCCGGCGCGATCGAGGAACTCCTGCGCTACATCGCGACCACGGACCTCGTCGCGACCAGGGTCGCCAAGGGGGACATCGAGATCGCGGGCCATCTCATCCGGGAGGGGGAGGGGGTGCTCGTCTCGGGCACCCTGGCCAACCGGGACGAGCAGGTGCACCGGCGGGCCCACGAGTTCGACGTCCTGCGCAAGGACACCCACCACCTCACCTTCGGGTTCGGCATCCACCAGTGCCTCGGCCAGAACCTGGCCCGGCTCGAACTGGAGGTCGCCCTGCACCAGCTACTCACCCGGATCCCGGGGATACGGCTGGCCGTACCCGTGGACGAACTACCCATCCTCGGCGCGGGCACCGTGCAGCGGGTGCTCCAGCTGCCGGTCGAATGGTGACGCCGGATGTGGGTGCGGGCGGATCGGGAGCGCTGCATCAGTGGCGGGCGCTGCATGGCCGCCACCTCCGAGGTCTTCGATCAGGACGATGACGGCCTGGTCGTCGTGCTCACCCCGCGGCCCGAGCCGCAGCAGGAGGAACGGGTCCGCAGGGCCGCCTTCCTCTGCCCGGCGCAGGCCATCCGGATCAGCGAGAAATCACCGGGGGACTGACCTCCCCACAGGTTCGGGCCGGCCCCGTACAAAGGCCGGCCGAAGAAAGCAGAAAAGATGACTCATTCGACGCACCCGTCGAAGGAGGCCGCGCGGCTCCCCTCGCTCACCGGGTTGAGATTCGTGGCGGCGTTCCTGGTGTTCGTGTGCCACGCCTGTGTCCTGGGTTTCTTCCACCGGGAGACCGCGGCCTCCCTGCAGACCTTCGCCTTCGCCTCGGGCTGGCTCGGTGTGGAGTTCTTCTTCGTGCTGAGCGGGTTCGTGCTGACCTGGTCGGTGCGGGAGGGACAGTCCAGGACGAGCTTCTGGCGCCGGCGCCTGGTCAAGGTCTACCCGGTCCACGTGGTGACCTGGCTGGCCGCGCTCGGCCTGGCCGTGTGGGCGGGCCAGGCCGTGGACCTGCCCAAGCTGCTGCCGAGCCTGCTGCTCGTGCACACCTGGTATCCCCGGATGGACGTGATCATCACGATCAACGTCGTCACCTGGTCCCTCGCCTGCGACCTGCTCT
The DNA here is from genome assembly GCF_040649155.1 of Streptosporangium sp. NPDC049046. Classification (NCBI taxonomy): domain Bacteria; kingdom Bacillati; phylum Actinomycetota; class Actinomycetes; order Streptosporangiales; family Streptosporangiaceae; genus Streptosporangium; species Streptosporangium sp. NPDC049046. The sequence continues at coordinate 2,323 of NZ_JBEZEZ010000054.1, read as the reverse complement.
TCTATCTGGCCTTCCCCTTCCTGCACGCGCTCGTCCGCAGGATCTCCGCCAGGCGGCTGTGGTGGGCGGCCGGCGCCGTCGCCACCGTGATCGCACTGCTGCCCGCCGTCGCCCTCCTCGCCCTGCCGGGGACACCCCGGCTTCCCGGCCAGGACATGTCGTTCGTGCAGAACTGGTTCCTGGTCTCCTTCCCGCCGATCAGGGCGCTGGACTTCGTCCTCGGCATCATCATGGCCCGCATCGTGCTGACGGGCCGGCGGGTCCCGCTGGGCGTGGGCCGGGCGCTGCTGGTCCTGGCAGTGGGGTTCGCCCTGCAGATGTACCTGTGGCCGAGCGTCTACGGGCTCACCGCGACGATCGCGCTGCCGCTGGCGCTGCTGATCGCGGCCGTGGCCGCCGCGGACGAGCGAGGCGCCCCCACGCCGTTTCGCGGCCGGATCCTGCGCTGGCTGGGCGGGGTCTCGTACGCCTCCTACCTGGCGCACTTCCTGGTCCTGCACTTCGGGCACCTCGCGATCGGCGCGGAGCGGACATGGGACGTGCCGGCCGCCCTCGGCGTCATCGCGGTTCTGTTCGGGGTCACCACGGCGGCGGCGTGGGCACTGAACCGCCTCGTCGAGGAACCCGCCATGCGCGCGTGGGCACAGCCGCGCCCCCACCCCCTGTCGCCCGGCGGCGCGCTACGACCGGAGACCCCCGCCCCGGAACCGGCGAGCTGACCGCCCCCTCACACCCGCGACGACGGACGGAAAAAACGACAGGAGGCACCACATCGTGAACACTCCCATCCCGGCCGAGGACGAGCGGCTCTTCGCCTACCCCCAGGACCGGAGCTGCCCCTGGCAACCCTCCCCTGGATACCGGGGACTGGGGGAGCAGGGGCCGCTGCACCGGGTACGGCTGTGGGACGGCAAGTCCATCTGGATGGTGACCGGGCACGCGCAGGCACGGCGGTTGCTCGCCGACCCGCGCATGTCGGCCGACCGTTCCCGCGACGACTTCCCCGCGGTCCTGCCCCGGCTGGACGCCCCCATCTTCAAGCCCATCGCCATCATCGGGTTCGACCCGCCCGTGCACGACATCCACCGCCGCCTGCTCGCCCCCGACTTCAGCCTCAAGCAGGTGCGCGCTCTGCGCGCGAGCGTCGAGGAGCTTGCGGGCAGGCTGGTGGACGAACTGCTCCGTAAGGGGCCGCCCGCGGAGTTGGTCGAGGACTACGCGCTGCCGATCCCGTCCATGGTGATCTCGGAGCTGCTCGGCGTGCCGTACGACGACCACGCGTTCTTCGAGGCGATGACGAACGGGCTGCTCCAGGCCAAGAGCGCGCAGGACGCCGAGGCGGCGGGCCAGGCGCTCTGGGACTACCTGGACGGGCTGATCACCACCAAGGAACGTGAGCCCGGTGGGGCGGGGGTGCTGAGCAGACTGGTGGGTCAGGTCGACGAGGACGGCGACCTGACCCGGGAGGACCTGGTGCGCATCGCGCTGGCGCTGCTGATCGGAGGGCACGACACGACGTCCCAGATGATCGCGCTCGGGGTGGTCACCCTGCTGGAACACCCGGACCAGCTGGCGGCGCTGCGCGCGGACCCGGGCGTGCTGCCCGCCGCGGTGGACGAGTTGCTGCGGATGGTGTCGGTGACGGACGTCTCGGGAGTGCGGGTGGCGACCGAGGACATCGAGATCGACGGACACGTCATCCGGGCCGGAGAAGGGGTCCTGGTCTCCTCCTCGATGACCAACCGCGACCCCGCGGTCTTCTCCGAACCGTACCGGTTCGACATCCGCCGCGCCGGCGGGCACAACGCCGCCTCCGGCCGCCACCACCTCACGTTCGGGTTCGGCATCCACCAGTGCCTCGGCCAGAACCTGGCGCGGATGGAGCTGGAGGTCGCGTTCTCCGTCCTCTTCGACCGGATCCCGGACCTGCGGCTCGCCGTGCCGCTGGACAGGCTGCCCACGCGCGGCGGCGGCACGATGCAGGGCGTGCACACCCTGCCCGTCGAGTGGTGAGAGGAGAAACATGAAGGTGACCGCCGACCGGCGTCGCTGTATGGCCGCCGGCCACTGCGCGATCAGCGCGCCCGCGGTGTTCGACCACGGAGAGGACGGCCTGGTCGTCGTCCTGGACGCGGATCCGGGGGAGGACGCCCGGGAGGCCGTGGAGACGGCCGAGGACCTGTGCCCGTCCCGGGCGATCGCCGTCGCGCCCGCGGGCGCCGAGCGGATACCGAGCGGGTGACGCCGGGATCGGTGCGCCGGTGTGGGGCGGGGGGGGGACGGCGCGGCGGGCGCACGCCCCCACCCCGCCCGCACCCCCACC
>NZ_JBEZEZ010000053.1:0-36640 GCF_040649155.1 Streptosporangium sp. NPDC049046 | reverse complement strand
CGTCCCCTCGTCGGGCTGGTGGGCACCGGCCAGGGTCTTGATCAGAGTGGACTTCCCGGCACCGTTCTGGCCGAGCAGACAGTGCACCTCGCCGGGCAGCACCTCCAGGTCGACGCCGTCCAGGGCGCGCACTCCGGGGAACTGCTTGACGATCCCTCGCATGAGGAGAAGGGGCGTGACTTCCGACATGGGGCCTCGCTGGTTCATCGTGGGGCCGAGAAGACGTGGTCGCTGCTGAGCCTGGCCGCGCCGACCACGCCGGCGTCGGGTCCCAGCTCGGAGAGCACGATGGGCAGGTTGCCGGTCGCCAGGGGCAGCGACCGCCGGTAGACGACGCTCCTGATCTCCGCCAGGAGGAGGTGGCCCAGCTGGGCCACCCCTCCCGCGATGATCACGAGGCCGGGGTTGAAGAAGCTGACGAGCCCGGCCAGCACCGTGCCGACCCTGCGCCCGCCGTCGCGGATGAGCCGTACCGCGTGGGCGTCGCCCATCTCGGCGGCCGTGGCGACGTCCTCGGCGGTGAGGGTGCCCGTCTCGTCGAGACGGCGGCCCAGATAGACCGAGCGTCCGGCGATGGCCGTGGCCTCCCTGGCGAGGGCGGTCCCGCCGAAGTAGGCCTCCAGGCAGCCGACGTTGCCGCAGGCGCAGACGGGTCCCTGGTCGTCGACGCGGATGTGGCCGATGTCGCCCGCGCTGCCGGATACCCCCCGGTAGATCTTGCCGTCCACCACGATCCCGCAGCCGATGCCGGTGCCGATCTTGACGAGCAGGAAGTCGTCCACCTGCCTGGCCAGCCCGGCGTGGAGTTCGCCGAGGGCCATGATGTTGACGTCGTTGTCGACCACGGCGGGGCAGCCGAGAGCCTGGCCGACCGCCTCCCTGACGGGGTAGCGGTCCCAGCCGGGCATGATCGGGGGGGCGACCGGGACCCCTTCCCGGAAGCTGACCGGCCCGGGGAGGCCGACCCCCGCGCCGTGCAGCTGGATGAACTGTCCCTGCTCACCCAGCTTGGCGATCATCTCCATCGCCTGGTCGAGCACGGCCACGGGGCCGTCGCGCACGTCACACCGCTCGCTCAGGTGGCCGAGGATCTCCAGCTCGCCGTCGGTGACGACCACGTCGATCGAGGTGGCGCCGATGTCGACACCGGCGAAGCGAAGGTCTGCGGAGAGCCGTACCAGGCCGGACCTGCGCCCGCCGCGCGAGGCCGCGAGCCCCGCCTGCTCGGCCAGGCGCAGCTCGATGAGCCGGTCGAGTTCCAGGTTGAGCCGGGAGCGCGACAGGGCGGTCACGTCGCCGAGTTCGGCGCGCGACCGCGCCCTCTCGCGCAACAGCCGGAGAAGCGCGGCTTGGTACGCGTTCTCCGGCCGAGCGACGGTCCGCTTCACAACACCCTCCCTGTTCCGAGCAGGTGTGCAGAAGCTAACCCTCTTTAGACGGGTTTGTGAATCACTTTTACCTAACGGTTCGCCGACTTTTGCAGCTATCAGCAAAAGTCGGCGAACTTGACCGCTCCCGTCAGCTCACCCGGGTGAGCCTCCACTGCTGGTTGTTACCGCTTCCGCAGGTGGCCTGGGTGAGTTGCGTGCCGTCCGCGGTCGAGGCGCCGGGCACCTCGAGACACAGGTTGCTCGCGGCCGAGGTGATCTTCCAGGCGCCGTTGGTCCCGGCGGCGAACTTCCACTGCTGGTTGGCAGCGGTGTGACAGGTCCACTGGATGATCGTCGCTCCCGACGCGGTGGAGCCGCCGTTCACGTCCAGGCACTTGCCACTCTGGACACCGGTGAGGGTGAAGGCGCCGCCCGCCGCGGCGGTGAACCTCCACTGCTGGTTCGTGCCGCTGCCGGCCGTCCACTGCAGCACCCTGGCTCCGTCGGCCGTGGACTGGCCCTCCACATCGGCCGCCTTGGAGCTGTGCACGGCGGTCAGCCGGTAGACGCCGCCTGCCACGGGTCCTTCTCCGGTCGAACCCCCCGTCGCGTTCAGGGTGAAGGAGTCGAGGTCGAACTGGTTCGCCGTCGGGTGCTTGAACACCAGGTACAGCGTTTGGCTGCCTGTCAGCGCCGTCACCGAGGTGGCGGCCGTCTGCTGGTAGTTGTTCCAGCCGCCGGTGTTCGGCACGGACGTGGTGGCGAGCAGCTGCCCCGTGGGCGAGCCCGCGCGCAGCTCGATGGAGCCACCGGCCGAGGCGGAGGAGAGCCGGTAGCTCACCGACGCCACCCCCTGGACGCTCATCGGCGAGAAGGAGATCCAGTCGTTGTTGGAGATGTCACCGACACGCTTGCCGTTCTGCGCGCCGGCCTGGTCGACGATCCTCACCCCGGACGAGCCGGTGAAGTACTCGGCCTGCTTCTGCCTGGGCTGCAGGATCAGGTTCGCGGTGCTGGACAGGCCGCCCTTGTCGGTGTAGGTCGCGGTGAGGACGTAGAAGGTGTTGGCGTCCGCGTCGTGACCCGAGTTCGTGGTCACCACGGTCCCCGAGCAGCCGGTGAACTGGCCGGTGTCGTGGCTGTGGGTGTCGTGGCCGAGCGCCGTGACCACCGTGACCTTGGAACAGTCGATCGTGCCGTCCTCGGGGTCGGTGACGGTCACCGTGTACGGGACCGAGTCACCGAAGTTGATCGCCGTTCCGTCGGGCGGTGAGCCGAACCTCACCACCGGTGCGGTGTTGCCGACCGTGATCGGCACCGTCGCCGAGCCGCTCTTGCCCGACGGATCGGTGATCGTGAGCTTGGCGGTGTAGTTGCCGGTGGCGGTGTAGGTGAACGAGGGGTTCGCCGCGGTGGAGTCGGTCGAGCCGTTGTTCGTGAAGTCCCACGCGTAGGTGAACGCGTCCCCGTCCGGGTCGGCCGAGCCCGCCGAGGAGAACTGGACGGTGAGCGGCGCCTGGCCGGAGGTGGGCGTCCCGCTCGCCTTCGCGACCGGGGCGCGAGAGCCGCCGTTGATGTAGTCGATGCGGTAGACGCCGTCGTCGGGGTTGGTGCCGCCGTAGCCGACCCCCCACTCGATGAGGTACATCGCGCCGTCGGGGCCGAACTTCATGTCCAGCGGCGACCTGAACCCGAGGTTGGACAGGAAGCGGTTGGTCTTCAGCATGTTGCCGCTGCCGTCCAGCCGCATCTCCATCAGGTAGTTGCGGCTCCACTCGTAGAAGAACGGGGTGTCGTCGAAGTAGGCGGGGAACTTCGTCTCCGAGGGGTTCGCCGCGTCGTAGTGGTAGAACGGCCCGCCCATCGGGGCCGCGCCGCCGCCGTTGCCCATCTCCGGCCACTCGGGCACGAGGTGGTAGTTGTACCAGACGGTGGCGGGCTTGACCGCGGGCAGGTTCGTCATACCCGTGTTGTTGGGCGAGGTGTTCACCGGCGCCGAGCAGTTGAACTTCGCCCCCGAGGTGGAGGTGGCGAAGTTGTAGTCGTTGAACGGGATGTTGTTGCCCACGCAGTACGGCCAGCCGTAGAAGCCGGGCGACTTGATCAGGTTCCACTCCACGGTGCCCTCGGGCCCGCGGTTGGCGTTGGCCGACCCCGCGTCGGGGCCGTAGTCGGCCGCCGAGATCCAGCCGGTCTCGGAGTCCACCGAGAACCGGAACGGGTTACGGAAGCCCATCGCGTAGATCTCCGGGCGGGTCTGCGCCGTGCCCGGCGCGAACATGTTGCCCGAGGGGATCGTGTAGGTGCCGTTGCTCTCCGGGTGGATCCTCAGGATCTTGCCGCGCAGGTCGTTGGTGTTGGCACTGGTCTTCTGCGCGTCGAAGTTGGAGCGGCCGGAACGCTCGTCGATCGGCGCGTACCCGTCGGAGGAGAAGGGGTTGATGTCGTCGCCGACGCCGATGTAGAGGTTCCCGCCCGGCCCGAAGGTGAGATACCCGCCGGTGTGCCCCGGCTCGTCGACCCTGGTCGCGGGGATGGAGAGGAGCTTCTTCTCGCTGGACATGTCCAGGGTGTCGCCGTTCAGGGTGAAGCGGGAGACCTGGTTGATCGCCGCGGAACCGGTCGGCGAGTAGTTGAGGTAGACCCAGCGGTTCGTCGCGAAGTTCGGGTCCAGGGCCAGGCCGATCAGCCCGTCCTCACCGCCGGTGTAGACGCTCAGCGTGCCGACGGTCACGATCTGGCCGTTGCTCTTGCGGATGAGCATGAGCTTGCCGGAACGGGCGATGTAGTAGACGTCCCCGTTGGGAGCGATGTCCAGGCCCATCGGCTGGTCGGGCGCGCTGTCGAGCGTCACCTTCTGGTACCGGTTCCACACGGTGCCGCCGCAGTCGCCCGCGGCGTTGCCCGCCGCCCACTTGACGCCGCCGAGCACGTGCTGACGGAAGTTGGCCTCGTTGTAGGAGGCGCTCTCGTGCCCCATCGCGGTCGCCCACACGCGCCCGCCCTCGGTGCTACGGCACCAGGAGATCGGGTGGTCGGGGCCCATCTTGTTTCCGCCGGCGTCGTAGGTGCTCTCGTCGGCGGCGACCAGGACGTGGACGTCGCCTCGCATGTTCTTGCTGAAGTTGTACCACTCCTCGGTACGCGTCCAGCGGTCGGGCAGGCCCACGGTGGAGGGGTGCTTCTTGTCGAGGACCTTCGCGGTGCCCTGCACGGTGGCCGAGTGCGCGGTCATGTGCGCGCCACCCATGATGAGCTGGTCCCACCAGGGGAACTGCGCCTCGATGTTCATGTCCGTGGTGTTGTGGATCGCGACGATCCCGCCGCCGTTGTTGACGTACCTCTGCATGGCCTGACGCTGGGCGTCGTTGTCCCAGACCATGCCGGAGTTCTGCAACATGATGATCGCGTTGAAGCCCGCCAGGCCCGCGTCGCTGAACACGCTCGAGTTCGCGGACTGGACGACCTCGAAGTCGTTGGCGGCGGCGAGTTGCTGAACCATCGTGATGCCGGATGGGATCGACGCGTGCACGTAGTCGGCGGTCTCGGTGAACAGCAGCACCCGGAAGGCGGCCGCCTTCGCGGCTCCCGCGTTCGCCGAGGCCATCGAGACCCCGGAGACCACGGATAACAGGAGCAGGATGGGGACCATTAAGGCGGTGAGCTGGCGGCGCATGGAATCTCCTGGGGGGTTAAGAAGGACATGCGAAACGAACCGGGCGGCCCTGACGGGCCGAACGGCGCGACGATGCCGGGAGAGAGCGGCAAAAAGTCGAAAAGCCTGGTGGTTTCTGGCTTATTTCCTCTCCATTTCAGGATGGTAAGGATGAGTTCTGACGACAGTCAAGCAAAAGATTGTCCAGTCAAGGCAGAAAGGCGCGCCCCGTACGGCGAAAGCGGCTCCGTCCAGGCAGTCCCTTCAGGCCCCATCGAACGACTCATTTGAATCCCGCATCGCCCGACCCTTTTTTGGTCATCCCAAACCAAACCCGCAACCACCCCGAAAACGTCCTGGGCAACAAAAAGGGCGCCCTCCCGCGGAGAGCGCCCTTCGGCGAACGTCGGCCGGCCACCCTGTACCCGCCCGGCCGTCCCGGTCAGGCGGTCAGGCGGTCAGGCGGTCAGCGTGCGGCGCTCAGAGCATCGCCTTCATCGAGGCGGTCGCCTGCTCGCCGAGCGTCGTCGGGGTGAGGTACGGCTGCTCGGCGAGGATCGCCTGCCAGTTGTCCCGGATGTCCTCCACGGTGTGGTCGTCCTGCCGCCAGCCGGGCCCCTCGGCCACGAACACCCGCGCGATCCGGCCGCCACCGACGCTGAAGACCTCGCCGCTGGTCTCGCAGGCCTCGTGCGCCAGGAAGGTCACCAGCGCGCTGACCCGCTCCGCGGTGAACTTGGCCTCGAACTCCGCGGGCAGGAGCTCCTCGGTCATCCGGGTCCAGGCGATCGGCGCGATCGCGTTGGCCTTGATCCCGGCCCTGGCACCCTCGATGCCGAGCGTCTTGGTGAGGCCGACCAGCCCCATCTTCGCGGTGGAGTAGTTGGCCTGGCCGAAGTTTCCGAACAGCCCGGCCGGCGAGCTGGTGTTGACGATGCGGCCGTATCCCCGCTCCTTGAGGTGCGGGAAGGCCGCCCGGCTGACCAGGAAGGAGCCCCGGACGTGGACGGCGAGGACCTGGTCGAACTCCTCGACGCTCATCTTGCCGAAGGACCTGTCCCGCAGGATGCCCGCGTTGTTGACGACGATGTCCAGCCGCCCGTAGGTGTCGATCGCGGTCCGCACGATCGCCTGGGCCCCCTCGGGGGTCGCGACGTTGTCGGTGCTGGCGGTCGCCTCCCCGCCGGCCTTCCTGATCAGCTCGACCACCTCGGCGGCCGGGCCCGCGGAGGCGCCGGTGCCGTCCAGCGCCCCGCCCAGGTCGTTGACGACCACCTTCGCGCCGCGCTCGGCGAGCGACAGCGCGTGCGAGCGGCCGAGTCCGTGCCCCGCGCCGGTGATGACCGCGACCCTGCCGTCAAACCGCAGCTCTGACATCCGCAATCCTCCCACGAGAACATAATTCTAGTCGTCTGAACAATAGCCCGCCCGACCCTCGCGATGCCATGGGCACCCCCGGGAGGTCACCTCACGACGGAGTCCGCGAAACCTTCCCGGACACCGCTCGCGAAACCGGGGCGAGCCGTCGGCGACCCCCTCGACACCATCGCGGGGACCATTACCGAGAAAGGCGCGCGGCGGTAACCGAGAATGCTGGAGATCATTGCGCATAGTAAGCACCCGTGTTAATTTCTGCTAAAGTTTTTGCCTCACACGGGCGAGGGTCAACGACGACACCCCTCACTTTTTCCCAGTAAGGCCCCGCCCAATATTTTGGGCTGGAGGCCCTATATGTCCTTATCGCCGCCCCTGCGCGTGGTCCAGTGGGCCACGGGCGCCGTCGGCAGATACTCCCTGCGCAGCCTGATCACCCGGCCGGAATTCGAACTCGCCGGGGTTCTGGTCTACGACCCGGACAAGGTGGGACAGGACGCGGGGACCCTCGTGGGGCTCCCCGAGGCCGGTGTCGTCTGCACCGACGACGTCGAGGAGATCCTCGCCGCGAAGGCCGACTGCGTGCTGCACATGCCCCTGCCGGCGTCCTACTTCGGCGGGGAGCATCCGAGCGACGTGGAGACCATCTGCGCGCTGCTCGCCACCGGCAAGAACGTCATCACCACCACCGGGTTCGTGTATCCCAAGTGCTACGGCCCCGGAGTGGTGGAGCGGCTGGAGGCCGCCTGCCGCGCGGGGGGATCGTCCCTGCACGGCACCGGCGTCAACCCGGGCTTCATGAGCGACGTGCTGCCGCTCACGCTGACCGGCCTGTCCAGCCGCGTCGACCACATCTACGTCCGGGAGTCGTCCGACTTCCGGGGCCACCCGTCCCGGCAGATCGTGGTGGATCTGTTCGGCTTCACCCGTTCGGCCAAGGACTACGTCGCCGCGGTGCGCCCCTTCCGCGCCTTCCAGCGCTCGCTGTTCGCCGAGAGCGTCCAGTTCGTGGCCGACAACCTCGGCGTGGCCCTCGACGAGGTCGAGGAGAGCGACGAGTTCGAGCTCGCCGCGGAGGAGTTCGAGATCGCCGCGGGACCGGTCAGGGCGGGCACCGTGTGCGCGTCCCGCTGGATGTTCAGCGGGCTGGTCCGCGGCCGTCCCTTCATGACCGTGGAGTGCGTCTACAAGGCCGACGCCACCCGGGTGCGACGCTGGGCCGACCCCGGCTTCAGCGTCCACATCGAGGGCGTGCCCCAGCTGATGCTCACGGTCGACGAGATCTCCCACGGCCTGGCCGGCGCCGCCGCCCACGCCGTCAACTCCGTCGCCGCCCTCTGCGCCGCTCCGCCGGGCATCCACACCGCGCTGGATCTCCCCCTCGCCACCGGCCGGGGCACCGTCCGCCTCGCCTGAGGATCCTCCTCGGCCCCCTCCGAGGCATCCCCAGAGCGGACGTTCACCGCCCGCCGACCACCAGGCGGACATAAGCCTCGTTCACCATGATGAACCGCACACGATGCATCAATGAACAATATGTAACGTTCATAATATTGTTGGACATAGGCCATTTATGTCCCTGTCGAGGCGGTACGGATCTTCAACATGCAATGTTCTCTTATCGCAGTACATTGCCAGCCTCCTTCCTTACCTCCCGATCATGCGGTACGCGTAAGCCGACGAACCGAGAGCCGAGGAACGGGCCGAGCGCGCACCCGGGGCACGCCGCCACGCGGGCGGCGAACAAGCAATGATCAACGCGAATCCACCGCTTCCCGACCGGGCCGTCAGTTAACGACGCACCGCGACCATCGACGTTCAACCGGTAAGTCAGGTATGCTTTAATCCTTCTACCGTAAAAACAAACAAAGCGCTTATCGGGGCGCGTCTATGGGCACTCCAACCACTTTGGATTCGCGGCGGGCCCAGGATGTACGGCGCTGTCAGGGAAAACCGATTCCCGAGCAGAATGGCGTGGCACATGGATCTCGTCGTAAGCGTCTTGAGCATTGACACGGGCGGCGCGGACGATCTCCGCAGCCTCGCGGCATGGCTGGAGGCCGAGCCCGAGTTACGAGGAAGAGTCACCTTCCTCGAAAGTGATCCGTCAGAGGGAAGATTGGGGCCGCTGGTCGAAGCGCTCCAAATAGCGCTGGGGTCGAGTGGCCTGGTCGCGGCGATTTCCGGTGTGATCGTCGCATGGATCGGTTCTCGCCCCGGGGACGTCACCGTGAAACTCATCCGGGGAGACGACAAAATCGAGGTGAGCGCCGGACGGGTGCGGTCACTCGACACGACGAAGCTCGCTGCCCTCACCGTCGAGATCGTCGAAGCATTGGAAAGCACCGATGATCGAGGATGACCTCTCGAAGGCCGGTGAAACCCGCCGGGAGCCGAGTGCCCGGAGATCTCCGCTTCTGGCACTCTCCTCTTCGGGGAGCAGAGTTCTCCTCGCCGGAACCGGGCTGCATATGCCGGGGTCTCGTTTACCGGATATTCCGGCCGTCGCGTCTACAATAGAAGACCTTGGCCAATGCCTCATCCAGAAAGGCGGCCTGGCGCCGAGCGGATTATCGGTTCTCCTCAATCCGCCGACACCGGTCGACCTGGGAAACACTTTCGCCGAGCTCGCGCAGGACACGACGTCCGTCCTGATGTTCTATTTCGTGGGGCACGGCCTGGTCAGCGCGGAGAACGAACTGCACCTCGCCACCCAGGCGACGATCGACCTACGGCGAGGAGTGCCCGGTTACCAGGCGTTGCCCTACTCCCTCGTGCGTCAGGCTATCGCGAAGTCACGCGCCGAATTGGTCGTCGTCGTCCTCGACTGCTGCTTCTCGGGACGTGCGCAAGGGGTTTCGTCGCGATTGGTGGACCTTTTCTCCGACAGCATGACCTCGGGCGCGTACCTGCTCACCTCCTCCAGTAGAGACGAGGCGTCATGGGCGCTGCCGGGCGCTCGTCACACGGCGTTCTCCGGCGAGCTGATCAAACTGCTGAACGAGGGGGACCAGGCCGGCCCCCAGGTGTTCTCCCTGGACTCCATCTATCGGAACCTGACCCGGTCCCTGCCCGAGAAGGGTTTTCCGAGCCCGCGACGGCACGCGACCGACCTGGGAGATCGTCACGCCTTCGCCGTCAACCCGGCGTACGTGGTGCCGCAGGCGCCCCCCGCCCCGCCCGTGGTGCAGCCGACGGAGGAGGAGTCCCCGTACCGCGGCCTCGCCACCTTCGGCCCGGAGGACGCGGCCAACTTCTTCGGCCGCGAGGATCTGACCCGGGCACTGGTGGCGCGCGTCCGGGAAAGCTCCGGGACCGGTGGCATGCTCGTCGTCACAGGACCTTCCGGATCGGGGAAGTCGTCGCTGTTGCGGGCCGGCGTCGTCCCCGCCCTTCGGCGCGAGAGCACCGGGGAGACACACGCCGTCGTCCTGGTGCCGGGCGCCGACCCCCTGGCCGAGCTGGCCCGGCGGCTCGCCGGTCTGCGCGACGTCGACACCGGGGAGGTCCGTGCCCGGCTGGAGGACCCCCAAGGGGCCGGGCGGGCCTTCTCCGGCCTCCCCGGCCGGGTCCTGATCGTCGTGGACCAGTTCGAGGAGGTCTTCACCGCCTGCCAGGACGAGGCACGACGCCAGCGGTTCATCGAGGTCCTCGCCGAAGCCGCAGGCGATGACCGGGCCAGGGCGCCCGTGACAGTGGTGGTGGTCGTCCGCGCCGACTTCTTCGGGCACTGCGCCGCCTACCCGGAGTTGCTGGCGGCACTGCAACACCCCGAGATCGTCGGGCCGATGACCAGGGCACAGCTGCGTACCGTCATCGAGGAGCCCGCGGCACGATCGGGTCTCAGGCTGGAGAGCGGCCTGTCCGACCTCCTGCTCGACGAGCTCGGCGCCGACGAGGTCTCCACGGGCCGAGCCGACGCCGTGCTCCCGCTGCTGTCCCACGCGCTGCTGGTGACCTGGCAGCGGCGCAGCGGGAACATGCTCACCCTCGCCGGGTACCGCGCGTCCGGTGGCATCGCCCGGTCTCTCGCCCTCAGCGCCGAACAGACCCTGACCGAGATCGGCTCGCAGGCGGAAGGGCTCGCTCAGCGGCTGCTGCTTCGGCTCATACACCTCGACGACCAGACGGACGCCACGAGACGGCGAGTGGCGATCGCCGATCTGCTGGACGGTTCCCAGGGTCAGGTGGCCGCGAGCACGATCCTGGGCAAGTTCGTGGAGGCCCGCCTCATCACGGTCGACCAGGACAGCGCGGAGATCACCCACGAGGCGCTCATCCGGGCCTGGCCCAGGTTGAAGAGCTGGATCGATACGGACCGGGCCAATTTGTCGATGCGTCAGCACCTCGCCACGGACACCGACACCTGGGTGCGCCACGGGCGCGACTCCGCGTATCTCTATTTCGACAGCCAGTTGGTGGCGGCCGAAGCCGTCCTGAACGGCTCAAGTGAGCTCACGGCGAACGAACGGGCGTTCCTCCAGGCGTCGAGCCGGCGCGCCCGCCGGCGCCGGAGGATCACCACCGCGGTGATCACCGTCCTGTCCGTGCTGCTTCTCACCGCCGTCGCGGCCGGTTCCTACGCCCGGCAGCAGAGCGACGAGGCGATCCAGCAGAGAAACCGGGCCATCGCCAGCCAGGTGAGCGACACCGCGGACACGGTCTCGGACCGCACTCTCAGCGGGTTCCTCGCCCTGATCTCGTATCGGCTCTCACCGCTCCCCCAAACCCGCGGAGCCGTGCTCAGCGCGCGCACCTGGCAGACCGGCGCACGACTCTCGGGTCACACGAACGCCGTGTGGGCCACCGCCTTCAGTCCCGACGGCCGGCTTCTGGCATCCGCATCCGATGATCACACCGTCCGGCTGTGGGATGTCCGGGATCCGGCTCGCCCTCGCATACACCACATACTGACCGGCCACACCCGGGCTGTCCGCGGAGTCGCCTTCCATCCCGGAGGAAGGATACTGGCGACCTGCGACGCCGGCGGGACAGCCAAGCTGTGGGCGGTCGACGGCGCTTCTCCACCACGGCAGATAGCGTCGTTCACAGCGAGCCCGCAGATGCTGAGGGAAGTCGCCTTCAGCCCGGACGCCCGGTTGCTCGCCCTGGCGTCGGCTGACCACACCACCAGCCTCTGGGACGTCACCGACACCGCGCGCCCTCGGCGCATGTCCGTCCTTCGAGGACACAAAGATCAAGTGAGTGACGTGGTGTTCAGTCCGGACGGGCGAACCCTGGCGACAGCCTCCTTCGACATCACGGCGCGTCTCTGGGACATCACCGATCCCGCCCGTCCCCGCCGGTTGGCCGTTCTCCCCGGCCATGTGAAGCCGCTGGAGGCGGTCGCCTTCACTCCCGACGGACGCGGGCTCGCCACCGGCGCGGACGACCAGCAGATCATCGTCTGGGATGTGCGCGACCCCGCCAAGCCGACCAGGAAATCGGCCCTGGAGAACACCGGTGGCAGCATATTCGACATCACTTTCAGCCGTGATGGCCGAACCATGCTCGGATCGTCGTACGACAACACCACGTGGGTCTGGGAACTGCCGGACGAGGGCCCGCCGATCCTCTCCACGGGACTCGCTGGGCATACGAATTCGGTCCTCGCCGTCGCCATCAGGGACGACGGAGTCGTCGCCACCAGCTCCGGCGACCTCAGCGTCCGCCTGTGGCGCATCGGTACCGCCGGTGGCGTCACCCGTTCACCACGACTGCAGTCTCACCAGTGGGCCGTCGAAGACGTCTCCTTCAGCCCGGGAAGAAAAATCGTCATCGACGCGGCCGACGACAACACCGCGCGACTGTGGAATGTGGCGGACCTATCCCGTCCGTACCCCCTGGGGACCCTGACAGGGCACGAGAACATCATCGTCCGCGCGAAGTTCGATCCGAGCGGAAACCTTGTCGCCACCGCTTCCTGGGACACGACCGTGAAGCTGTGGAACGTCGCGGATCCCGCTCACCCCGTACTGCTCTCCACCCTTCGCCCCGGCACGCAGAACGCCTTCTCCGTCGCCTTCAGCAAGGACAGTCGCTATCTTGTCGGCACCGCGCAGGATCCCTCGGTCCGTATCTGGGACATCGGGGATCCGGGAAATCCTCGCCTCGTCACGACACTGACCGACCTGCCGGAGAAGGTGGCCGACATGGCGGTGAGTCCCGACGGGGCCACCCTGGTCATGGGCACGACGGACAACCAGGCATATTTATACGATATTCGCGACATGCGAAAACCGGTGCGACTGAGCACGCTCGCCGGGCACCTGAATCCCATCAACAGGGTCGCGTTCATTCCCGACGGCCGTAAGATCGTCACCGCCTCGGGCGACGGCACCGTGCGCGTCTGGGATGTGTCACGCCCCTCGCAACCCCGCACTCTCGCGACCCTGGCCACGCACACCGCCCCCGTGATCGGTCTCGCCGTCAGTTTCAACGGCCGCACCCTGTCGACCGCCGGGAATGACGGAAGCGTACGCCTGGTGGATATCACGGATCCCGCGAAACCCCGTGTTACGACGATCATGAAGCGGGCTCAGGACCATCCGATCGCCGTGGCGTTCATCGACGAGTATGACACTCTCCTCACCGGAGCACAGAGCGGAAAACTCCAGGTCTGGAATCTCGACATCGACGAGGCGATCCGCTTCATCTGCGGGGTCGGCGGTACGCCGATAACCCGGGCGGAATGGGGGCAGTACATTCCCGATATTCCTTATACGCCACCGTGTACATGAGCTTCCATCAACGGCCGGTATGTCCGCCCCCGGACATGCCGGCCCCGGGCGGCCCCCGGTCATCCGGATGCCGGGCACGGCGGGAACCGTACGGCGCCGTGCCCGGCATCCGGCGTCGCCGATCCCCACGGGACCGGGCGAGGATCACCGTGAGGTCAAAGACGTCAGGTGTGTGGGATGAAACGCCCGAAGCGGCCCTGGTGATACAGGAGCGGGCGCCCGCCGGGTTCGAGGCCGGTCTCGATGACGAGCCCGACGACGAGGACGTGGTCGCCGATGTCGACGGTGGAGTGGGGGGCGCAGACCAGGTGGGCCGAGACACCGCCCAGCAGTGGGGTACCCAGGTGCCCGGGGGTCCAGGAGGTGGGAGCGGCGAAGCGGTCGACGCCCTTCCTGGCGAAACGTGAGGCGACCTCGGCCTGGTCGCTGGCCAGGACGTTCACCGCGAAGTGATCGGCCTGCCTGAGCCGGGGCCAGGTCGTGGAGGATCGGTCCACGTAGAAGGAGACCAGCGGGGGTGTGAGGCTCACGGACGAGAACGAGGTGGCGGTGAGCCCGACCGGTACGCCGTTCACCTGCGCGGTGACGACGACGACCCCCGCCGCGTGGACGGCGAGCGCCCGCCGGAAGCTCTCCGCGTCGACCGCGCGGCTCGACAGTGTCTCGGTCATGAAACCTCGCTCATGACGATGTGGGGTACCACCAAGATGCTCCACTTGGTCACTTTTCCCCCTCCGAGGAACAAAGGACACCTTTCAAAACCCATTACGTCCGTCATCTCTTCCCGGTGTCACGTACGGACCCTTTCCCCGAACGCCGCGGCCACCTGCGGGCCGACCCGGTCGGCCCACGGCCCGAGGACGGCGTCGAGGTCGGGAATCCGCGACTCCAGCACCGCGAGGCCCGGTGTGGGAACGGTCGCACCGAGCTCCACCAGCAGCGGCCGGAGGTGGACCTCCACCGCGAGCGAGTGTTTGGCGTCACCCATCACCAGGAGCGGAAGTGCGACGGCGGAGGCGAGCGCGCCGCCCGGCAGCCGGTCGAGAAAGACCTTGAGCAGGCCGGTGTAGGTGGCCTTGTAGGTCGGGCTCGCCACTACCAGCACGTCGGCCCCGGCGACCAGTTCCAGCGCGGCCTTCACCTCCGGCGCCGTCTCGGGGGCGAACAGCAGCGGGGCGAGGACCGCGAGGTCGACGACCTCCGGAGCCTCCCCGTCCCCGATCCGCAGGGCGACGGCCTCCGCCGCCCGTACGGCCACCGCGAGGGTGCGCGATCCCGGTCGGGGGTTTCCCACCACGGTCACGATGCTCATGAGGCCACCGGCGCTTTCTGGTCATGGTCGATGTCGGAACGGAGAAGTCTCCACACCTCGTGGCGGTGCTCGCCGAAGCGGGAACCACCCCTCGGGTCACCTTCGCGGGCGCCGAGATCCACCTCGACGACCCCCCTGATCCGGCCGGGCCTGGCGGTCATCACCGCGACCCGCCGGCCGAGATAGACGGCCTCGTCGAGGCTCCGGGTGGCGAACAGGAGCGTCGTGCCGGTCTTCTGCCAGATTCGCAGCAGCTCCTCCTGGAGCGACTCCCGGGTCCCGGCGTCCAGCGCGGCGAACGGCTCGTCGAGCAGCAGCAGGGCCGGATCCGTCGCGAGGCTCCTGGCGATGGCGACGCGCTGGGGCATGCCGTGGGCGAGCTCATGGGGGTAGCGGTCGCCGAGCCCGCCCAGCCCCACCAGGTCCAGATACTCCCTGGCCAGGTCGGCGCGCTCCCGCCTCGTGGCGGCCCTGCCCTCCAGCGCGAACTCGATGTTGGACAGCGCGGTGCGCCAGGGGAACAGCGCGTACTGCCGCAGGACGACCCCCCGGTCGAGGCCGGGCCCTTCGAGGGGGATCCCGTCCAGCAGGATCCGTCCGGCGGTCGGGGCGGCGAGCCCCGCGATCAGGTCGAGGAGGGTGGACTTACCGCAGCCGCTCGGCCCGACGAGGGTGAGCAGCTCCCCCTCCCGTACGTCGAGGTCGACGCCGGCGAGGGCGGCGAAGGAACGCCGGGTGTCACGGCCGGCGAACTCCTTGCCGACCCCCTGGATTCTGAGCTTCATCGGGCACCCCCGAGACGGGTGCCGCCGAGGGCGGGAACATGTCCGATCTTGAGCACGATATGCGTCCTGTGAGATATGGGAGGAGACTGCGGGTCGATTCGTGATCACGGACACTGCGCGCTGAACACGCGGCAGAGATCGACGTGCGTGCACCGAGTCAGATAGACGCCCATAACAGAGAAACTACGCACCCCCCGGCGGCAAGTCAATATTTCCTACTGGTTGTACATGAAATACCTCACGAGGAACGTACGACCGGCCGGATCACGCCCCCCGAAGGTCACGTACCGTCGAAGGATGAAACTGGAAAAGGAGATCTCCGGCGGCCGCTTCGAGAGGCAGCCGAACCGGTTCACGGCGCGGATCGAGGAGGGCGGCGAGCACCCGCCCGAGCCGGGCCGCTACCAGATCTACGCCTCCTACGCCTGCCCCTGGGCGCACCGCTCGCTCATCGTCCGCGAGCTGCTGGGCCTGCGGGAGGTGGTCGGGGTGACGATCGTCGACCCGATCAGGGACGAGAAGGGCTGGCGGATCCCCGGGGGCGACCCGGTGACCGGGGTGGAGTACCTCTCCGAGCTCTATCTGGCGACCGACCCCGGCTACGAGGGCCGCTACACGGTGCCCTGCGTCTGGGACATCACCGCCGGGCGCATGGTCACCAACGACTACCCGCAGATCACCCTCACCCTGGAGACGACCTTCGCGCCCTGGCACGCCGAGGGCGCGCCCGACCTCTACCCGCGGGAGCTGCGCGAGGAGATCGACGCGCTCAACGAGGTGATCTTCCAGGGGCTCAACAACGGTGTCTACCGCGCCGGGTTCGCCCGCTCGCAGGAGGCGTACGACGAGGCGGTCACCGACGTGTTCGCCACGCTCGACCTGCTTGAGGAGCGGCTGTCCACCCGCCGCCGCCTGCACGGCGACGCGCTCACCGAAAGCGACGTGCGGCTCTACCCGACGCTCGCCAGGTTCGACGCCGTCTACAACTCGCACTTCAAGTGCTCGGTTCGGCGACTGAGCGACTATCCGGTCCTGTGGGCCTACGCCCGCGAGCTGTACGCCATCCCCGCGTTCCGCGACACGACCGACTTCGATCAGATCAAGCGGCACTACTTCGTGACCCAGACGAACGTCAACCCCAGCGGGATCGTGCCACGGGGGCCGGAGATCGACTGGACCGCTCCCTGAGGAAATGCCTCGGTGACGTGAAAGTTTCATCCGACAAATCGGTCATTCCCCGGGTCGGCGGGCGGGTCGGGAGGGGTAACGGTTGACGATCGGCGAAATGCGCTGGAAACATCGGGCACCCAGGTTGTGGGAGCGCTCCCACTTGGATCTCTCCGACCGGGATCCTCGGACCCGTGCTCCCACAACCTGGAACCTCCCCCCGCCCAAAGGATCCTCCGTGCGCAGACCTCCCGCCTGGCTCGCCCTCGCCACGGCCGTGACCATGATGACCCTGACCCCCCTGCCCGCAGTGGCCGACGGCCCAGAACAGATCGTCAACGGCACCTTCGACAGCGGCACCGCCCCCTGGTGGAGCACCGGCAACACCACGCTGGAGGTCGAAGACGGCCGCCTGTGCGCCGACGTCCCCGGTAACACCGTCAACCCGTGGGACGTCATCGTCGGCCAGAACGACATCCCCCTGGTCAAGGACGAGACGTACGAGTTCTCCTTCTTCGGGATCGCGACGCCCGGCCGGGTGGCCAAGGCCCTCGTCCAGCTGCCGGTGGACCCCTACACGCAGTATCTGGCGGCCAATCCCGAGCTGAGCGTGTCCGGTAACGACTACCGCTACACCTTCACCTCTCCCGTGGACCTGCCGAACGGGCAGGTGGCGTTCCAAATCGGGGGCAGCGCCACCCCCTGGAGGTTCTGCGTGGACAACGTCTCACTGAAGGGCGGTGCCGAGCCCGAGGTCTACGAGCCGGACACCGGACCCCGCGTTCGGGTGAACATGGTCGGCTACCTGCCCTCCGGGCCGAAGAACGCCACCCTCGTCACCGAGAAGACGGAGTCGACCGGCTGGAAGCTCAAGCGCGGCGGGGAGACCGTCGCCGAGGGTGACACCCTCCCGCGCGGTGTCGACGAGAGCTCGGGCCAGAACGTGCACTCGATCGACTTCGGCACGGTCACCACGCCCGGCACCGGCTACACCCTGGAGGCCGACGGCGAGACCAGCCGGCCCTTCGACATCGGCGCGGACGTCTACAGCGACCTCAGGACCGACGCGCTGAAGTTCTACTACACCCAGCGCAGCGGCATCCCGATCCTCGACGAGCTCCGCCCCGGCTACGGAAGGCCCGCCGGGCACATCGGGGTCGCCCCCAACAAGGGTGACATCGAGGTGCCCTGCCAGCCGGGAGTCTGCGACTACACGCTGAACGTCAAGGGCGGCTGGTACGACGCGGGTGACCACGGCAAGTACGTCGTCAACGGCGGCGTCTCCGTCCACCAGCTGATGTCCGCCTTCGAGCGCGCCAAGACCGACGGCGTCCACAAGGACGGCGATCTCGACATCCCCGAGAGCGGCAACGGGGTGCCCGACATCCTCGACGAGGCCCGCTGGGAGCAGGAGTTCCTGCTCAGCATGCAGGTCCCCGACGGGAAGCCGTACGCGGGAATGGCCCACCACAAGATCCACGACGCCGCGTGGACCGGCCTGCCCCTCATGCCCCACCTGGACCCCCAGCCGCGCGAGCTGCACCCGGTCTCCACGGCCGCCACCCTCAACCTGGCCGCCACGGCGGCCCAGGCCGCCCGTCTCTTCGCCCCCTACGACGCCGCGTTCGCCGCGCGCAACCTCGCCGCGGCGAGGAAGGCGTGGGCTGCGGCGAAGGCGAACCCCACCCGGTACGCGGACCCCGCCGACGGGACAGGCGGCGGCGCCTACAACGACGACAACGTGACCGACGAGTTCTACTGGGCCGCCGCCGAGCTCTATATCGCCACCGGCGAGAAGGAGTTCAAGGACTACGTGCTCGCCTCGCCGCACCACACCGGCGACATCTGGCGCGACCGGGGCTTCGACTGGGGCAACACCGCCCAGCTCGGCCGCCTGCAGCTGGCGACCGTGCCCAACGCGCTCCCCGACCGGGCGCGGGTGCGCGAGTCGATCCTGGAAGGCGCGGACAAGTATCTCGCCGTCCAGAAGGCCCACCCGTACGGCGTTCCCTACAACCCGGCGGAGTACGACTGGGGTTCCAGCCACCAGGTGATCAACAACATGGTCGTGATGGCCGTCGCCCACGACCTGAGCGGCGAGGCGAAGTACCACGAGGGGGTGCTTGAGGGGCTGGACTACATCTTCGGCCGCAACGCGCTCAACCAGTCGTACGTGACCGGCTACGGCGAGGTCGCCTCCAAGAACCAGCACAGCCGCTGGTACGCCCACCAGCTCGACCCGTCCCTGCCCAACCCGCCGCGCGGCACCCTGGCCGGAGGCCCGAACTCCTCCATCCAGGACCCGGTCGCCCAGGCGAAGCTGCAGGGCTGCAAGCCCCAGTTCTGCTACATCGACGACATCGAGTCGTGGTCCACCAACGAGCTGACGATCAACTGGAACTCCCCGCTCGCCTGGATCGCCTCCTACCTCGAGACCCCCGCCGCCGCCCCCGGTACGTGCAAGGTCACCTACACCAACCACGGCCAGTGGCCCGACGGGTTCAACACCCAGGTCACCCTCACCAACAACGGGACCGAGGCGATCGACGGCTGGACCCTCAGCTGGTCCTTCCTGGGCGGCCAGAGCGTACGGCAGCACTGGAGCACCGCGATCACCCAGGACGGCTCGACCGTGACCGCGAAGAACCTCGCCTGGAACAAGACCATCAAGCCCGGCGGATCGATCACCTTCGGCTTCCTTGGCGCCGACGCCCCCGGCCCCAACCCCCGACCGGACCGCTTCCTCCTCAACGGCAACCTCTGCACGTGACCCGGGTGATGTGAGCCCATACGTCCACAATCAGAAGCTCAAGCCCGTGACCTGCGCTTATCAATGTTGAGGTATCACGGATCATATGGTCGATGACATATAGCCTCACGGACCGTGAGGCTATATGTCATCGAGATCGAGCCCGAGATCCGAACGTGGCTCGAGTCGCTGTCCGAGCGTGATTACGTCAAGGTCGAAGCCCTGGCCGACCTCCTCTCCGAACAGGCCGAGACGCTCGACGAGCCGTACTCCAGGCACCTCGGAGGCAAAGTGCGTGAGCTGCGCCTCTCGCTCACGCGCCGTCAGGCCAGAATCACCTACTGGCTCGCTCCTGGACGGCGGATCGTCCTTCTCACCGTCTTCACCAAGACACGCCGCAAGGAGACCGGTCAGGTTGAACGCGCTCGTCGGGCACAGGTCGAATGTGAGAATCTTCATGTGGTCGCCTCGGAGGTCTATGACCGCGTCTGGAAGGACTGAGTGGGGCATGGCTCACAACACAGCTCACAACACGTGGGAGCGGACGGGCGCCGAGCGCCGAGCCGACGTCTACCAGGAGGCCCGTGAGGCGTTGCTTCTGGGTCAGCAGGTCTACAACCGCCGGACGGAGCTCGGCCTTTCCCAGGCCGAACTGGCCGAGCGGGCCGGAATGACCCAACCGCAGGTGGCCCGTCTGGAAACAGGGGGGGGCACCCCGACTTTGGCGCTGCTCCGGCGCCTGGCGAGAGCACTGGACGCCGAGTTGAACGTCACCTTCACCCCCCACGCGGCCGCCTGACGCCACTTCAAGGTGGTGAGGGCGCCCTAAACTGGGGCCGTGATCGAGGACATCCGGGTGGATCCCGCCGTCAGCGCGCTCAGGCCCGACTTCGGGGTGCTGGTGATGGGGGTGTACGGGCTGCGCAACGGGCCCACCGACGACAGGTCGCGGGCCTGGCTGGCGGAGGCGGCGGAGAAGGCCGTGGCGACCGACGACCCGAGGATCGAGTCGTGGCGGGAGGCCTACCGGGGGTTCGGGGCGAAGCCGCAGCGGACCAGGCCGTCGGTGGACGCGCTGGTCAGGCGGATGCCGCCGCCGGAGATCAACCGGGTGGTCGACGCCTACAACGCGATCAGCGTCAGGCACGGCCTGCCGATCGGCGGGGAGGACCTCGCCCGCTACGAGGGAACGGCGAGGCTGGTGCGCGCGAGCGGCGACGAGCCGTTCGAGGTCGTCGAGAAGGGCGAGCCCGCGATCGACCGTCCGGAGGCCGGCGAGGTCGTCTGGCGCGACGACAGGGGCGTCACCTGCCGCCGCTGGAACTGGCGGCAGTGCGTCCGCACCCGGATCACCGAGGAGACGACGGACGCGCTGTTCCTGCTGGAGCGGCTCGCGCCCCTGTCGGCGGAGGAGCTTCGCGCGGCCGGGGACGAGCTGGCCGGGCTTCTCGAAGATGTCACTCCGGGGATACGGGTGGAGTCCCGGCTGATCTGGCCGAGCTGATCATGCGCGCCGTACCGGGCTGACCAGCGGCTCAGCGAGTAAACGGTTACCCGGTGAGTGACCGTTTTAACCCGTACTGAGAGGATCGGCAAGGAAGCTGCCGTCAGACTGGCGCAGGTCCGAGCCAAGGCGAGTAGCCTTGGACAGGTTCTCTATCATCAACGCCGATCTGCGGAAGAGGGCGATTTCCGCCGTGTCGTCTGAGTCGTCGCGGACAAACCCGCTGGCAGCCTTTGGTCAGAACGAATGGCTTGTCGACGAGCTGTACCAGAAGTACCTCCAGGACCCCGAGTCGGTCGACCGGGCCTGGTGGAACTTCTTTGCCGACTACAGCCCTGATTCGGGGTCCGGCCGTGCCGCCGCGCCCCGTTCGGGATCCGGCGATGCCGCCGCATCCCAGGGGGCGGCCGCCGCCGCGTCCGCTCCACCGACACCCGCTGCGCCCTCGGCCCCTCCGGCCGCGGCTCGGGCCACCCCGGCCCCCGCGGCGACGACCCCGGCACCGGCGGCGGCCAAGCCCGCCCCGGCCGCCCGACCCAAGCAGGAGACGCAGTTGCCCGCCCCCGCCGGTGCCGAGGAAGTCCGACTGCGCGGCGCCGCCGCGAGGACCGCGGCCAACATGGAGGCCAGTCTCGTTGTCCCGACGGCGACCAGCGTGCGCGCGGTCCCGGCGAAGCTCCTCATCGACAACCGGATTGTGATCAACAACCACCTGTCCCGCGGCCGCGGCGGCAAGGTGTCGTTCACGCACATCATCGGCTACGCGGTGATCAAGGCCCTCAAGGTCCTGCCGGAGATGAACCACTCCTACTCCGAGGTCGACGGCAAGCCGGTGCTGGTCAAGCCCGAGCACGTCAACCTGGGCCTCGCCATCGACGTCGCCAAGAGCGACGGCACCCGCCAGCTCCTGGTGCCGTCGATCAAGGCGACCGAGGGGATGGACTTCCGCCAGTTCTGGGTCGCCTACGAAGAGGTCGTGCGCAAGGCGAGGGCGGGCAAGCTGGGGGTCGACGACTTCAGTGGCACGACGATCTCGCTGACCAACCCGGGCACCATCGGCACCGTGCACTCGGTGCCGCGCCTGATGCCGGGACAGGGCACGATCATCGGCGTCGGCGCGATGGAATACCCCGCCGAGTACCAGGGGGCCTCCCCCGACACGCTCTCCCGCCTCGCGGTGAGCAAGGTCATGACGATCACCAGCACGTACGACCACCGCATCATCCAGGGCGCCCAGTCGGGCGACTTCCTGCGGCAGGTCCACCGGCTGCTGCTCGGCGAGGACGGCTTCTACGACGAGATCTTCGAAGCCCTCCGGATCCCGTACGAGCCGATCCGCTGGGTGCAGGACATCTCGACCACCCACGACGACGACGTGGCGAAGTCGGCCCGGGTCATCGAGCTCATCCACGCCTTCCGGGTCCGCGGCCACCTCATGGCCGACACCGACCCGCTGGAGTACAAGCAGCGCAAGCACCCCGACCTCGACATCAAGTCGCACGGCCTGACCCTGTGGGACCTGGAGCGCGAGTTCGCCACCGGCGGCTTCGGCGGCCGGCCCCTGATGAAGCTGCGCGAGATCCTCGGCGTGCTGCGTGACTCCTACTGCCGCACCATCGGCGTCGAGTACATGCACATGCAGAACCCCGAGGAGCGTGCCTGGATCCAGGCACGCATCGAGCGCCCGCACGCCAAGCCCGACCGCACCGAGCAGCTGCGCGTCCTGGAGCGGCTGAACACCGCCGAGGCGTTCGAGACGTTCCTGCAGACGAAGTTCGTCGGGCAGAAGCGCTTCTCGTTGGAAGGCGGCGAGTCGCTGATCCCGCTGCTCGACTCGGTGCTGAGCTCCGCGGCCGAGGAGCGGCTCGACGAGGCCGTGATCGGCATGGCCCACCGCGGGCGCCTCAACGTGCTCGCCAACATCGTCGGCAAGTCGTACGGGCAGATCTTCGGCGAGTTCGAGGGCAACATCGACCCGCGCAGCGCCCACGGCTCCGGTGACGTGAAGTACCACCTGGGCGCCGGCGGCGACTTCGTCTCGCCCGACGGCTCCAAGCTCAAGACCTCGGTCGTGGCCAACCCCTCCCACCTGGAGACGGTCGACCCGGTCCTGGAGGGCGTGGTCCGCGCCAAGCAGGACCTCCTGGAGCGCGGCGAGGAGGGCTTCACCGTCCTGCCGGTGCTCGTCCACGGCGACGCGGCCTTCGCGGGCCAGGGCGTGGTGGCCGAGACGCTCAACCTGTCGCAGCTGCGGGGTTACCGCACCGGCGGCACCGTGCACATCGTGGTCAACAACCAGGTCGGCTTCACCACCAGCCCGGCCAGCTCGCGTTCCAGCGTGTACGCCACCGACGTGGCCCGGATGATCCAGGCCCCGATCTTCCACGTCAACGGCGACGACCCCGAGGCCGTGGTCAGGGTCGGCAGGCTCGCGTTCGAGTACCGCCAGGCGTTCCGCAAGGACGTGGTGATCGACCTCATCTGCTACCGGCGCCGCGGCCACAACGAGTCCGACAACCCGGGCTTCACCCAGCCGCTGATGTACGACCTGATCGACGCCAAGCGCTCCACCCGCAAGCTCTACACCGAGGCGCTGATCGGCCGGGGCGACATCACGGTGGAGGAGGCCGAGGGCGCGCTCCGCGACTACCAGGCCAAGCTGGAGAACGCCTTCGCCGAGACCCGCGCGGCGGCCAAGGACCCGACGGGCGAGTTCTCCCGTCCGGTCGACATGGAGACCGTCCCCTGGTCACACGAGGACGTCAAGACGGCCGTCTCCGAAGAGGTCGTCAAGCGGATCGTGGAGACCCAGCTCAACATGCCCGAGGGCTTCACCGTCCACCCGCGCCTGCTGCCGGTGCTGCAGCGTCGCGGGCAGATGGTCGCCGAGGACCGCATCGACTGGGGCATGGGCGAGACCCTCGCCTTCGGCTCGCTGCTGATCGACGGCCACCCGGTCCGCCTCGTCGGCCAGGACTCGCGGCGCGGCACGTTCACCCAGCGGCACGCCGTGCTGGTCGACCGTGTCACGGGCGAGGAGCACACCCCGCTCAAGACGTTCAACCAGGGCACCACGAAGTTCTACGTCTACGACTCCCTGCTGAGCGAGTACGCCGCGCTCGGCTTCGAGTACGGCTACAGCGTGGAGCGGCCCGAGGCGCTGGTCGCCTGGGAGGCGCAGTTCGGCGACTTCGTCAACGGCGCCCAGTCGATCATCGACGAGTACATCACCTCGGGTGAGCAGAAGTGGGGCCAGCGCTCCGGCGTCGTCCTGCTGCTGCCGCACGGCTACGAGGGTCAGGGCCCCGACCACTCCTCGGCCCGCATCGAGCGCTTCCTGCAGATGTGCGCCCAGGACAACATGACCGTGGCCCAGCCCACGCTCCCGGCCAACTACTTCCACCTGCTGCGCTGGCAGACGCTGTCGAACCGGCACCGCCCGCTGGTGGTGTTCACGCCCAAGTCGCTGCTGCGGCACAAGGCGGCGATCTCGGCGGTGAGCGACTTCACCTCGGGGTCGTTCCGGCCGGTGCTCGGCGACACCACGGCTCCCCCGGCCGAGGTGCGCAAGGTCGTGCTGGTCTCCGGCAAGCTCTACTACGACCTCGCGGCGGCCCGCGACAAGCAGGGCCGCAACGACGTGGCGATCGTCCGCCTTGAGCGGCTCTACCCGTTCCCCGGCGACCCGCTGGAGGCCGAGCTGAGCCGCTACTCCGCCGACATCGAGCTGGTGTGGGCGCAGGACGAGCCGCTCAACATGGGTCCGTGGCCGTTCCTGGGGCTGAAGATGGCCGAGAATCCGGGTGTCTTCGGCGGGCGTTCGATCAAGCGGGTCTCCCGCAAGGCCAACTCCTCCCCGGCGACCGGCTCGCACTCCACCCACGAGGTCGAGCTGCAGCAGATGCTCGGCGAGATCTTCGGCTAGGCGACCGGCAGGTCCAAGACAGGCGTCACCCGGAAGTCCCCCGCAGGAGCCCTTGCGGGGGACTTCCCCGTTGTCGCGGGCGTCACCGCGAGATCGCGACGATGACCACGGCGTCATCAGCGTCACTGAAGGAGAACGTGATGTATTTCACCGATCGGGGCATCGAGGAGCTGGTCGCGCGCCGGGGCGAGGAGGAGGTCACCGTGGTGTGGCTCGCCGAGCGCCTGCGCGAGTTCGTGGATCTGAACCCCGACTTCGAGACGCCGGTGGAACGGCTCGCCACCTGGCTGGCGCGGCTGGACGACGAGGACGACTGACAAAAACACGATATATCTTGACCTTCTGGTGGACGCGACATATCGTGTTCACCAGAAGGAGGTCACGCACATGCGGCAGTGGACGATCGAGAAACCAGAGCAGCTCACCTTCGACTCCGTGAGAAAACTCAACGTGCGGATCGTGGCGGGAAAGCTGGCGGTGCTGGCCAGCGACGGCCCTCCCACACTTGAGGTCACCGAGGTCGACAGCCCGCCGTTGCTCGTCACCCACGACGACGACGGCACGCTCACCGTCACCTACAAGGACCTCACCTGGGACGGTCTGCTGGGCTGGCTTCGCCCCGGGCGCCGCAGGGCCACGCTGACCCTGACCGTGCCGAAGAACTGCCCGGTCAACGTGGGCGTGGTCTCCGCGTCCGCGGTCGTCGCCGGGTTCGAGGACCGCACCTCGGTCAAAAGCGTCTCCGGCGAGATCGTGCTCGACGGGGTGAGCGGCGAGATCAACGCCGACACCGTCTCCGGCGCCGTGGAGAGCCGCGGCCTGGTCGGAGACCTCTCGTTCAAGAGCGTCTCCGGCGAGCTGACCGTCGCCCAGGGCACACCCCGGCGGCTGAGCGTCACCACCATCTCCGGCAAAATCACCGCCGATCTGGAGCTCCCGCCGACCGGCCACGTCACGATGAACAGCGTCTCCGGCGACATCGTGCTCCGGCTCCCGTACACGGTCGAGACCGATGTCAAGCTCCGTTCCACCTCGGGCAGACTCGACACCGGCTTCACCGAGCTCGACCACTCCGTCCAGCCCGGCGCGAAGACACTGGGCGGCCGGATCGGCGGCGGCATGGCCTCACTCACGGCCAACACCGTCTCCGCCGACGTCACCCTCCTGAAGGGATCACAGGCATGAGCCCGGTCTTCGGCCACGGAAGGCTCCGGCTCTACCTCCTGAAGCTGCTGGAGGAGAGCCCGCGTCACGGCTACGAGGTGATCCGGCTCCTCCAGGACCGCTTCCTCGGCGTCTACTCACCCTCTCCCGGCACGATCTACCCGCGCCTCGCCCGTCTGGAGGAGGAGGGCCTCGTCACCCACGAGGTCGTGGACGGCAAGAAGGTCTTCACCATCAGCGACCGGGGCCGCGCCGAGCTCAACGGGCGGCTCGACGAGCTCGCCGACCTGGAGCAGGAGATCTCCGACTCCGTCCGCGACATCGCCCGCGAGGTGAAGGAGGACGTGCGCGACACGGTCAAGTCGCTGCGCGAGGAGCTCACCCAGATGGCGCGCGACGTCCGCCAGGGCTCCGAGCAGGACTCGCGCAGGGTCTGGCGCGAGCAGAAGACGGAATGGCAGCGCCAGAAACAGGAGTGGCAGCGCCAGACCGACGCGTGGAAGGACGAGTGGAAGCGCGTCTGGGCCGACGGCTTCACCGGCGAGGGGTCGCGCGCGGGAGACGCCCGGCTCGGGCAGATGCTCGCCGAGTTCGTCGAGGAGGTCCGCAGGGACGCGGCGTCCGCGCAGGTCAGCGAGGAGACCCTCGCGACCGCCCAGGACGCCCTGTACGACGCGGCCCGCCGCATCCGCGAAACGCTCCGATGATCTGCGGCGGTGCCCCGTACGGCACCCGCCGGTCGTGACGTACCGCGCCCGACGGTCTCCATGAGATGGCGGCCCCGGAGCCGGTGAGCCGGCGGATCCGCCGGCCCGTGGGCCCGGCCGGCCAGGGGACAGGCCGCGCCCAGGGTTCCCCGGGTCGCCCCACGAGGCCGGGCGACCCGTGCGACCGCCCGGACGACCCACGGGATCGGCCGGGCTCATCCCGGCAGGGTGAAGACGACCTTTCCGAAGAGCTCGCCCTCGTACATCGCCGCGAAGCCCTCGCGCGCCTCGGTCATCGGCAGGACGCGGTCGATCAGCGGGCGAGTGCCGGTCTGCTCCAGGAAGCGGGCCAGCCTGCCCAACTGGTCGCGGGTGCCCATGGTGGAGCCGATCACGGAAAGCTGCAGGAAGAAGACGCGGTTCAGGTCGGCCGGCGGGACCGCACCGCTGGTCGCGCCGGAGACCACGATCCGGCCGCCGGGACGCAGCGCCTTCAGCGAGTGCCCCCAGGTGGCCTGGCCGACGGTCTCCATCACCGCGTCGACCCGCTCGGGCAGCCGGGCACCGCTCTCGAACGCCTGGTCGGCGCCCAACTCCAGAGCCCGCGCCCGCTTGCTCTCCGAACGACTGGTCACCCAGACCCGGTATCCCCCGGCCCGGCCCAGCAGGATCAGCGCGGTGGCCACTCCGCCGCCCGCGCCCTGGACCAGCACGGTCGAGCCCGGCTCAAGGCCCGCCTTGTCGAACAGCATGCGGAAGGCGGTCAGCCAGGCGGTCGGCAGGCAGGCGGCCTCCTCGAAGCTGAGCCCGGCGGGCTTGGGCACGAGGTTGCGCCGGGGCACGGTGACCCGCTCGGCGAAGGTGCCGTCGTACTTCTCCGAGAGCAGGGAGCGCTTCGGGTCGAGTGTCTCGTCGGCCCCGCTGCCGATCACCGAGTGCACGATGACCTCGTTGCCGTCCTCGTCCAGCCCGGCGGCGTCGGCGCCGAGCACCATCGGGAGTTGCTCCTCGCGAAGCCCCACCCCCCGCAGACTGAACAGGTCGTGATGGTTGAGCGAGGCGGCTCTCACCGTGACGGTGGCCCACCCGTCGGGAACCTTGGGTTCCGGGCGCTCACCGAGCGTGAGACCGTCGAGAGGATTGTCGGGATCGATCCGCGTGGCGGTTACAGCGAACATGGCCGCACCCTACGCCGTCCGCGTCGGGTCCACCGCGAACGGGGTGTCCCCCGCGCCGGTCACACGACGACACGCGATCCGCGAGCCCGTCCCCGCACGCCCGCGACGGCCACCGCGAACGCGGCCCGTGCGATCGGCCCCCCTACGTCGTCCGCCTGACGGTTATGCCCGCCATCGTCCGCTCGACGTGTCCTTGCTCCCCCGAGGCCGCGACGTACACGTCGTCCTGGCAGGTCTCGGCGGAGAAGCGGCGCCGCCGCTCGATGACGGAGAGTTCGATCGACGCGACGTCGCAGCCGGGGATCGGAGCCAGCACCAGCAGCGTCTCCCTGGCCCCGCCGAACCACAGCTGCGGCCCCAGCGGCTCACCGCGCAGGGTCTCTCCCCGCGCGGCCAGCCGCAGCGGGGGCCTGGCGTCGAGCACGAGGTAGCCGCCCTTGGTCACCCTGCCGCGCAGGTTGCGCGCCCAGAGCATCCGCTGCTCGAAGGGCATGCCGTTCTTGAGGTCGCGTAGCGCCACGAACCACGGGTCGAACGCGAACAGCAGCACCTCCCCCTCGGCCGCGCTCATGGGAGGCCAGAGCGTGACCCCCTTGACCAGCTGCCGGATCATCGGCCGTCCCTGGGATACCCCCGACGGGCCTCCCGACGGCACGTTCAGTTGCCGGTAAGGACCGGGGTCGCCGTCGAGCCGGCCCGACATCGCGGGCCGCACCCCCAGCTTGGCGAGTCCCACCTCCGCCGGATAGCTCACCTCCGCCGCCGAGCCGTCGGGGAAGACCACGTCGATGATCTCCCTGCCGCCCTCCTGGCGAAACCGCGGGTGAAGCACGTTCGGGACCTGCTCCGCGACGACGCTCGCCCGGGTGGGCACCGGCTGCGGCGGGGGCGGCGGAACCACGTCCGGCTCCCGGCCCGTCAGCAGGTTCCACGCCACGAGTGCGACCAGCGCCGCGCCGGCGATCCAGCGCCACGGACCCCCCTGGGACCTCGCCTCGATGATGTCGTGCTGCCCACCGGCCACGTCTTCGGCCGCCTCCTGCGGAAGGTACGGTTCTCGGCCCCATCTTCGGGGCTCGGCGGTCTCGGCACCCGTGTCAGTACCGTCACGAATCAGATTCGATGCCCACGGGGAAGGTGCCGCCGCACCGCCGGGTCACCCGGCCCGCCGCGTCCGGTGCCCCGACGTCTGTGTTCCGGTGCCCGATGCACGACGTCCGAGCCCGTGTTGCGGGGGCCGATGCACGAGAGCGGGACTTCGACGTCCGAGCCTGTGCTCCGGAGTCCGATGCGCGAGGGCCGGGGGCCGTGTTCCGGGGGCCGTGGTGCGACATCCGTGTCGCGGGACCCGTGTTCCAATATCGCTCTCGCGTCCGCGAGAACCCTGTACCGTCTCCCGGAGAATGACCACGAGAAGCCGCGACACAGCATCAAGAACGTCACTTCGCTCCACGGTCGGAAGGTGTCGGAGTTACTTGAGAAACTCTGGATAATCGCTGTTACCGATGGTGCCGGCGATGCCTCGGAGCCCGCCACGCAGCTATGGTGAGCTGCTGAAATGCCTATTCGTTAAGCTATAACAAATAGCTATTTAAATAACGAGACAGCATCGGATGGAACCGGCCGAGACTTTTTCCCGTCAATTCCCGCCGAGTGCTCGATCCAGTCAGTAACGTTCCGATCGTTTTCCCGGCGAGGAGAAGTCCCGTCTCCCCGCTGAGAACGAAAGGAGCTTCATGAATTCCCGAGCACGGCGCCTCACGATCCCCCTCACCGGCGTTCTCATGATCGCCGGAGTGATCGGCGCCACCACCGGTGCCAACGCCGGTACGGCCCCCAAGGACGTGGTCAGTTCCGCCGCCTCCGAGACGGCAGGCGAGGCCACCGCCTTCTGGTCGCCCGAGCGCATGCGCAAGGCCACCGACGCCACCGGCGACGTCGACCTGAGCGTCAAGGGCGGCAAGTCCTCCAACGCCGCGGGCCCCGACGGCCCCGGCGGGTCGGTCCCGCCGATCGGCGCGGAGGGCACCAAGTCCGCCAAGAGCAAGCAGGTGAACCTGCCCAACACCGTCGGGCGCATCTTCTTCACCCTGCCCGGCGCCAACCCGGCGGACCCGAAGAGCTGGAAGTACTGCTCAGGCAGTTCGGTCCAGGGCAAGTACCGCAACGTGGTCGCCACCTCCGCACACTGCGTCTACGACGTGAAGACCAACCAGTTCTACGACAACTGGATCTTCATCCCGTCCTACTGGGACGGCAACCAGGCGTGGGACGGCAAGAACCCCTACGGCATCTACGCGGCCAAGTGGTTCAACGCGCACGACGACTTCGTGGTGAAGGAGGACTACGACTACGACTACGCCTTCGTCAACGTCCACTCCGGGTTCAAGGTGAACTGGGAGAAGGACAAGGACGGCAAGTGGCAGCCGATCATCAAGAACGTCGGCCGTCTCGGCGACAACGTCGGCGGGCAGGGCTTCGCCTGGAACCAGAAGGTGAAGAACTCCGTCTTCTCCTTCGGCTACCCGGCCGGCCTGCACCCCGACGGTGACAAGCCCTTCTCCGGCCGCAC
Source organism: Streptosporangium sp. NPDC049046 (assembly GCF_040649155.1). NCBI lineage: Bacteria > Bacillati > Actinomycetota > Actinomycetes > Streptosporangiales > Streptosporangiaceae > Streptosporangium > Streptosporangium sp. NPDC049046. Next base: position 6,438 of record NZ_JBEZEZ010000053.1, on the reverse strand, counting down.
GATGAAGTGGTGCTACGGCACGACCGGCGCCATGCCGGCCGCGCCGAAGTACAACGTCCAGGAGCACGTCGGCTTCAAGTGCGCCTTCACCTCGGGCGCGAGCGGCGGCCCCTGGATCTACAAGTACAAGAACTCCAGCCGGACCGGCTACCTGATCGGCGTGAACAGCATCGCCTGGGACACCGACAAGAACGACCGGTACGACAAGATCTCCTCGCCGTACTTCAACGGCGACACCTACAAGGTCTACAAGACCGCGGCCAACCGCTGGACCAGCTGACTCGCGCGCTCCGGCCGGCTGTAAGGCCATTCGGCCGGCCGGAGTGAACGAGGAGGACCCGTCCCGTACGGGTGGCGGCCAACCACGAATCCGGTCTCCGGATCGCTTCGGGGAAGGCCGCCACCCGTACGGGAACGTTCTACGCACCCACCGACTTCCCGAGGTCGTCCGTGAGGGCGAAGAGGGGGCCGGTGGCGGCCCGCATCGAGCAGAGGCTGCCGTAGGTGCGTTCGAACCGGATGAAGCGACCGTTCCAGATCCCGGTGGCGGTCACCGTGACCGGGTCGTACTCCAACGTGCAGGCCACCCCCGGCCTCGGCCTGAGCTTGCCGGGATCGCCCAGCAGGTTGGCGAGCACCGCGCACGCGTGGACCGCGTCGGGGTGGGTGCCGCCGGGCCGATCGCACAGCAGCAGGGCGTGTCCGAGCGCGGGCAGAGGCTTCTCTCCCCGCGCGAGGCTCACCACGAGCACCTTGCCGCCCCGCGAGGGCATTTCCCCGGGAAACGGTCTCACCGGTGCGGGCATGATCTGGGCGGGCTCGCCCGGATGGAGCGGGAGCGGTCTCGTCACCTGCGGTCCCCGGTCATCGGGACGCGGAAACGGCCACGTCTTCTGCGGTCCGGGAACGGGGTCGCGGGGCGGCATGGACACTGCGGACACTGCGGACGCTGTGGCCGTGCCCGAGAACTGGAGGAGGCCGGCGAGAGCCAGGCAGAGAAGACGACGCCGCATGAGATCCCCCGATGACGTGTGACGCGGATGCCGCGACCCAGCCTGCCCTCTCCCGCACTCGTGAGACGGCTACCAGCCCCGGTGTTTCCCCAGTTCATACGGTCACATGACCCGCGGCGGAGGCGCCGATCAAGATGAAGTAGATCAGACGGTCCCCACGGGTTCCCGGTTCCACGGATTCTGTAACAAAAATATAACGGTCCAACTGACTGCCCGTTTTATAGCTTTTTAACCCATCTTTACCGAGTACGGTCACCTCTTGTCTCTTTACGCATGCGTGGGTTGCCGTCCCGAGCGACGACCCATGACAAAGAAGGAGCTTCATTGAACTCCCGAGCCAAGCGCCTCATCCTCCCCGTGGGCGGTGCCCTCGCCGCCGCCACGATGATCGGCGCCACCCTCCCCGCCACCGCTCAGGCGAGCACGGCCAACCCCGACATCAAGTCGTCGGCCCTCACCCCCTCCGGTAACGCGAAGGCCATCGCGGGCTACTGGACGGCATCGAAGCTCAAGTCCGCGGCGACCTACACCGCCGACTCCACCGTCTCCGCCAAGCTGACCAAGACGGGCGCCGCCAAGGCCGCCGCCGACGGCAAGCCCGGTGTCGTCGCCCCCACCGGTGAGGGCGGCAAGAGCGCCGGCAAGTCGCGGAACGTGAACCTCCCCATCACCGTCGGCAAGGTCTTCTTCGTCGACGACAAGGGCAAGGAGCGTTGGTGCTCCGGCACCGCCGTGCAGTCGAAGTTCCGCAACCTGGTCGCCACCGCGGCCCACTGCGTCTACGACACCGACACGAACAAGCCGTACGGCAACTTCGTGTTCATCCCCGGCTACTACCAGGGCAAGGCTCCCTGGGGCATCTACGTCGGCGCCAAGGTCAACACCCACGACGACTTCACGGTCTACGAGGACTACGACTACGACTACGCCTTCGTCAACGTCTACAACGGCATCAAGCAGCAGCCCGAGAAGGAGGTCGACTACAAGACCTTCAAGGCGCACATGGACAAGGGCGGCGTCGGCCGTGAGTCGGCCACCACGGTCGACTTCGAGACCTACGACAAGTGGACCCAGAAGGGCGGCCTGGGCAAGGTCGAGAACGTCTCCTCCGACGACGAGGTCGGCCCCCAGTTCAAGGGTGCCCTCGCCGTCGCCACCGAGACGGACAAGTGGACCTGGGAGAAGGTCGCCGGCGAGGTCTACGGCCTGAAGAACGACAAGGTCACACTCAAGGGCAAGGACCTGCCGCAGTCCGACTGGCCCAAGGCCGGCTCCAAGCTCGAGACCCGCGTCGACCACGTCACCAAGACCGAGTACGACAGCTACAAGGGCCTTGGCTACCGGAAGATCGATTCCAAGGGCAACTACACCATCACGTACTACTTCGTGGTGAAGTACATCAAGAAGACTGCGTCCGTGAAGTACGTGATCTACCGTCACTACATCTCGACGGTGGCCGACGCGGGCCGTCTCGGCGACAACGTCGGCGGCCAGGGCTTCAGCTGGAACCAGAAGCTGGGCAAGAAGGTCTTCACGTTCGGCTACCCGACCTCGGCCCACCTCGACGGCAACAAGCCGTACTCCGGTCACACCCAGAAGTGGTGCTACGGCACGACCACCGCCGCGCCCGTCGTGGCGGCCTACAAGGCCGAGGAGCACCAGGCGATCAAGTGCGCCTTCACCCCTGGCGCGAGCGGCGGACCCTTCCTGCTGCAGTACAAGAACGCCAAGCGGACCGGTTACCTCAACGGTGTCGTGAGCCTCACGATCGACAGCGACGGCAACAAGCGCTACGACCGCGTCACCACCCCGTACTTCAACGGTGAGACGTACGGCATCTACAAGCACGCCGCCAACCTCTGGACCGGGAAGCTTCCCGCCTAGGCACAGGCTTCGTGAACGAGAAGGGGCCCGGTGCACATCGGGCCCCTTTTTCCACCTTCACGGGGTGCTTATACACCGTCAGGCACACTGATCAGGTAACAGAGTAAGAGCGGATCGGTCCAACGAACTGCCCAAAACCAAGTTGATCTGGAAAAATCACCCCTTACGCCCCTGGTAGCCACCAGAAACTCCCCGGTCCCCGGAAAGGATCCCCCCATGCCCTCCCGCGCTCGGCGGCTCACGGCCACACTCGGCGGGCTGGTCGCCGCCTGTGTGACCATGACGTTCGCGTTCGCCGGGAGCGCGGCGGCCGCCCCGCTGTACGGCCCCCCCAACGGGATCACCTCGATCACGCTGACCAAGAGCAGCGCCGACATGAAGCGGATCGCGGAGTACTGGAGCCCGGCCAGGCTCAAGCAGGCGATGGACAACGTGCCGGCCACGCCCGGCAATCCTCCCTCCTCCGCGTCTCCCCCTTCCGCGTCTCCCTCCTCCAGCGGCCCCTCGGGAAGCGCCACGCCGGGAAGCGCCACGGCCGCCGCGGCATCCGGCAGCGGGGAGAGCGGCGCGACCACTGGCGGGAAGAGCTCCACCACGTCCGGGAAGGCCGCGCCGGTCGTCAAGCCCACTCTCCCGAAGAAGCGGGTCCCGTCCTCCGGCGGCTCACCGGTGACCGTGGGCAAGGTGTTCTTCCGGATCGGCGCCAAGGACTACTGGTGCTCCGCCTCCTCCGTGGCGGCGGCCAACCGTAATCTGGTCGCGACGGCCGGGCACTGCGCCTACGACGCCAAGACGGGCAGCCAGGCCGAGTACTGGATCTTCATCCCCGGCTACGACAAGGGCAACACACCGTACGGGATCTACGTCGGCCACTCGCTCAACCTGCATGAGGACTTCGTCGGCCAGGGCGACTACGACTACGACTACGCGTTCGTCACCGTGCACGACGGCTTCAAGTGGAAGGCCGGCAAGACGTCCGGCAGCTACGAGATGGAGAGCGTCGGGAGCCTGGAGGACAACGTCGGCGGGCAGGGCATGGTGACCAACCGCGGCACCGGCCTGTCCACGGTCGCCTTCGGCTATCCCGCCGCCCCGCACCCCGACGGCTATCGGCCCTACGACGGTCAGCGGCTGAAGTGGTGCGACGGGCGCACCATCAAGGTGAAGGCCCCCACCCGCCTGGTCGAGCAGGGCATCGCCCTGACCTGCGGTTTCACCAACGGCGCGAGCGGCGGTCCCTGGCTGATCTCCTACCGCAACGGACTCGGCTACCTCAACGGCGTCAACAGCTTCGCCTGGGACGTCAACACCGACCGCAGGTTCGACAGGATCTCCTCGCCGTACTTCATCGCGTCGACCTATGTCGTCTACCACTGGGCCGCGACCCAGCAGGCGCCCCGATCATAACGCCGCCTTAAGAGACACTTAAGAGACCCTTATACGGGGTTTGCTCCGCCGATCGCTGCATAGGTTGCTTGTCGTCCCGCAGTTCCCGGATGTCCGGGAACGTTGCAGCGCAAGGAGCTCGTCTTTTGAAGCACTCTCTTCTCCCCCTCGGTGGCGTCGCAGCCGCCACCGCCCTGCTGACCACCACCCTGGTCGGCACCGCCCAGGCGGCCCCCGACTGGGCGACCGACCCGATGGCGAGGAACAACGCCTCGGCCGTTTCGGTCATCAACTTCTGGGCGGCCTCGAACTTCGCCGCCCTCAAGAAGGCGACGGTCTACAACCCCGACCCCGGGGCGCCGAAGATGAAGGTCGGCGGCGGCTTCTCCCCCGACGGCAGGCCCGGCAGCGTCGGTCCGACCGGCTCGCAGAAGGGCACCCCGTCGACCGCCAAGAACGTCAACCTGCCCAGGACCATCGGCAAGGTGTTCTTCGTCGTCAACGGCGAGTACCGGTGGTGCTCGGCCACCTCGATCCAGGGCAGGTACCGCAACCTCGTCGCCACGGCCGGCCACTGCGTCTACGACCCGGGCAGCAACAGCGACACCCTCGACAAGTGGGTCTTCGTCCCCGGCTACTACCAGGGCAAGACCCCGTGGGGCATCTACGTCGGCAAGTCGGCGTGGACGCACTACGACTTCGCCAACTACGAGGACTACGACAAGGACTACGCCTTCGTCACGGTCTACAACGGCGTCGCCTTCAACGGGGTCAAGCAGGTCACCAAGCGTGAGTACAACGGGTTCAGCGGCCCCAAGTGGTCACGTGGCTCGCGCTACCACATCCTGCTGTCGAAGGACGTCGGCCGCCTCGGCGACAACGTCGGAGGCCAGGGCTTCACCTGGAACCAGAGGACCGGCAAGACCGTCTACGCCTTCGGCTACCCCACCGCCCCGCACCCCGACGGCAACAAGCCCTACACCGGCGTGACGCCCAAGTACGTGTACGGCAAGACGTCGGGCAAGGAGTACGTCTCCGCGGCGCACAAGGTCGAGGAGCACGTCGGCCTCAAGGGCGCCCTCACCCCGGGCGCCGACGGCGGACCGTGGATCTCGCAGTACAGCAGTTCCACCCGCCTGGGGCTCGTCAACGGCGTCACCAGCCTGTTCGGCGACCAGGACCAGAACGACCGCTACGACCTCATCACCTCGCCGTACTTCGACGGCGAGACCGCCGACATCTACAAGAAGGCCGCCAACGTGTGGTCCGGCAGGATCGTCGGCCCGAACGGCGAGCTCTACAGGTGACTCGCATCTCCTGAGGGGCCCTTGCCCCGACCATTCGCGGGACCCGGCGCGCGGCGCCGGGTCCCGCACCCGTTTTCCGGGGCCGAAAAGCGTTGCACGGGGCGATCCGGAAGTTTTTCCGACCGGATGTGAGGGCGTTAGACGTGCCCGCTCCGAAATCGGTGCCATCAATCTAATGTGATCTGCATCACATGTCGATCATGACTCGCCCTGACAGATCGATCACACCCCATCAGTCACTTTCGCCTCACGCTTACCTCTACCTGCGGAAACAACTCTGTCCAACCTCTATCGCAATATCGGCAGCAGAGGTGTCTAAACATCACGAAACGGTCTCGGGCCGCCGGGTTCCCCCCTTCCCCCTCGAACCGGCTTCCGGTGTTCAAGATCTGCGCTGTATGTTTCTGGCAATCCCTTTACTGAGGTTTGGGACGCAAGAGGCGTCCCACATCAGACCAAGGAGTTCCCTTGAAGCGCATCCTCCTCCCCGCCGGTGGCGCCGTTCTGGCCACCGGACTGCTCGCCGCTGGTCTGGCCGGCACCGCCAACGCCGCCCCGGACTGGGCCTACGACACCATGGCCAAGGACGCCCCGGCCGCGGTCGACGTCGCCAAGTTCTGGCTCGCAGCCAACGGCGTCACGAACAACCTGGCCAAGGCCACCCCCTACACCTGGGAGACCAAGGCCACGCCGAAGCTCAACGCCGGTGGTGGCTACACCCCCGACGGCAAGCCCGGCGAGGTCAAGCCGACCGGTGAAGAGAAGAAGGCCGCCGCGAAGGTCAAGAACATCAACCTGCCGAAGTCCATCGGCAAGGTGTTCTTCGTTGACTCCAAGGGCGCGCTGAA
>NZ_JBEZEZ010000052.1:0-38993 GCF_040649155.1 Streptosporangium sp. NPDC049046 | reverse complement strand
CAAACCTCAGACCCACAGCAACACCAGCTCCACCCAAAGCATCACCCGAGGGGGGTCCGGCACCAGCCGGACCCCCCTCGGCCATTCCCCCACCGAATCCGGTCTTCTCGCAGCGGGCTCCCCGAGCGTGCAGACGACAGCCGGCCGCTGAGAGAACGCCTCTCCCTCTTCACGAGAACCTCCTCGCGAGGGCCGCGCCACAGGGACGGCGCTCGGCGAAGATGAAGATCGAGCTCAGGCGGAGTCGAGCTCCCTCACCCGCTCGTTCAGCTCCACCACCGACCGCTCGGCGGCGTAGGGCTCCAGCCTGCGCCGCAGGTCGGCGACGTACGACCGCGTCCTGGCCGACTCCAGGCCCTTCGCAAGCTCCAGAGCCTCCACCGCGACGGAACAGGCCTCCTCCAGCTCCCCCGAGGCGAGCAGTCCGGCCGAGAGCAGCGACAGGTTGAACATCCGCCCGCGTACGTAGCGCCCGTCCATCTCCAGCGAGCGTCTCGCGTGCCCCACCGTGCCCGGCCCGTCGCCGAGGTCGCGGAAACAGTGCGCGATCTTCGCCGCCAGGTAGGCCTCGTCGAAGTAGGAGATCCAGTCGGGCTCGTGGCCGGCCCTGCGCCGGTCGAACGAGAGCTCGGCCTCGTGGAGGGAGCTCGCGCACGCCGCGCGGTCGTCCAGTGCCGCGTGCGCGTGGGCCTCCAGCACGTGCGTCTCGGCGAGCAGCGCGAAGATCCCCGCCCGCCGGGCCGAGAGCTGGGCCGCCCTGGCCAGGTCGAGCGCGTGGGCGGGCTGTCCTATGTATATGGCCTGGTGGCTCATCCCCGCGAGGATCTCGCCGCCGAGCCCGTGGTCGCCCGCCCCGCGCGCCAGGCGCAGCGCCTGGATCAGGTAGCGCTGGGCCAGGCCGTGCTGCTCCAGGTCGTAGGCCATCCATCCGGCCAGCCGGGTCAGCTCGGCGGCGGCCGAGGCCAGCGCCTTGCCGGTGTTCTCGGCGTACGAGCCGTCGGCGAGGAGCGGCGCGACCGACGTGTCCAGATATTTCACGACAGCGGGACGGACTCTTCCGCCGCCGAACCTGTTGTCCAGCTCCCCGAAAGACCGGGTGACCTCCCGGATCGCCGCAATGTCGTCCATGCCGACGCGCCGGGTGCCCTGCCCCTCGGGGCGGCCCTCCAACGGAAGGGTGAGCCAGCGCACCGCCCCGGCGGACCCGGCCCCGATCGCGAAGGTGGAGTCGAGTAAGAACCTGCGTCTCTCCACGTCCCCGCGCCACAGTGCTGTCACGGTCGAGATTCCCTCCTGCCACGTGTGGTCGAACTCCTGCCCGAGGTCGAGCGGCGTCAGAACGGCCGACAGGCCGAGATCCTCGGGGCTCACGGCCCTGCCGAGCCGGAGCGCGAAGATCTCGGCGAGCAGTCCGGTGACCGGGTCCCTGGGCCGTTGGCCCGCGATCCAGCGCAGCACGGAACTGTGGTCGTACCTCAGACCGGACAGGCCACGAGCCGCGCCGAGATCGTTGAGCCGGCGGGCCAGCCCCTTGTGGGTGAAGCCCGCCTCGGCGATGAGCCTCTGGAGTAGTCGGTTGGGCTCGCGTTCCATAGCTCCCCTCACCGCGAGAACCGTCTGCGTGCCGACGACGCGCGCGATCCGGCCGTGCGCGCACCGGCCACCTGATGCACGCCTTACGTACATAGGTAACTGAGGGCTCTTTTTATAGCACGATCCGTGACGAACGTCGGGGTTTCCGGAAAGCACCGACGCCCCTCGCCGTTCGGGCGAGGGGCGTCGGTGATCACGCTGCCGGTGAGGTGTCCCTGGAGCCGGGCGGCCCCTCCGACGAGGTGCCCCCGGAGGCGAGCGACCTCTCCGATCCGGGAACCGTTCTGGGAACCGTCCGTGACCTGTGCGGTGTCTCCTAGAGGCGGGCGACCCCGTCGGCGCGGGCCTGCGCGGCGACCGCGGCGATGACCGCCGGGGCCACGCGCTCGTCGAACGGGCTGGGAATCACGTAGTCGGCCGAGAGGTCGTCGTCCGCGACCACCCCGGCGAGTGCCTCGGCCGCGGCGACCTTCATGTTCTCGGTGATCGTGGTGGCGCGCACGTCGAGCGCCCCGCGGAAGACGCCGGGGAAGGCGAGCACGTTGTTGATCTGGTTGGGGAAGTCGGAGCGGCCGGTCGCGACCACCCGCGCGTACTTGCGCGCGATCTCCGGCCGCACCTCGGGAGTGGGGTTGGACAGCGCGAAGACGATCGACTCCGAGGCCATCGACGCGATCGCCTCCTCCGAGACCGTCGAGCCCGACAGCCCGACGAACACGTCGGCCCCCGCGAGCGCCTGCTCGGTGGAACCGCGCAGGCCCGCCCGGTTGCTGTCGCGCGCCAGGGCCTCCTTGATCGGGTTGAGCCCGTCGCGGCCCTCGTGGATGAGCCCCTTGGAGTCGGCGACCGCGATGTCGCCGATGCCGGCGTTGAGGAGGATCCTGCTCACCGCGATCCCGGAGGCGCCGGCGCCGGCGACCACGACCCGCAGGTCTCCCAGCGAGCGGCCGGTCAGCCGTGCGGCGTTCTTCAGCGCGGCCAGCGCGACGATCGCGGTACCGTGCTGGTCGTCGTGGAAGACGGGGATGTCGAGGATCTCGCGCAGCCGCGCCTCGACCTCGAAGCAGCGGGGCGCGCTGATGTCCTCGAGGTTGATCCCGCCGAAGGAGGGGGCGAGCCGGACGATCGTCTCGACCAGCGCGTCCACATCGGTGCAGTCGAGGCAGATGGGCACCGCGTCGACGTTCGCGAACTGCTTGAACAGCAGCGCCTTGCCCTCCATCACCGGCATGGCGGCGGCGGGCCCGATGTCTCCGAGACCGAGCACCGCGGTGCCGTCGGAGACCACGGCGACCACGTTGGAGATCCAGGTGTAGTCCTTGGCCAGCTCGGGCTCGTCGGCGATCGCGCTGCAGACCCTGGCCACACCCGGCGTGTAGGCGAGTGCCAGATCGTCGGCGTCGCGGACCGGGACGGTGGAGCGGACCTCCAGCTTGCCGCCGCGGTGCAGGGCGAAGGCCGGATCCAGATCGAGGGCATCGAGAGATTCGAGAGAGACGGAGGATGGCGTGACGGCCACAGCGACCCCTGTAGTTCATGTCAGACAGACGGATGTTTCCTTCGGAGGCGGCCGGAGGAGCCGTCCCGGGCTTCGGTAGCCGCTCGGGGCCTGCTCACTGGGCACGGTCGCCAGGAGGGGTACGGGGGTCACCCGTTGCTCGATTGTGCCACATGTTGAGACTGCCTCCGCTGGAGGAAGTCCACTCACTTTCGCCGTCCGGGTGTTAGCCTCACCACATCGTGTAATACTCGAAATCCATGCCGCCTCTTACATCGACGGATCCCCAGATGGACCTCACCTCCTACGCGGAGCTGGCCGTACTACTGATCAACAGCCCCGAACGGCTCACCGGCCTCGAAGGGCTGCGCCTGCTTCTGGAAGAGGGCGGCCGCTACCGGCCAGGCTGCCGGATCACCAGGAGTGACCTGGAGGCCCTGCGCGACCTGCGCGAGGAGTTGATGATCGTGTTCGAGACCGCGGAGGCCGGCGACGAGGAGGCGGTGGTCGACCGGCTCAACTCGCTGCTCATCCACCACCCGGTCCAGCCGCAGATCTCCGGTCACGACGGCGAGCGCTGGCACATGCACCTCACCGAGGGAGGCCGGATGGCCGACCAGTACGCGGTGGGCGCGGTGATGGGACTCGCCACCATGATCACCGACCTCGGCGTCGACCGGCTCGGCCTCTGCCAGGCGCCGCCCTGCCGCAGGGCTTATCTCGACACCTCCTCCAACCGGTCGCGCCGCTACTGCTCCGAGCGGTGCGCCAGCCGGGCCAACGTCGCCGCCTACCGTGCCCGCCAGAAGGTCGTCAGGTAGAGCTACCCGGCCCGCCAGAGACCCGGCCAGTAGCGCAGCACCACCCGGCCGACGATCGCGGACGCGGGCAGCGCCCCGAAGTCCCAGCTGTCGCGCCGCCCCGGCGCGCGCTGGTTGTCGCTCTCCAGCCACCAACCGCCGTCCGCCTCCCACGCGGCGCGCTTGACGATGAGCACGGCGGGGTCGGACGGCAGCCGGGCGACGACCAGGTCACCGGGCCGCACGACCGCGCCGCGCCGCACCCAGAGCCAGTCTCCCGGCCGCAACGCGGGCAACATCGACTCGCCCGCGACACGGACTCTCATCGAGCGTAACCCCCTCCCACGCGGGCATTCGGAGACGAGTAAGGTCGTTAACCGGACCATTCTGAACCTGGCATCAAGGAAGGATTTCCGATGTTCGCACGACTTATGCGCCCCAAGCACATCGCCTCCGCGCACTGCGACCTGCCCTGCGGTGTGTACGACCCGGCCCAGGCCCGCATCGAGGCCGAATCCGTCAAGGCCATCATGGAGAAGTACGCGGCGAACGAGGACCCGGTCTTCCGCTCCCGCGCGCTCACCATCAAGGAGGAGCGGGCCGAGCTGGTCAAGCACCACCTGTGGGTGCTGTGGACCGACTACTTCAAGCCCCCGCACCTGGAGACCTACCCGCAGCTGCACCAGCTGTTCTGGGAGGCCACCAAGCTCGCGGGCGCGGCCGGTGGCAAGGGCACGGTCGACGTCGCCAAGGCCGACGAGCTCCTCGGCAAGATCGACGACATCTCCAAGATCTTCTGGGAGACCAAGGCCGCTTAAAACCCTCACAACGATGTCGTGAGAGGGCACCGGTGGTCCGGATCGAGGAAACGTCCCCGGGACGCCCCTTGATCCGGATCGGGGCCCGCGAGGAGGGCCGCCGTCACGGCGTCCGGGTCGCGACGCCGGTCGTCCAGCAGGCCGAACACCGGCGCGTCGGCGCCGTGCGGTCACCGCCCAGGACCGTGATGCGCCGGAGCCGTCATTAAAAACAGTGCCCTATTTGCGTATCTTCATGGGCTCTTGACGGTGGCAAATCGCCCCGATCGCGAGTCCAAGCGGGCCAACCACCGTCTCAGGGCTGTAGGTTGCAGTCAGCGACTCTGCGAGGAGGAACGTGACCGAACACACCGAGGCGCCCGCGGTCGGCATGGGCGGGATCCGTGACGTGGTGAGCGTCCGGCTGCCGGCGACGAGCGCCTATCTGTCCGTGCTGCGTACGGCGACAGCCGCACTCGCCGTACGGCTGGACTTCACGCTGGACGAGATCGAGGATCTTCGGATCGCGGTCGACGAGGCGTGTGCGATGCTGCTGACCCAGGCTGTTCCCGGCACAGATCTGACCGCCGAGTTCGAGCTCACCGGGCAGCTGATGAAAGTGCGGGTCGAGGTCAGCACAGTGGGGAGCACACCTCCGAAGCGCGACGACTTCGCGTGGATGGTGCTCACCGCCCTGGCCGACGATGTGGATGCCGTAACCGACTCCCCCGACCGTATGGCGATCGTCCTCCGCAAGCGCCGAGGCGCGGCGAGGCCGGCGTGACGGAAAGGACTCGTGCCATGGCCGCCAGCGACCACGCGGTGCCCGACCGGGTGCGTGCGCGCCTGCTCTTCGCGGAACTGGTGGAGTTGACCTCCGACGACCCGCGGCGTCAGCGCATTCGCGACGAGCTCGTCGAGCTCCACCTTCCCCTCGTCGAATACCTCGCCCGCCGGTTCCGCAACCGGGGTGAGTGGCTGGACGACCTCACCCAGGTCGCGACCATCGGGCTGATCAAGTCGATCGACCGCTTCGATCTCGGCCGCGGGGTGGAGTTCTCCACCTACGCGACCCCGACGATCGTGGGCGAGATCAAACGCCACTTCCGTGACAAGGGCTGGGCGGTCCGCGTGCCGCGCCGCCTGCAGGAGCTCAAGCTCTCGCTCACCAAGGCGATCAGCGAGCTCTCCCAGCGGGAGGGGCGCGCGCCGACCGTGGCCGAGCTGGCCGCGTTCCTGAAGATGAGCGAGGAGGAGGTGCTCGAAGGGCTGGAGTCGGCCAACGCCTACTCCACGGTCTCCCTCGACGCGCCCGACTCCGGCGACGACGACGCGCCGGCGGTGGCCGACTCCCTCGGGATCGTGGACGACTCCCTGGAGGGCGTCGAATACCGCGAGTCGCTCAAGCCCCTGCTGGAGCGGCTGCCTCCGCGTGAGAAGCGGATCCTGCTGCTGCGTTTCTTCGGCAACATGACGCAGTCGCAGATCGCCACCGAGCTCGGCATCTCCCAGATGCACGTGTCCCGGTTGCTCGCCAGGACCCTCGCCCAGCTCCGGGAGGGCCTCACCGTCGACGACTAGCGAGAAGGCTGGTCGTGGTCTCCGTAGAGGGCGTGTGTCGTCGGCGGGGACAGCAGCGTGACCAGTCCGATCACCGCGAGGACGATCAGCGAGACGCCGATCACCCGCTGGTCGGACTGGATCATCGTGACCGAGACCGGGATGGCGAAGATCTGCGTCAGCACCCCCGGGCTCCGCGACCATCGCTCCGAGTGGAGCATTCCCCAGCCGACCCAGAGCAGGGCCGCGCCGATGATGATCCCGAACGCGGCGACGGCGATCGAGGTCATCACGTCGGACGGCCGGCCGATCACCGTCTCCACTCCGGCGTAGCCGCCGAGGAGCAGGACGGTCGCGCCTTCCAGTGCCATGACGGCGGCGGCGACGGTGAGGGTCATCGGACGGTTCGACACGGGGCAACCCTATCGCCGGGTATGGCCGCCCGGCTCTTCCCCCACCCCGGCCCCGTTCCCCGTCCCCCGCACCGTTCCCCGTCCCCGCGCATCCGCCTTCTCCTTCCGCCGCCTCAGCCCGGTTTCCGGCGGATACGCTGAGGTCATGCGCGCGATGCTCCTGGTGAATCCGAAGGCGACGACGACCAACCAGCGAACCAGGGACGTTCTCATCAGAGCGCTGAGCGCGACGATGAACCTCACCGTCGAGGAGACGGCCTACCGGGGGCACGCGATGCGGCTCTCCCGCAAGGCGCACGCCTCCGGCTACGACGCGGTGGCCGTGCTGGGCGGTGACGGCACCATCAACGAGGCGGTGAACGGGCTGCTCGACCCGGTGGACGGCAAGGCCGGCGACGAGGGCAGCTCGATCGACAGGCCCGCGCTGCTCGCGATCCCCGGTGGCAGCGCGAACGTCTTCGCGAGGGCCCTGGGCCTGCCGAACGACCCGGTCGAGGCGATGGGGGCGATCCTGGAGGCGATCCGCGACGGCCGGAGGCGGACCGTCGGGCTCGGTCAGGCGATCTGGGGCGACCACAGTAGATATTTCACGTTCTGTAGTGGCCTGGGGTACGACGCCGAGGTGATCAGGGCGGTCGAGGGGATGCGGGGCACCGGCCGCAAGGCGACACCCACCCGCTATGTGAACACCGCGTTACACCACTATCTGTCGACCGACAAACGTCACCCGCCGATGACCGTCGAGGGCCCCGAGGTGCCGCGGACCGGCGGCATCTTCATGGCCGTCGTCTCCAACACCTCCCCGTGGTCCTACATCGGCCCCCGGCCGGTCTCCCCGACCCCGTGGGCGAGCTTCGAGACCGGGCTCGACCTCCTGGGCCTGCAGCGTCTCGGCCTGCCCTTCATGCTCCAGCTGATGCCCCAGATCCTCGGTGAGCGCGACACGCTGCCGACGGGTCGCCACCTGGTGCAACTCCACGACGAGAAGGAGTTCACCCTGAGCGCCGGGCGCCCCGTGGCGTTCCAGCTGGACGGCGACTACCTGGGAGAGGTCGAACGAATAACGTTCCGTTCTATCCCCGACGCGTTACAGGTCTTGGTCTAATCGGTTACGTGCGAGCCTGTGTGACGCATCCGACATCCATTTCAGGCAAAACGTTCCCCCAAACCTCTTGCGTGTACTAAGCGTGGCTGACAATCTCAAGATGACGTCGGAACGTAGGACCTTTGAGCGACCACCTCGCTCCCAGGCCACCGGCGATCAAGTGAACAGTCCCCCGACCCGGACCACGGGCCGGGGATCCGTTCGCGCTGATTAGTGAAACTCTTCACAAAGTGAGCCGCCGGAGCCGACGCAAGGGCTCCTCTTACGAAGGAGTGGACGCATGGACTGGCGCCACCGAGCCGCCTGCCGTGACGTGGACCCCGAGCTGTTCTTCCCGATCGGCAACACCGGCCCCGCCCTGATGCAGATCGAGGAAGCCAAGCAGGTCTGCGGTACGTGCAGCATCAGCGAAGCATGCCTGAAGTGGGCCCTGGAATCCGGGCAGGACGCCGGTGTCTGGGGCGGCCTGAGCGAGGACGAGCGACGCGCGCTCAAGCGCCGCACGGCTCGTGCCCGCGCCCGCGCGAGCGTCTGACCCTCCGCGCCCCCCTTCCGTCTCCCCCGGCCGGGCGACGAGCACGTCCCCGGCCCGGTGAGCCCTCTTTCCCCCCGGGCGACAAGCACGTCCCCTCGCGAGAACGCGACCCGACGCGCTCCCCCTCCCCCGCTCAGACCGCGGGGAGGGGGATGCTCAGGCTCACCTCGGTCCCGCCGCCCTGGCGTGGCTCGATGGCGAGACGCCCGGACAGCTCACCCACCACCAGGGTACGGACGATCTGCAGGCCGAGACTGGTGGCCTGGTCGAGATCGAAGTCCTCCGGCAGCCCGCTGCCGTCGTCGGACACGATCACATCCAGCCGCTCGGCACCGCGTGACACGATCACTTGGAGCTTGCCCTGACGCTGCGCCAGCCCGTGCTGAACCGCGTTCTGCAGCAGTTCGGTGAGGACCATCGCGAGCGGCGTCGCGATCTCCGAGCGCAACACCCCGAACGTCCCGACGCGGGACGGCACCACCTGCGCCTCAGGCGCCGCGACCTCCCCCGTCATCGCGATCACCCGGTCGGCGATGTCGTCGAAGTCGACCTGCTCCTCGGGCGTGTGCGAGAGCGTCTCGTGCACGATCGCGATCGACCCGACCCTGCGCACCGCCTCCTCCAGCGCCTCCCTGCCCTCCGGCAGCTGCATCCGCCTGGCCTGGAGCCGCAACAGCGCGGCCACGGTCTGCAGGTTGTTCTTCACCCGGTGGTGGATCTCCTTGATGGTGGCGTCCTTGGTCATCAGCTCCCGCTCGCGGCGCCGCAGCTCGGTCACGTCCCTGATGAGCACCAGCGCGCCGATCCTCCCGCCGCCGACGACCAGCGGGATCGCCCGCAGCTGCACCACCGTGCCGCCCGACTCCACCTCCGTCTCCTTGGGCTCCCGCCCGCTCGCGACGAGCATCAGGTTCTCGTTGATGGGCTCGTCGGAGTAGCAGAGCGTCGCGGTCGTACGGCCCAGCTCCGCGCCGACCAGATCGGCGTTGAGGCCCAGCCGCCGGTAGGCCGACAGCGCGTTCGGCGAGGCGTACGTGACACGGCCCGCCCGGTCGAGCCTGAGCAGCCCGTCGCCCACCCTCGGCGAGCGGACCAGGATCGGCTCGGCGCCGGAGAACGGGAAACGGCCCTCGGCCACCATCTGGGCCAGGTCGGAGGCGCTCTGCAGGTAGGTCAGCTCCAATCGGGAGGGGGTGCGCGCGGAGGAGAGGTTCGTCGAGCGCTGGATGACGCCCAGGAAGTGGTCGGCCCTCCGCACCGGAATGGTCTCCTCACGGACCGGCACCCCGCTCGACCAGTCGGGATCGCCCTCGCGGCAGATGCGCCGCTCGTTCCAGGCGGTCTCCAGGAGCGGCCTCTCCCCCTTGGCCGCCGTCATGCCCACGATGTCGTCGTGGTAGACCGTCGGCCCCGTGGTGGGCCTCATCTGCGCGATCGCGATCCAGCCCGTGCCCTCCTTCAGGGGGATCCACAAGATCAGGTCCGCGAAGGAAAGGTCGGCGAGGAGCTGCCAGTCGGACACCAGCGAGTGCATCCACTCAAGGTCCGCATCGTCGAGCGCGGTGTGACGAACCGCCAGGTCGCTTAGAGTCGGCACCCGTGCATCATGCGTTCTTTGCAGGCCCGAACGCGAATCGGGTGAGTCCGGCTGGAAAGATGCCGCCTATGGAGCAGACCCCCGACCCGCTGGCCCGGTTCCGCACGGCGGCGGCCACGAGGGAGGCGGCGGGGCTGCGGCGGGTCCTGCGCGCCCGCACACCCGACGACGACGGCCTGATCGACCTGGCCTCCAACGACTACCTCGGCCTGGCCAGGGACGAGCGGTTGGTCGAGGCGGCCGTGGAGGCCACCCGCGCCTGGGGCACGGGTTCCACGGGCTCCCGCCTGGTCACGGGCTCCACGGCCCTGCACGCGCGCCTGGAGGCGCGTCTGCGCGCCTTCACCGACGCGCGGGGCGCCCTGGTGTTCTCCTCCGGCTACCTGGCCAACCTGGCCGCCGTCGCGGCCCTGGGCAGGGACGCCCTGGTGGTCTCCGAGGCGGGCAACCACGCCTCCATCGTGGACGCCTGCCGGCTGTCGCGCTCACGGGTGGTGGTCGCTCCGCACCGGGACACGGTGGCGGTGGAGAAGGCACTCGCCGACCGGGACGAGGAGCACGCGATCGTGGTCACCGACGCGATCTTCTCCGTGGACGGCGACCTGGCGCCGCTTGAGGAACTGCACGCGGCGACGGTGCGCCAGGGCGCGCTGCTGATCGTCGACGAGGCGCACTCGATCGGGGTCGTCGGCGCTCGTGGGCAGGGCGCGGTGCACGCCGCGGGGCTCGCGGCCGAACCGGGTGTTGTGAGAACGATCACACTGTCGAAGTCCCTGGGATCGCAGGGCGGAGCCGTGCTCGGCGCGCCCGAGGTGATCCAGACCCTCGTGGACACGGGACGCTCGTTCATCTTCGACACCGGGCTCGCGCCGGGCAGTGTGGCGGCGGCACTCGCCGCCGTCGATATCCTTCACCATCAGCCCGAACTGCCGGGACTTGTCCGGACCAGGGCGAGGGAGCTGGCCGCGATGGCCCGCGATCTCGGCCTGGAGACCGGCGATCCGGCGGGCGCGGTCGTCCCCATCGTGCTCGGCCCGCCCGAGACCGCGCTTCGGGCCGCCCTCGTCTGCGCGGAACACGGGGTGCGCGCCGGATGCTTCCGGCCGCCTTCGGTGCCGGTCGGCCGCTCTTGCCTGCGGTTGACGGCACGGGCCAATCTGAGTTCCGATGATCTAGCGGTGATCCGGGGTGCACTCACCGCCGTGGCCGAGATGAAGGTGACCATGTGAGCGACGACTCCCCGCGGATCCCGAAATACTACGACGTCAAGCGCAGCCTGCTCAGCCTCACCAAGAGCCTGCCCGCGGGCAGCGCCCTGCCACCGGAACGGGCCCTCGCGGTCCGCTTCGAGACGTCGCGCACGACCGTGCGCCAGGCCCTGTCCGAGCTCGTGGTCGAGGGCCGCCTGGTGCGCATCCAGGGCAAGGGGACGTTCGTCGCACAACCCAAGGTCGCCCAGGTCCTCCAGCTCACCTCCTACACCGGGGACCTGCGGACCGTCGGCCTCGAACCCGACACCAAGATCCTCGACATCAGCTACGTCACCGCCGACGAGGCGCTCGCCCGCCGCCTGGCGATCAACGCCGGCGGCCGCGTGCTGCGCCTGCACCGGCTGCGCCTGGCCAACGGCGAGCCGATGTCGATCGACACCACTCATCTGTCGGCACGGCGCTTTCCCCGCCTCAGGCGGGAGCTGGAGATGCACTCCTCGCTGTACGAGACGCTGTACAACGCGTACAACGTGCGGCTGACCGACGCCGAGGAGATCATAGAGACCGTGCTCGCCACCCCGTACGACGCGCAGGTGCTCAGTGTGGACGTCGGCCTGCCGATGCTCCTGCTCACCCGGCACGCCTTCGACGCGGACGGCAACCCGGTCGAGTGGGCCCAGTCGCTGTACCGGGGAGACCGCTACAAGTTCATCACCCGCCTGCGCCGCCCCTGAGGCACACCCGAGCCGCGCCTAAGGTGAGACGGGTGAGCATTCTCGTGGTCACCGGGACCGACACCGGGGTGGGAAAGACGGTCGTCACCGCGGCGGTGGCCTCGCTCGCCAGGGAGCGGGGCTCCTCGGTCGCGGTGGTGAAGCCCGCGCAGACCGGGGTGTCCGGCGCCGACCCCGGCGACATGGACGACGTCATCCGGCTGTCCGGAGTGGGGACGACCTTCGAGCTGGCCAGGTATCCCGCCGCGCTCTCCCCCGCGGCGGCGGCCCGCCTGTCCGGCCTGCCGCCGGTCTCCGTCGCGCGGGCCGCGGCCCGGATCGAGGAGCTGGCCTCCTCGCACCGGCTGGTGATCGTCGAGGGGGCGGGCGGGCTGCTCGTTCGCTTCGACGAGGAGGGGGCGACCCTCGCCGACCTCGCCCGCGCGCTCTCGGCACCGGTCCTCCTGGTGGTCAGGGCCGGCCTCGGCACCCTCAACCACACCGCGCTGACGCTGGAGGCGATGGCCCACCGAGGGCTGGAGCCCGCCGGGGTGGTGATCGGCTCCTGGCCGGCCGAGCCCGGCCTCGCCGAGCGGAGCAACGTGGCGGACCTGGAGATGCTGGCCGCCCGGCCGCTGGCGGGCGCCCTCCCCGAGCGAGCCGGGCTGCTGGAGCGCGACGCCTTCGCCCGCGCGGCCCGCGCGGGGCTGGGCCCCACGTTGGGTGGGGGCTTCGACCCCGCTTCCTTCCGGGCCACCCTTAGGCTTTCCCCGTAGCCGTAGCCGCGGCCCATCTCCCCGCTGGAGGTATCAGATGAGCGACATCCTCGAGATCGCCCGGACGCAGGTGCTTGAGGAGGGCCGCGGGCTCGACGCGGCGCAGGCGCTCCGTTGCCTGGAGCTTCCCGACGACCGTCTCGACGAGTTGCTCGCCCTCGCCCACGAGGTGCGGATGAAGTGGTGCGGCCCGGAGGTGGAGGTCGAGGGCATCGTCTCCCTCAAGACCGGCGGCTGCCCGGAGGACTGCCACTTCTGCTCGCAGTCCGGGCAGTTCTCCTCCCCGGTCCGCGCCGTCTGGCTCGACATCCCCTCGCTGGTCGAGGCCGCCAGGGAGACCGCGGCGACCGGTGCCACCGAGTTCTGCATCGTGGCCGCCGTACGGGGTCCCGACCGGCGCCTGATGGACCAGGTCCGCGAGGGGGTGAAGGCGATCCGCGAGGCGGTCGACATCAACGTGGCGTGCTCGCTCGGCATGCTCACCCAGGAGCAGGTCGACGAGCTGGCCGAGATGGGCGTGCACCGCTACAACCACAACCTGGAGACCGCGAGGTCGCACTTCGAGAAGGTCGTCACCACCCACACCTGGGAGGAGCGCTGGGACACCTGCCTGATGGTGCGCGAGGCCGGGATGGAACTGTGCTGCGGCGGCATCGTCGGCATGGGCGAGACCCGGGAGCAGCGGGCCGAGTTCGCCGGCCAGCTCGGCGAGCTGGCGCCCGACGAGGTCCCGCTGAACTTCCTCAACCCGCGCCCCGGCACCCCCTTCGAGTCCTTCCCGCTGCTGGAGGGGCCGGAGGCGCTCAGGACGATCGCCACCTTCAGGCTCGCGCTGCCCCGCACGATCCTGCGCTACGCGGGCGGCCGCGAGCTGACCCTGGGCGACCTGGGCACCCGTGAGGGCATGCTCGGCGGCATCAACGCGATCATCGTCGGCAACTACCTGACCACCCTCGGCCGTACGGCCGAGGCGGATCTGGGCCTGCTGGTGGACCTCAAGATGCCCATCAAGGCGCTCTCCGACACCCTCTGAGACCCCCTCGAAGCCTCGCGCGGGCTCGCGGAGATCACCCTCACCCTGTTCGGGAACATCTCGGAGCCTCGCGGGCTCGCGGAGACGCGGAGGTCCCCGCGAGCCGGATCTCACCCGGCCCCTGCCGGACTCCCACCGATCCTCGCCCCGCCCTCCGGGGGTCCGCACTCCGCCTGTACCGGCCCCCGCCGATCTCCGTCCCGCCCCGGCGGGTCCGCGCTCCGGCCCGTACCGGACCCCCGTCGATCCCGTACGGCCCGTAGGGCGCCCGCCACCAGGCGTTGGGCGGTTCGATTCCCGACAGACGCGATATGTGCCGGCCGCATTAGGCGATGGGATCGGGGCAGGGAGAACAATCCCTGTCCGGCTAAGTGACTGACTGGTAGGTTGCGCGATATGGAGTCTCCCAAGCACGCAGGTGACATAGCGGTCGCCGTCTCCAAGGCATACGGCATCGAGACCATGTTCACCCTGTCCGGCGGGCATATCTTCCCGCTTTACGACGGTGCGGTCCACGAGGGCATGCCCATCCTGGATGTCCGCCACGAGCAGAGTGCCGTCTTCGCCGCGGAGGCGACCGCACGGCTGACGCGCAAACCCGGGCTGGCCGTGCTCACCGCGGGCCCCGGCATCACCAACGGCGTCAGCGGGGTGGCCACCGCGCACTTCAACGGCTCCCCCGTCGTGGTGATGGGAGGCCGTGCCCCGCAGTCGCGCTGGGGGTCGGGCGCGTTGCAGGAGATCGACCACCCGCCGCTGTTCGCCCCCATCACCAAGCTGGCCTTCACCGGCTCCGGCGCCGACTCCATCGCCCAGGACGTGGAGATGGCCTTCCGTACGGCCCTCGCCCCGCACCGCGGCCCCGTCTTCCTCGACTTCCACATGGATCACCTCTTCTCGGCCGCGCCCCCGCTCGAGGAGGCCCCCGAGACGCTGACCCCGTCCCCGCTGGAGCCCGACCCCGACGCGCTCGCCTCGATCGCCCAGCTGATCGCCGAGGCCCGGCACCCGGTGCTGGTGCTCGGCTCCGACGTGTGGATGGACCGCGCCGAGGAGGTCGCGAGGAGCTTCGTCGAGGAGTACCGCCTGCCGGTCGTCCCCAACGGCCAGGGCCGCGGCATCCTGCCCGCCGGTCACGAGCTGCTGGTCACCCGGGCGAGGGGAATGGCGTTCTCGCAGGCCGACCTGGTGATCGTGGCGGGTGCCCCGATCGACTTCCGCCTCGGCTACGGCTGGTTCGGCGGCAAGGACGGCGCCCCGCTCGCCAAGGTCGTGCACCTGGCCGACGCGCCGTCACAGCTGACCACGCACATGGATCCGGCCGCCGTCGCCGCCGGCGACCTCTCGCTGCTCTTCTGGAGCCTCGGCGCGGCCTGCGCCAACGCGGGCGTCTCTCCCAAGACCTACGCGCCCTGGGTCGCGCAGCTGTCCGAGGCCGCCTCGGCCGCCATCGCCGCCGACGTCGACCTGCTGGAGTCCGCGTCCGACCCGATCCACCCGATGCGCATCTACGGGGAGCTGGGCAAGGTCCTCGCCGACGACGCCGTGGTGATCGGCGACGGCGGGGACTTCGTCTCGTACGCGGGCAAGTACGTCGAGCCGCGCCAGCCGGGCAACTGGCTCGACCCGGGCCCGTACGGCTGCCTGGGCACGGGCCTGGGCTACGCCATCGCCGCCAGGATCGCCCGTCCCTCCTCGCAGGTGGTGCTGCTGCTCGGCGACGGCGCGGCCGGCTTCTCGCTGATGGACGTCGACACGCTCGTGCGGCACCGCCTGCCCGTCGTGATGATCTGCGGCAACAACGGCATGTGGGGCCTGGAGAAGCACCCCATGCAGATGCTGTACGGCTACGACGTGGCCGCCGAGTTGCAGCCGCAGTGCCGCTACGACCAGGTGGTGACCGCCCTCGGCGGCGGTGGCGAGCTCGTCACCGACCCGTCGGAGATCGGCCCGGCCCTGCGCCGCGCGTTCGACTCCGGTATCCCCTACATGGTCAACATCGCCACCGACCCCTCGGTGGCCTACCCCCGGCAGACCACGGGCATCTGAAGGAGCGCCACCGGGCTCGCGCACGCAGGACCGAAGAGGTCTTCTCCGGTGCGCGAGCCCGTCGGCACACCACCCGAAATCGAGGCTCGCCCGTCGTCGTCGCGCGAAGCCGGTGCGCCGACACACGCCCCTGCCGTCCGCAGACCAACGGCAAGAACGCTTCGCTGGACGAACGGGCCTCACCTACGGCCCTACGCCGGCAACGACGAGCGCACAGCGGCTCTGAAGGAGTTTCCGCCCGCCTGCAACCACCGTCGATGACACCCCGCACTCGGAGGCCGACCACCGATCACCCGCGTCGACAACCCCGCGGGTCGATACGGCTAGGGCTTGCCCGTCGCCGTCGGGGTGGGCGTCGGCGGACAGTGCACGGGGGCGATGATGACCTCCACCGGCTTGGACGGGTCCCACATCGTGTCCGCGGCCGGGAGGGACTCGACCACCTCGGTGCAGTGCTCGGGTTTGACGTCGGCGCTGTAGGTGCGCTTCACCTTGAAACCCGCCTGCTTGAGCGCCGCCTCCGCCGCCTCCGGCTTCATGCCGACGGTGCCGGGGACCCTCTTCTTCGGCAGCGGTGTCGGGCTCGGGGTCGGTGTGGGGGTGGGAGTCGGTTTCGGCGGCTTCGTGACCGTCGGGGTGGGCGTCGGCGGCTCGTCCTCCTCGGCGGGCTTCGGGGTGGGGGTGCGTCTGGTCGGCCGCGTCACCGTCGGGGTGGGCGTGAGCGTCCTGCGGGTGTGTTTCACCGTGGGCGGCTTCGTCTCGTCGACGGTGGGTGTGGCCACCGGCGGCTCCACGGAACTCGCTGTCTCCCTGGAGGCCGCCATCCCGTTGATCGCCACCGCGACGAGACCCGCGCACATCACGGCCGCGACCGCCGCCGACGCGACCAGCACACTCTTGCTCCTCGGCTTCTGCGCGCCGCGGCGTCCGCGCCCCTGCGCGACCGCCTCGGATCCCACCGTCGGCGAGGTGGAGGGCTGCGCGCCTCCCTGCCAGCCACCGGTCGGAGGCTGGGCGCCCTGCCAGTTTCCCGCCGGATTCTGGGCTCCCTGCCAGCCCGTCTGCGGAACGGCCGATCCCTGCCCCTGCCAACCGGTCTGTTCCTGCGGGCCGCCCTGGGGGGCCTGCGTCTGCCAGCCGGTCTCCGGTGGTCCCGCCTGCCGCGCGGACGCCGACAGCGTGTCGCCGCCCTCCGTGCCGAAGGCGGCCTGCCTGGCGGCGGCGCTCATCGCCGCGGCGCTGGGGAAGCGCCGGGCCGGATCCTTGGCGAGGGAGCGCTCCACAAGTGCCCTCACCGCGGGCGGAACGTCCGGCGGCAGCGGCGGCGGCGTCTCGCGGATGTGCTTGAGCGCGATCGTGACGGGCGTGTCGCCGTCGAACGGGCGCTGCCCGGCCAGGCACTCGTACGCCACCACGCCCAGCGCGTAGATGTCGACGGCCGGTGTCACGGGCGCGCCCTCGGCCTGCTCGGGCGCGCAGTAGGCGGCGGTGCCGAGCACCATGCCCGCGTCCGTCAGCCGGCTGGCGGAGTCGGACCTGGCGATGCCGAAGTCGGTGAGCACGAGGGTGCCGTCCGACCGCACCAGCAGGTTGCCCGGCTTGATGTCCCGGTGGACGATGCCCTGGTCGTGGACCGCCTGCAGCGCCGAGGCAGCCTGGGCGATGAGATCCATCGCGGCCCCCGGGGCGATGCGCCGCAGCCGCCCGAGCAGGCGGTCGAGCGGCTCGCCGTCGACGAACTTCATCACCAGGTATGCCGTCGCCCCCGCGCCGGGCACCTCGTGAACCCCGTAGTCGTACACGTCGACGACCCCGGGGTGGTTGATCGTCGCCATCGCCCTGGCCTCGCCCTGGAAGCGAACCAGGAAGCCCGGGTCGTCGGTACGGCCTGGAAGCAGCACCTTCACGGCGACGGTGCGAGCCAGGACGATGTCCTCGCCCTTCCACACCTCGCCCATACCGCCGGCCCCAATGCGGGTGCTTAGGCGATACCGCCCCGCCAGCGTCGTGCCCTGGGCCACCATGGCTCCCCCGTAACCCTCTTCACTCCTACCTCAGAGCTCTCCAACAAAGCGGATCCGCGTCGCGGCACCATCACGGCGCTGTAACGAAACCCTGCATGCCGCATGGCTCACAAACGAGATGCGTGCCGTAGCATCGCACAAAACCCAGCACTTTTAGGCGTACTTATCCACCTTGCAGGCTCTTGCGCCCAAAGCCGCCCGAAAATCACAGAGGAAACAATCAACGCGGGCGCCACGGCGTCACCCCAAGACATCCGGGACGAACTCCGCAAAATCCTACAAGGCTCGGCAAAGAACGTGTGAGTCGGGGTGAAAGCGGGCGGCGTCAGCCGCTCGTGGTGCCGTGTTCGGCGCAGCGCGCGGACCAGCCGCCGGGGGTCACCTGCACCACCATCCGGCGGCGGCAGCGAGAACAGTAGCGGGGTGGCTCCATCGCGCGGGCCGACAGACACGCGGCGTGGTCTGCCTCACCCTCCGGGCGCCCGCAGTGGTCGCAGTACGAGGTCACGAGACCAGACCCTATGCTGACGCGCATGACGCTCGCTCCCGGTCTGCAGGCACGGCTGCTCATCATGGTGGAAACAGAGGACACCGCGACGAAGGTCGGCAGCGGTGACGTCCCCGTGCTCGCCACCCCCCGCCTGCTCGCCCTCGCCGAGCGGGCCACCGTCCAGGCGGTCGCGGGTGCCCTGACTCCGGGCCAGACCTCCGTCGGCACCCGCGTCTTTCTGGAGCACCTGGAGGCCAGCCCGGTCGGCACGCATGTCGAGATCGCCGTCGAGCTCACCGAGGTCGACGGGCGCCGCCTGGTCTTCGGCTTCACCGCCCGCGACCGGACATCCGTCGTCGCCTCGGGAACGATCGAGCGCGTGGTCGTCGACCGTGAGCGCTTCCTCGCCCGGCTCGCCCGCGACGGTGGGACTACTCGATAACGGCGATCAGGTCGCCCTCCTGGATGACGTCGCCCTCGGCGACCTTCAGCTGGGAGATCACGCCGGCGTCCTCCGTGAGGACCGGGATCTCCATCTTCATCGACTCAAGGATGACCAGGGTGTCGCCGTCCTCGACGGGGTCACCCTCGGACACCAGGACCTTCCAGACACTCGCCACCATCTCAGCGCGGATCTCGACCACCGGAAACTCCCATCGTTCAACGTCTCTCAACTGTGTCAGAAAAAGCTGATCACGCCCGCCTAGGAGGGCACCAGTCCCGAGTCGTAGTTTCCGCCGACGAACTCCTGCCACTCCTGCCGTTCCAGCGCCGCTCCAGTGCCGTTCCGGCGGCTCGGCGGGTCTCTCACGGAAACCCGGCACGGTCTCGCGGGCGCCCGCGTCGACGTGGCCCCGCGCGAGCGCCTCGTCGGTCTCCGTGGCGAACGGCGGGCCGATCCGGCGAGAGGTCTAGAGCCGGTGGATCGGGGCCAGCCTGTCGATCACCCGGGCCATCGCCTCGACGACCGTCGGGTCGTACTCCTGACCCACCCCCAGCCGGAGCCGTTCGAGGGCGGCGCCCGCCCGGTCGCGGTCGCTGGAACCGCCGACGAGGTCGTCGTAAGCGTTGGCCGCCTTGATGATGCGGCTCGCCATCGGAGGCGCCTCCGCGCAGGTGTCGCACTGGCGGCGGACGATCTCGGCCACCCGGTCGAGCACCCCGGTCTGCCTGATCACCTCCGCCCCCAGTTCGGCGATGCGCCGCGCCTGCTCGGGGTCGGTGAGGACCGTCGCACCGCCGGGAATGGGATCGCGCAGCGACAACTGGCCGATGTCGTGCATGAGCGCGGCGTACTCGAGCTCCAGCAGCTCGGGCTCCGCCATGCCCAGCTCCCGCCCCACCGCCACCGCCAGGCGGCTCACCCGGCGGGAGTGCCCCGGCTCGACGTACCCGCCGACCTCGGTGACCCGGGACAGCGCCCGTACCGTCTGCAGGTAGGTGGCCCTGATCCCGGCGTACTTACGGAAGGCGACCTGGGTGACGAGCAGCGGCGCCGCGAAGACCAGCAGCGCGGTCATGCCCATGCTGTGCGAGGCGAGCGCGAGCAGGATGCCGGAGGCGGCCACGGCCGCTCCCAGCGGCGCGGCCATCCGCAACTCGTCGCGGACGGCCACCTTGAGGGCGGCACGCACCTGCTCGGCCCGCAGCACGGCGGCGAGCAGCACGTCGACCATCACCATGATCAGGATGAGCAGGGCCATCACGCCGAGCGCGGGCCACCAGCCGCTCTCCCCTCCCCCCGCGAGGTCGGACAGCGGCCCCGCCAGCGGCCGGTACGCCAGCGCCAGCAGGGCACCGGTGAAGAGCCTGCGCGCCATCCCGTCCAGCTGGGGCGGGCGACCCACCGCGAGGTGCGGCAGCGCCCCCGCCACCATGCCGACCGACAGCACCGCGACGACCTGCAACGCCGAATGCCGGGTGGGGACACCCCCCATGTCCAGCAGGAGCGTGTAACCGAGCGCGGCCGCCGCGCCGATCGGGGCCACCTCCCTGTTGCCGGGCATGGTGAGCCTGACCAGCTCGCCGATCGCGATCAGCGCGCCGAAGGCGACGGCGATCTGAGGGTCGAGCAGGCCGGTCGCGGCCGTGTGGGCCACCCCGGCCACCGCCACGAGTCCCGCCGCGCAGATCAGCAGGAGCTGTCCCGAGTCGAGCGTCCGGAGAACGCGGCCGGTGCCGGAGCCGTTCAACGTTCGGACACCACCTGGATGGGCATGGTCGGGTCGTCGTGGTCCTTCGCGGTCGTCTCCGTCACGTCGGCCGGGGGCGTGACGACCGTGCGCGGCGGCTCCCAGCCGTGCCGGTCGACGGCCTTGACGAACGCCACCACCATCACCGGGTCGAACTGGGTGCCTGCGCCCTTGCGCAGCTCGGTCATCGCCACCTCGCGCGAGCGGGCGTTGCGATAGGAGCGGTCGGAGGTCATCGAGTCGAAGGCGTCGGCCACCGCGATGATCCTGGCGAACTCCGGGATCTCGTCGCCCGCCAACCCCATCGGGTAGCCCTTGCCGTCCTGCCGCTCGTGGTGGTGCATGATCCCGGCGAACGCCTCGTCCAGGAAGTCGATGCCGCGCACGATCTCCAGCCCGCGCATCGGATGGAGCTGGATGGCCGCGAACTCCTCCTCGCTGAGCGGGCCGTCCTTCTGCAGCACCTTGGTCGGCACGCCCAGCTTGCCCACGTCGTGGAGCATCCCCGCGTAACGGATCGCGCGCAACCGCTCCGATCCCATGCCGATCTCCTCGGCGATCATGCCCGCGGCCTTGGAGACGCGGGTGCAGTGGCCACGCGTGTAGTAGTCCTTGGTCTCCACGGCCTGGCAGAGCGCGGCGATCGTCGCGTCGTAGGAGCGCTGCTGCGCGAGATACTGGCCGAAGGCCCAGCGGGCCACGAAGAGCGGGAGCAGCACGAGCACCGCGGAGATCGAGTTGACCGTGGCCCACAATCCGGCGATCAGCAGGCCGAAGGTGGCGTAGCCGAAGTAGGAGACCATGAACTGGGCCACGCCCCGCAGCGGCACCTGGTCGGCCTGACCGGTGAGCTTCAGCACGAGCGCGATCAGCACGAAGTTGAGGGGCACGAAGACGGCCGCCGCGCCCGCGAACGGCACGATGATGTCGTCGAACCCGGCGACGGTCGGCACCCCCGGCCTGCCGCCGAGCCACACGTAGACCCGGCCGGCGACGTAGCCGCAGATGGCGAACTGGGCGCTGTTGAACAGCCGCTTCACCAGTGGCAGGCCGGGCCGCACGCTGAACATCGCCGTCATGCCGACCAGTGCCGCTCCCTCCGGGCCGAGCAGCACCACCGCGGCGAGCACGGCGGAGAAGCTGACCGACACCGCGGCCTGCCGGACGTGCAGCAGGGTGGGCACCGACTCGCACACCAGGAACAGCAGGGCCAGGACCATGAGGTTGGACCAGTCGAGCAGATCCAGCCCGCCGCCCGAGACCACGTTGTATCCGAGCAGCGCGAACGCGGCTCCGATGACAAGGATCAGATAGACCTTGGCAAACCACGGCAGTCCACGCAAAGCGGCCACCTTAGGGTTCCTAAAGGGCGCGTGCTCAGGTCCAGGAAATCCCAGGAAAGACTGAGGTGACCGTTTCCTTCAACATGCGCTGCCTCCACGTTGATTTCGCACCCAGGCTATCGAAGCGAACCTGCTCAGGAGGGCGAGACGGCCAATCGCAAGCAAAGCGTAATCAAGCAATCACTGTGAGACATGAATATCCGGAGTATCGGGTTTCGGAGCCGCGCCAATGATCGCGCCGGCCACCCGAGCGGGCGCGCGGGATTCTTCGCCTCGGCTCACGCCGGAGTGATCGCCACTCGCCGCGCGGACGGGCCTGCGATCGGCCCCTGCCGCGCGGACGGATCTGTGATCGGCACCTGACAGGCGGACGGGCACGCGGGATCCTTCGCGTCGGATCGCGCCGGAGTGATCGCCACCTGCCACGCGGACGGGTCTGTGATCGGCGCTCACGCCGACGGCCTCCCGGAGTCCTTTCGCGTCACAGGCTCGCGAGCCTGCTCCTCGCCCAGTCGACGGTGCTCTTCAGCCCCACGGCCAGCTCCGTCTGGGGACGCCAGCCGAGCCCTTCCAACGCGGGGGCCGGGTCGACGGCCATCGCGGGGAGGTCACCCAGGCGCGCCGGGGCCTCGCCCGGCTCGTCGGCGACACCCGCCGCCTCCGCGATCAGGGAGTGCAGCCGCCGGTCGGTGGTCTGGACGCCGGTGCCCAGGTTGAACCGGCCACCGCCGCCCTCGGTGCCGCAGGCGCGGACGAGACCGTCCACCACGTCGTCGACGAAGATGTAGTCGCGGGTCTGGGTGCCGTCGCCGTACACCACCGTGGGGGTGCCGTTGAGCAGCGCGTCGGTGAAGATGGCGACCACCCCCGCCTCGCCGTCGGGCGACTGGCGCGGGCCGTAGACGTTGGAGAGCACCAGGGTGGTGTAGTCGATGCCGTGGAGCGCCTTGAACGTGGCCAGGTAGGTCTCCGCGCTCAGCTTGGAGGCCGCGTACGGGGAACGCGGGTCGGTCGCCGCGCCGCCGGGGACCGGGATGACCGCCGGCCTGCCGTAGACCGCGACCGAGGAGGCGAAGACGACCTTGCGGGTGCCTCCGCGGTGGGCGGCCGTCAGGACCGACGCGGTGCCCTCGACGTTGAGCCGCGCGTCATGGACCGGGTCGGCGACGCTCTTGCGCACGCTGATCTGCGCGGCGAGGTGGCAGACGACCTCGGGCCTCCACTCGGCGGCGAGGCCGATCAGGGCCGGGTCACGGATGTCCATCACGTGCAGGGCGAACAGGGGGTTCCTCGCGGCACCGACCAGGTTGCCGCGATCGCCGCCCGACAGGTCGTCCACGGCCGCCACCTCGTGCCCGTCGGCCAGCAACCGGTCGACGAGGGTGGATCCGATGAATCCCGCCCCGCCGGTCACGAGTATGCGCATGGTGAACCCCCATCGTCGTACGCCCAAGGCCGTACGACAGATCCTAGGAGGTCAGCGAGCCAGTTCGGAGCGCACCTGGTCGATACGGCTGAGCACCTTCGCCCTCAGGTCGGCCGAGACCTGGTCGCAGCCGCAGTGTTTGGCGACGAGCTGTTTGACGACCTGCTCCAGGCCGTACTCCTCCAGGCAGGGGTGACACTCGTCCAGATGCACGCGGATCTCGGCACAGTTGCTCTCGTCGAGCTCACCGTCGAGGTAGGTGTAGACCTTGTCCAGGACCTCGCGGCAGTCGGTGTCGTGGTGGTCGCCGCAGCTCACGCGATCACCCTACCCCTGGCCGAGAGGCCCGTGCCGACGGGTTCGTCGTTCCTGTCTCGCGCACTCACTTCGCACCCTCCGCGGGAACCAGGCCACGCTCGCGGGCGTAGTCCTCAAGTTGGGTCCGCAACTGGCGGCGGCCACGGTGCAGCCGCGACATCACGGTCCCGATGGGGGTCCCCATGATGTCGGCGATCTCCTTGTACGGGAAGCCCTCGACGTCGGCGAGGTAGACCGCGATGCGGAACTCCTCGGGAAGCGCGGCCAGCGCCTGCTTCACGTCGGTGTCGGGGAGATGCTCGAGCGCCTCGATCTCCGCCGACTTCAGCCCCGCCGAGGTGTGCGACTCGGCCCTGGCGAGCTGCCAGTCCTCGATCTCCTCGGCGCCCGACTGCTTGGGCTCCCGCTGCTTCTTGCGGTAATTGTTGATGAAAGTGTTCGTCAGGATCCGGTAAAGCCACGCCTTGAGGTTCGTGCCTTGCTGGAACTGGTGAAAAGACGCGAAGGCCTTCGCGAAGGTCTCCTGAAGAAGGTCCTCGGCGTCCGCGGGGTTCCGGGTCATCCGAAGCGCGGCGGAGTAAAGCTGGTCGAGATAGGGCATGACATCCCGCTCGAACCGTGTGCTCCGCTGCTCCAGAGTCTCCTCGTCTGTCGCAGGGACCTGACCCACCCCCTTAAGATCGCCGGAGTCCTGCTGACGCGGGACACCGTACTGAGCGGAGAATACCCGCTCGACGGGGATAGGCCGATCACCGGGGCGGGTGACTGGTTCGATCAAGGCGAGCATCTGCTTGCCAACCTCCGAAAGGATCGTGCGTTGTCCGCTTGCAACACACCCGCACTGTCATCTGTTCCCGCAAGATAGAAGGTGACGAACGACCCGGTACGGGGAAAAGAAGATACGTACCGGCAGGTAGTTGAAAGACCACCGGATCCTCCCGACGCCAGGAGCTGCTTGTGCTGCCCATCCCGGCCGAAGAGCTGAACGGCTCAGGTGCGCTCGGGCCGTACTGGACCTTTTACCACGCGGTCGTGGCCGAGCAACTGAGCCGATGGCTGCCGGAAAAACCGTCCACCGTCCTCGACATGTCCTGCGGGGACGGCCGCTGGGGTGTCCAGGCGGCGAAGTCGGGACATCGGGTGGTCGAGGTGGTCGACTTCCGCAGGCCCACGGACGGCCAGCCGCCACACGACATCTCCAGGGTGAGCCAGGTGCGCGCCGACGACCTGCGCTTCCTGCCCGACAGCAGCGTGGACGCCGTGCTCGCCGAGGAGCGCGCGATGTCGGTGGAGCTCATGGCCGAGTCCGCGATCGACGACGTCGCCCGGGTCCTGCGCCCCGGCGGCCGTGCCCTGGTCTGCGTCGACTCCCTGGTGCTGGGGATGGCGATCCTCGCCGAGCAGAACTACTGGGCCCATCTGCGCCAGACCGGCGAGGTCATGCTCGTGCCCTGGCCCGACGGCAGCATCACCCGCTGCTTCAGCAGCGCCCAGCTCCGCGAGCTGCTCACCGACGCCGGGCTGGAGGTCGAGTGGATACGGCCCCGCACGGTGCTGTCCCCCTCGACGGTCGACCACGTGCTCGCCTCCGACTCCCGCGCGCTCACCTGGCTGGTCAACACCGAGCTGGACACCCATCCGGACGACGACGACACGGTGGGCATCCACCTGGTGGCCAGCGCCCGGCGCCCCTAGCGGGGGTCCGTCTATTCCTCCTTCAGGGGCTCGACGAGCTCAGGGCTGTTGTTCCGCACCGAGTTCACGGCGGTGGAGACCGGGTGGATCTCCAGGCCCGTGGAGCCGGCCGGGATCAGGAACCCCTTCGCGTCGGGCGTCCCCGGGTCGAGCCACTCGCCCCAGCGGTCGCGCTCGATCAGCATCGGCATGCGGTCGTGGACCCTGCCCGCCTCGTCCACGGCGTCGGTCGTGATGATGGTGCAGGTCACCAGCCACGAGAGCGGGTCGTCGTCGGCGCGGCCCCGGTCCCGCCAGAACTCGTACAGTCCCGCCATCGCCATCACGCCGCCGTCGGCGGGGCGGACGAAGTAGGGCTGCTTCTTCGGCTTCCCCTTGGCGTCCTTCTCGTCCAGCACGGCCCACTCGTAGTAGCCGTCCGCGGGGATGAGGCATCTGCGCTCGGCGAACGCCTTGCGGTAGGCGGGCTTCTCGGCCACCGTCTCCACCCGCGCGTTGATCATCTTGGATCCGATGGACGGGTCCTTCGCCCAGGCGGGGACCAGTCCCCAGCGGACCACGCGGAGCTGCCGGATCGGCCGGTCGCCCGGCGCCGACTTCGGCACCCGGCTCATCACCGCGTACACCGGTTTCGTGGGCGCGACGTTGTAGTCGGGCCCGAGTTCCTCGTCGGCCGCTCCGTCGAGCTCGACCTGGAACTCCTCCAGCAACTCCTGCTTGCCCCGCGCAGACGCGTATCTCCCGCACATACCTCCACTTTGCCACGCCGCGACACGCCGGGACGTTCCCGACCCCGTTTTCCGATCTTGCCGCCCGCCGGCGTGCCTCCCATCCGAACCCGGCCGCCTCTCCGTCCCCGCCGTCCCATCTGTCCTCTCCGTCCCCGCGGCACGCACGGGCGGCGCGAGGCGGGCACCGGTAGGCTTTTGCCCATGTCCGCTCCGCTGTGGCCCGCGCCGACCGCGACCGAACCCGTCCGCGCGACCGTCCCCCTGCCCGGCTCGAAGTCCGTGACCAACCGTGCGCTCCTGCTCGCCGCGCTGGCCGACGGACCGGGAACGGTACGCCTGGCGCTGCGCAGCCGCGACGCCGACCTGATGGCGAACGCGCTGCGGACGCTGGGCGCGACGATGGTCCCCTCCAACGAGAGCGCCTCCAGCGTCGACTGGGCGATCACGCCCGGCCCCGTCACCGGCGGTGCCCGTATCGACGTGGGGCTGGCCGGCACGGTCATGCGCTTCGTGCCGCCGATGGCGGCGCTCGCCGATGGCGAGGTCTTCTTCGACGGCGACCCGCACGCCCGCAAGCGTCCGATGGGCCCGATCCTGCGCGCGCTGCGTGCCCTCGGTGCCGAGGTGACGGGCGACGCGCTGCCCTTCACGGTGCGAGGACCGTTGGCCGGCGGCGAGGTGAGGCTCGACGCCTCGGGCTCATCGCAGTTCCTCTCCGGCCTGCTGCTCGCGGGGGCGCGCTTCGAGAAGGGGGTGACGGTGCGCCACGAGGGCCCGCCGATCCCCTCGCAGCCGCACATCCGGATGACCGTCCAGATGCTCAGGGAGTTCGGCGTCGTGGTGGACGACTCCGAGCCCGACGTCTGGCGGGTCGAGTCCGGCCCCATCGGGGCGCGGGACTTCACCGTGGAGCCCGACCTGTCCAACGCGGCGCCCTTCCTGTGCGCCGCCATGGTGACCGGTGGCACGGTCACCATTCCCGGCTGGCCCGCGCGGACGACCCAGCCGGGCGACCAGCTCCGTACGCTCCTGGCGGACATGGGCGCCTCGGTGGAGCACACGCCCGAAGGGCTCTCGGTCACCGGCACCGGGCGGATCGTCGGCATCGAGGCCGACCTGCGCGACGTGTCCGAACTCACCCCGACGATCGCCGCGCTCGCCGCCCTGGCGAGCTCGCCCAGCAGGATCGGCGGCGTCGCCCACATCCGCGGGCACGAGACCGACCGGCTCGCCGCCCTCGTCACCGAGATCAACGGCCTCGGCGGCGACGCGAACGAGACCGAGGACGGCCTGGAGATCAGGCCCCGCCCGCTCACCGGCGGGGTGTTCCACTCCTACGCCGACCACCGGATGGCGACCGCCGGAGCGGTGATCGGGCTGGCCGTGCCGGGCGTCGAGGTGGAGGACATCGCCACCACGGGTAAAACCCTCCCCGAGTTCGCCACCATGTGGGCGGACATGCTGCGCGGCGCGCGGTGAGGGGTGAGCGGCCGGTAGGTCCCGCGGCCCTCCTCGGGGACGCGCCGGGCCGGAGAAGGCGGAGAAACTGAGAAAGCGCGAGTACGACGAGGACGACGTCAGGGTCAGGCCGGGAAAGGGATCCCGGCCCCGGACCCGGATCCGTCCTGCCCACGAGGACGCGGTCGCGGCGTTCGTGGTCGCCGTCGACCGTGGGCGCTACACGTGCCTGGTCGAGTCGGCGGGCGAGAAGGGCCGCCGCCGCAAGAAGGACCAGGCGGAGGGTGCCGCGATGAGCGGCAGGGTCGTGGTCGCGATGAAGGCGCGCGAGCTCGGCCGCAAGGGCATCGTGGTCGGCGACCGGGTGGCCCTGGTGGGCGACGTCTCCGGCATGGCCGACACGCTCGCCCGCGTCGTGCGGGTGGAGCCCCGCGTCTCCATGCTGCGCCGTTCGGCGGACGACACCGACGACACCGACGGCATCGAGCGCCCGGTGGTCGCCAACGCCGACCAGCTCGTCATCGTGACTGCCCTGGCCGATCCGCCGCCCAGGCCCCGCATGATCGACCGGATGCTGGTCGCGGCC
This sequence comes from Streptosporangium sp. NPDC049046, assembly GCF_040649155.1. NCBI lineage: Bacteria > Bacillati > Actinomycetota > Actinomycetes > Streptosporangiales > Streptosporangiaceae > Streptosporangium > Streptosporangium sp. NPDC049046. The sequence continues at coordinate 11,050 of NZ_JBEZEZ010000052.1, read as the reverse complement.
TTCGACGCCGACATCGATCCGCTGCTCTGCCTCACCAAGTCCGACCTCGCCACACCCGACGAGCTCGTCTCGCTGTACGACCCCCTCGGGGTCCCCTACGTGGTGGTCCAGAAGGGCGGCGGCCTGGAAGAGGTGCGAGAGCGTCTGAAGGGCCGGATCAGTGTGCTCGTCGGCCATTCGGGGGTGGGCAAGTCGACGCTGGTCAACGCCCTGGTCCCGGACGCCAACCGGGCCGTCTCACACGTGAACGCGGTGACCGGCCGGGGCCGTCACACCTCCACCTCGGCCGTCGCCCTGGAGCTGCCGGAGGGCGGCTGGATCATCGACACCCCCGGGGTACGCAGCTTCGGGCTCGCCCACGTCTCGGTGGAGACGGTCCTGGCGGGCTTCCCCGACCTGGTCGAGGGCACCGTCCAGTGCCCGAAGGGGTGCAACCACCTCTCCGACGAGTGCGCCCTGGACGCCTGGGTGGCGGCCGGGCACGCCGACCCGGTCCGGCTCGCCTCCCTGCGCCGCCTGCTCGCCAGCCGCGAGGGCGCCTCCGACGACGACCAGTCCTGAGGACGCGCCGGTGACCGCCTCGGGGGGCGAGGCGGCCCGGCGACGAGCGTGCGCCGCGACGTCAACGCGTCAGCGGTTCAACCGGAAGGCCCAGGCGACGGTCATCTCGGACACGAGGGTGCCGTCGGCGGTCCTGATCTCGACGGCGACGTCGAACTCGGGGCGTTCCCCCGCGTCCAGTGTGGCCACGACCTCCTCGCGGGACGCCCGCAGGCGGGCCTCCGCGACGACCTCGCCCTTCGCGAGCTTGAGGTAGCGGATCGCCGCGCTCTTGGCCAGCGGGGTGGCCCGTGACAACTGGTCGCCGAAGGTGGAGAGCATCGCGGCGCCGGAGGCCGTCTCCGCGACGCTGAACAGGGCTCCGGCGTGCGGGCCTCCCACGTGGTTGTGCAGCTCCGCCCGGTCCGCCATGCGGGCGACGGCGAAGCCCGGTTCCACCTTGTCGAACGAGATGCCCAGCGTCCTGGCGAACGGGACGCTCTGCAGCATGAAGTCACCCACGTCAAAGGTCATACCGGAATGCTACTCGCGAGTAACACCGATGCCAACGGATGTTTCACGCGGTATCCCGGCCTGGTGGGACGCGACACGATTGTTCCGCTTGCTCCCCGATCTCCGCCATTCGGCCGCCGACACGATAGCGTTGACGCCCGTGACGGGTTACAACGACGATCTTCGCCTCGCGCACGTCATGGCCGACGCGGCCGACGATCTGACCATGCGCCGCTTCAAGTCCATGGATCTGCGCGTGGAGACCAAACCCGACCTCACACCGGTGAGCGACGCCGACAAGGCGGCGGAGGAGGCGATCCGCGCCGCCCTCGGCCGTGCCCGGCCCCGTGACGCCGTCATCGGCGAGGAGTTCGGCGCGAGCGGCCACGGAGAGCGCTCCTGGATCATCGACCCGATCGACGGCACCAAGAACTACGTGCGCGGAGTGCCCGTCTGGGCCACGCTCATCGCCCTGATGGACCAGGGCCGCGTCGTCGTGGGCCTCGTCTCCGCCCCCGCGCTCGGCCGCCGCTGGTGGGCGGCCCGCGACAGCGGCGCCTGGACCGGCAAGAGCCTCACCAAGGCTTCCAAGTGCCAGGTCTCCTCCGTCGCCCAGTTGGAGGACGCCTCGTTCTCCTACTCCAGCCTCGGCGGCTGGGAGGAGGCCGGGAAGCTCGACGCGTTCCTCGACCTGAACCGCTCCGTCTGGCGTAGCCGCGCCTACGGCGACTTCTGGTCGCACATGCTGGTCGCCGAGGGCGCGGTCGACGTGTCGGCGGAGCCGGAGCTCTCCCGCTGGGACATCGCGGCGCTGACCGTGATCGTCGAGGAGGCGGGCGGCATCTGGACCGATCTGTCCGGCGTTCCCGACGTCGACGGTGGCAGCCTGCTGTGCAGCAACGGCTCCCTGCACGGCGAGGTCCTCAAGCGCCTCGGCGGCGGGCCGCTCACCCTGCCCGCCTAGCGGTTCCTCCCCCTTCCCACCGGCCGCCCTCCGGCGAAGGGCGCGGGGGCACCCGCCCGCTCGCAGGGCCGCCACCTGCCCGGCCGGGGGTGTCCACCCGCGGTTCCGGTCAAGCGCCGCGCCACGGATCCGGCCGCGTTACCTTCCGCCGGATGTCGGGAAGATGAACAGATCGGCAAGTCCGGGAGATCGCGGCCCGAGCCGGGAACGTTCCCGCGGCATGGCCTCCTCGCCGGGTCACGCCCGGACCTGGGAGTCCCCGACGCCCCGCCCACCGGGCCTACCGGAGCGGAAACCGAGATCGAACTCCCGTCGACGCATCGGTATTCACATCCGTGGGCCTACCTCTTCCGGCCCCGGTCATGGCTCGTTTCATCTCCGTTCACTTTGCCCCACTTTTATCGAAGTCATCGAGAACGGATCTCACTACGGAGAAGGAACATACCGTGACCAGTGGACAGCGCCGCCTCAGCGCGGTGGCGACGGCCGCGCTCGTCGTATCGCTCGCGGCCGCGTGTGGTGGCGACGCCAAGCCCAACAGTGACGGCAGCACCACCGCCGCCAGCAGCGCCTCCTCGGCCGAGCCCGGCGCCGGTGCGGCCCTGAGCGGCGAGGTCAAGATCGATGGCTCCAGCACCGTGGCCCCCCTCACCCAGGCGGCCTCCGAGCTCTTCGGCGAGGAGCAGCCGCAGGTGAAGGTGCCGGTCGGCACCTCGGGCACCGGTGGCGGCTTCGAGAAGTTCTGCGCCGGCGAGACGGACATCTCCAACGCCTCCCGCGCGATCAAGGACGAGGAGAAGGCGGCCTGCGAGGCGAAGGGCATCACCTTCACCGAGCTCACGGTGGCCGTCGACGCGCTGACCGTCGTGGTTTCCAAGGACAACGACTGGGCCACCTGCCTCACCACCGACCAGCTCAAGAAGATGTGGGAGCCGGCCGCCGAGGGCAAGGTCAAGACCTGGAAGGACGTCGACGCCAAGTTCCCGGCCGAGCCGCTCAAGCTCTACGGCCCCGGCACCGACTCCGGCACCTTCGACTACTTCACCGACGAGATCAACGGTGAAGAGGGCGCGAGCCGCAAGGACTACAGCCCGAGCGAGAACGACAACGACATCGTCACCGGTGTCGCGGGCGCCAAGGGTGGGCTGGGCTACTTCGGCTTCACCTACTTCGAGGAGAACATGGACAAGCTGAAGGCCCTGGAGGTCGACTCCGGCGAGGGCTGCGTGGCCCCGAGCGTCGAGTCGGCCCAGGGTGGTAAGTACACCCCGCTCTCCCGCCCGCTGTTCGTCTACCCCTCCGCCACCGCGGTGAAGCGGCCCGAGGTCGCGGCCTTCCTCGACTTCTACGCGGCCAACATCCACGCGATCGCCACGGACGCGAAGTTCATCCCGCTCAACGCCGAGCAGGAGGCCAAGCTCAAGGCTGACATCACCACGCTGAAGAGCGCCGGCTGATGTCGGCTCAGCACCGCACGACCGTTCCAGGGACCCCGGCGTCCCTGGCGCGGTCGCGCCCGCGTTACGGCGAGTTCGTCATCAAGGCCATCCTCCTGGCCGCGGCGATGGTGTCGGTGGCGACCACGATCGGCATCGTCATCGCGCTCCTCGAACCGACCGTCGAGTTCTTCGCCTCGGTGAGCTTCGCGGAGTTCTTCGGCTCCACCGACTGGGGGCCGCTGTTCAACCCGCCGGCGTTCGGTGTGTGGCCGCTCATCGTCGCCACCGTGGAGATCACCCTGATCGCCGTCGTGGTCGCCGTCCCGCTCGGCCTGGCCTCCGCGATCTACCTGTCGGAGTACGCCTCCCACAGGACCCGCAAGATCTTCAAGCCGGTGCTCGAGGTCCTCGCGGGCGTCCCGACGGTGGTCTTCGGCTTCTTCGCCCTCACCTTCGTCACCCCGCTGCTGAGGGACCTCTTCCCCTTCCTGGAGCTGGACGGCAAGAACGCGCTCGCCGCCGGCCTCCTCGTCGGCGTGATGATCATTCCGATCGTCGCGTCGCTGTCGGAGGACGCGATGGCCGCGGTGCCGAACGGCCTGCGCGAGGGCTCCTACGCCCTCGGCGCCTCCAAGATGCTCACCTCGGTGCGCGTCGTCGTCCCCGCCGCGTTCTCCGGCATCGTCGCCGCCGTCATCCTGGCGATCTCCCGGGCCGCGGGCGAGACGATGATCGTCGCGATCGCCGGTGGTTTCAAATCCGTCTTCACGCTCTACCCGGGCGATGAGATGTCCACGATGGCGGCCTTCATCGCCCAGGCCGGCTCCGGTGACGCCTCGGTCGGCTCGATCGCCTACAAGACCATCTTCGCGGTGGGTTCCCTGCTCTTCGTGATCACCTTCGCGATGAACTACCTCAGCGCCCGCATGGTCCAGAAGTATCGCGAGGTCTACGACTGATGGCCATCCTCTCCACACCCCGCTCGGCCGTACAGCTGGCGAGCAAGGGGCGCCCCCTCAAGGAACACCTCTTCCGCATCGCACTGCTGGCCAGCCTCGCGATCGCCCTCCTGTTCCTGGTCATGCTGCTGGTATACGTCGTCGAGGAGGGCTGGCCGCGGCTCAACTCGATGCTGTGGGAGAACCAGCCCTCGATCCGCCGCCCGGAGACGTCCGGCGTCCAGTCGGGCATCTTCGGCACCCTGTGGATCATCGCGCTCACCGCGCTCATGGCCCTGCCCACCGGCATCCTCGCGGCGATCTACCTCGAGGAGTACGCCGACAGGACCAAGTGGTACAACAAGCTGATCGAGCTGAACATCTCCAACCTGGCGGCCGTTCCCTCGATCGTCTACGGCATCCTCGGACTGGGCATCATCGCCCGCTGGATGCAGTTCGGCTTCACCGTGATGACCGGCGCGGTCACGATCTCGCTCCTCGTACTGCCCATCGTGATCATCTCCGCCCGCGAGGCGATCCGCGCGGTGCCGCCGTCGATCCGCGAGGGCTCGCTCGCACTGGGCGCAACCCAGTGGCAGACCATCTATCGGCAGGTGCTCCCGGCATCCATCCCCGGCATCGCGACGGGCTCGATCCTGGCACTCTCCCGCGCGATCGGCGAGGCCGCCCCGTTCCTGATGCTCGGTGCCGCGACGCTCGTCCGGTTCAACCCCGAGGGCGTCTGGAGCAGCTTCACCGTCCTGCCGCTGCAGATCTACAGCTTCATCAGCCGCCCCCAGGAGGAGTTCGCCATTCTCGCCGCGGCGGCGATCGTGATCCTGCTGGCGATCCTGCTCCTGATGAACTCCGTCGCCATCTGGCTCCGTAACCGCTATCAGAAGCGCTGGTGAGGTAAGAGATGTCCGAGATTGGAATTTCCGTGCCGAACGTGAACGTGCGCGGACCCGAAGTCCCCCGCACCATCGAAGCCCTCGACCCGGTCTTCACCGTCTCCGACCTCAGCGTCTTCTACGGCGACTACGAGGCGGTGCGCGGGGTCAACCTGACCATCGGCAACCGCGAGATCACGGCCATGATCGGCCCCTCCGGCTGCGGCAAGAGCACCGTGCTCCGCTGCTTCAACCGGATGAACGACCTGATCCCCGGCGCCCGCGCGGTCGGCGAGATCCGGTACCACGACGAGAACCTGTACGGCGACCACGTGGACCCGATCGAGGTCCGCCGCCGGATCGGCATGGTCTTCCAGAAGCCGAACCCCTTCCCCAAGTCGATCTACGACAACATCGCCTACGGTCCCCGGGTCAACGGCGCCAAGGGCAACATGGACGAGATCGTCGAAGAGGCGCTCACCAAGGCCGCGCTCTGGGACGAGGTCAAGGACAAGATCAAGCAGAACGCGCTCTCCCTGTCCGGCGGACAGCAGCAGCGCCTGTGCATCGCGCGGGCGATCGCGGTGAAGCCCGACGTCATCCTGATGGACGAGCCCTGCTCGGCCCTGGACCCGATCGCGACCACCAAGATCGAAGACCTGATGCAGGAGCTGACGCGCGACTACACGATCGTCATCGTCACCCACAACATGCAGCAGGCCGCCCGCGTCTCGGACCGCACCGCCTTCTTCACCGCCGAGGTGGACGAGGCCGGAGTGCGGCACGGCCGTCTGGTGGAGTTCGACGAGACGAGCCGCATCTTCACCAATCCCAGCGACAAGCGGACCGAGGATTACATCACCGGCCGCTTCGGCTAACCCACATTGGAGGATCCTGGTGATCCAGCCGCAGACGGCACCAGAGGTGGACGGGGACACACGGACGGCGCCCATGCTGCTGGTGGCCGACCCGGAGGCGGCCATGGTCCACGACCTGGCCACGGCCCTGGAACGCGAAGGTCTGCAGGTCATGGGCGTCACCGACGGCGCCCAGGCCCTGTTGCAGGCCGGAGCGCTGCGCCCCGACGTCGTTCTCGTCAGCGCCTCGCTGCCGGTCATAGGGGCGGTGGAGTTCGTCCGCGCGGTACGGCTGACGCGGGCGATCCCCGTCCTGCTGGGCGTGGGCGACGGTCACGCCCAGCAGGCCGTCCAGGCGCTGGCGGCCGGAGCCACCGCGTGCGTGGCCCGGCCCTACCGGGTGCCCGAACTGCTTCCCCTGATCCATTCCGCCTTCAACGGCGAGTCGGGGACCCGCAGGGCACTCGTGGTCGGCAGGGTGGAACTTGACGTCAACGCCTACCAGGTCAAGGTCGACGGCAGGATCGTCCACCTGCCGCTGCGCGAGTTCGAGTTGCTGCACTACCTGATGCGCAACGCGCACCGCACGGTGACGCGGGAGCAGATCATGCGGCACGTCTGGCACTCCACCGACACGACCTCGACCAACACCATCGCGGTGCACGTCAAGCGCCTCCGCGCCCGACTGGGCGACACCGACGACCGGCTGATCCAGACCGTGCGAGGAGTGGGATACCGGCTGGTCGACAGAACGGCGTAACGCCCGCCTCCCGCGGGCCGCGAAGGCGCCCGGCTCAGTTCGCGGCCGCCTCGCAACCGGGCCCGCCTCGGAAGGCGGCCATGAGGCGCTCGGCCACGCCCTCGACCCTCGCGATGCCCGTCTCCATGCTCGGGCTGTCATCGGTGAGTACGGCCACCGCGTAGTCGTGTCCGTGCCCGCGGATCAGCCCGGCGCTCGCGACCGCCCAGCGCCCGTTCGCCGCGTGCCGCAGCCAGCCGTTCTTCAGTGACACCTGGTCGCCCTCGCACGCCCCCGCGCTGATCCCCCACTTCTGCTCGGGTGTCACCCTCTTCATCAGTCCGAGCGCCCTGCGGCGTTCCGCGGGGGCCAGCGGACTCTTACCGGTGGCCAGAGCCCTGACCAGCCGGATCTGGTCCTCCGCGGTGGTCTGCGCGACGCCCCAGCAGTACTGGGTCGCGCACCCCCCGCGGGGGGTGTAGGTGCGTTTGAGACCGAGCCTGCGGTTCGCACCGGCAAGGCCGGACTCCAGCCCGATCCGTTCGTACAGCCGGTCGGCCGCCTCGTTGTCGCTGAAGCGGATCATGTTTCTCGCGTCGGACCTGACCCGCTCACCGAGCCGATGCCAGCGCGTCCCGAGCAACAGTGCGGTCAGGATGCCCACCTTGGAGGTGTTGGCCGACGGCAGCTGCAGGGCCTGATGGTAGTGGTAGCGCCGGCCGGTGCCCAGGTCGCTCACCGAAGCGGCGGTTCTGCCGCCGTACCCGGCGAGGAACACGTCGAGGCTCCGGCCGAGCTCCTTGGGAAGGATCTTCGGCGAGCGGGCGGCGCGTACCCCTCCCGAGTCGTGAGGTGCCCCGGCGCCGGGGAAGACGGGCGCCGGGACCGCGTCCAGGAACGGCACGGCGGGAGAAGGGCCCGGCGGCGCGACAGGGGCGGCCTGCCGCGCGGGGGAGGGCAACGGCATGCTCACCGGTGTCAGGCCCTGACACGTGCTGCAGGCGGCGGCCTGCGCGGTGACCAGCAGGACGGCAGCGGCGGCCACCCGTTTCCTTGCTCTCATCCTCCACCCCAACCGTCTCCCCCATTACATGACGATCGGGATATATCCCACTACACATAGCAATAAGACGATCAAGCGAAATCTAGCCGGAAACAGGACGTGCGCTATAGAACATCCCGCCGGACCGATGCCCGCTCTTAGCGAACGTCCGCGATTAGCCGGGTGATGACCTCGTCATCGCAGGTCGCCCAGAAGTCCCCGACGACGTCCTCCAGGTGCTCCAGCGACTCCGCCCGGAAGAGTACGTCCTGATATTTCGTGATGTCGTAGTGCGTAGTGCCCATGGCGGCGATGTCCAGCGGACGGATGTCCATTCCCCGGAACTCCTCGATCTCCCCGTACGAGGACAGGATGCCCGCGCCGTACGCCCGCAGCTCGCCCTGGTCCGTCATCACGCCGAACTCCATCGTGAACCAGAAGATCTTCGAGATGAACTCCAGCGCCTCCTTGCCCTCGACCCGCCGGGCCGCCGCTCCCGCCAGGCGGTAGAGCCGCGAGTAGCGGTCGGAGGCCAGCGCGTTGGCGTGCCCGATCACCTCGTGGATCACGTCGGGCTCCGGCGTGTACAGCGGCGTGGAGTGGTGCCGGATGTACTGCGTGGAGTGGAAGAGCCCGTCCGCCAGGACACCGTAGAAATCCCTGAGCGGCACCAGCCCGGCGGCCGGGACGTAGCGGAACCCGGTCAGCGGTTCCAGCAGCTCGCTCACCTCCTGGAGCTGCGGGATGCGCTCGGCGGGCAACCCGAGCCGATCGGCCGCGCGCAAATACTCGGCGGTCGCGTACTTGTGGTGTTTCAGGCCCAGCTCCCGGCTGACCAGGGCCCACACCTCGTGCTCCTGGTCGGTGTACTCGGCTGTCGGGATGGGCGTACCCGGCACGTACTCCATGGCGAGCGCGGCGATCGCGTTGCGGCGCGCACGGTAGACCGGGTCGGCGAAACCGGGATGACCGGTGCCGAGCTCGACCTCGATCGAGCCGTCGTCACGGGTCGCCACCGGTGCGAAGTACTGCGCTTCCTCGAACATAAATGAAATGACAGCAATATCCGGAAACGTTGGCAAGAGCAGCCAGTTGTACTGGGCGATCCGCACAGAAACGTACCGTGATACCTCGTCTATGCTGGTCGAATCGCCCAATCTGACAAGGACCCGAGGAGATGTCGATCGACGAGCTGGACGGCCGCCTCCTGGTCACCATGCGCGCCAACCCGCGCATCGGCCTGACCGAGCTGGCCCGCCTGCTCGGCGTGGCCCGGGGCACCGTGCAGGCCCGCGTCGAGAAGCTGATCGCCCGCGGTGTCATCGCCGACTTCGGACCCACCGTCACCCCCGAGGGTGCCGGATACCCGATCCTCGCGTTCGTCTCACTGCAGATCGCCCAGGGGCGCCTGGACGAGGCCGTCCAGGCCCTGGACTCACTACCCGAGATCCTGGAGGTGTACGGCACGAGCGGCCAGGCCGACCTGCTCTGCCGGGTGGTCGCCCGCAGCACCCCCGACCTCCAGGAGATCATCGCCCGCATCCTGGCCTCGCCCGCGGTCCAGCGGACGGACACCACGATCGCCCTCTCCATCCAGGTCCCCTACCGGATCGAGCCCCTGCTCCGTGCCGCCTCCGGCGCCTGAGGCCGCTCGCTCTCTTTCGCCTCGGCCGAGGACGTCCACGATCTCGTAGATGCCGTGAGCTCGCGTCCGTGATGCCACTGTTTCCCCTCGATGGGCCGGGAGACGGGTCATCAGCGGGCCTCAGGTGTCCGGAGACCGGCGAACACGATGGCCAGCGTGCGACGCCTCAGGTCGTCGTCCCAGCCCGCGTGGAGGGCGCCCTGACAGATACCGGTCAGCAGGGCGATCACCTCGTCGAGACGGACGTCGTCACGAACCGTACCGGCCTCCTGGGAGCGGACCAGAAGCGTCTCGATCCCGTCGCGCAACATCCGCACCGAACTCGCGACCTGGAGATCGACACCTGTCTCGGCCAGGAGACCGACGACCGTTCTCTTCCGCGCCGCCTGCTCGACCATGCGGGTGACGAAGGTGAACAGCGCCTCTCCAGGCGCGTCATCGACGGCGAGCACGGCCATCTCCCCGTCCAACCTGCCCAGGAGGCCTTTCATGATGGCCTGCAGCAGGGCCTGCTTCGTCGGGAAGTGCTTGAAGACCGTGCCGATGGCCACCCCCGCACGGGCGGCGACCTCCTCGGTCGACGCGGAGGTGCCCTTCTCGGCGAAGACGGCCTCGGCGGCGGCGAGGATGCGCTCGCGGTTGCGCCGGGCGTCCGCACGCAACGGCCTGGCGCCACCGGACTCGCCCGTCTCGCCCGCCGAAGGATTCGTGGTGGTCATCCAGCCAGTCTTCCCTGTCCTTGCCCTTCGCCGCCCACCCGTCTCGCCGTTCACCTCCTGTCGGCTCTGCTCGTACCCACGAAGTGCGGCCTCTTCGCGTGTGAGTACGGCATTGACAAAGTGAGTCGCCACTCATGATTATAAAGATGAGTTTCCACTCACCTTAGTGGCCGTCCAACGGCCGACACGAAGGGATCCACCATGACCGAATCCACCGTCACCCCCGGTCCCCGCGAGATCTTCGAGCGCGTGCGGCGACACTGGCTGGAGAACCTCGGCGGCTTCGGGAACGAACTGGCCGAGAACGCCGTCGTCGAAATCCCCTTCGCTCCACCCGGCATGGCCAGGCGACACGAGGGGAAGGAGGCGTTCCTGCTCTTCTCCGGCCCCGAACAGGCCGCCTTCGCCGACCGGTTCGCCCTGGACGAGATCCGCGACGTGGTCGTTCACGAGACCGCCGACCCCGAGGTCATCGTCGTCGAGTACGAGCTCGCCGGCAGGGTCCTCGCCACCGGCCTGCAGGCGTCCTCCCCCTTCATCGGGGTTCTCCAGGTGCGGGACGGGAAAATCGTCAACTGGAGGGAATACCAGAACACCTTGAACATGATCGAAATCATGGGTCAGCCACAGCGAACCTGACGGTCACCTCTGGCAAAGCCCGTGAAGGATCCCTGGAAAGCACGAAAGGGCCCCCACCAAACGGTGAGAGCCCTTTCATGAAAAATTGTCCGGCGGTGACCTACTCTCCCACACCGTCCCCGGTG
>NZ_JBEZEZ010000051.1:0-40940 GCF_040649155.1 Streptosporangium sp. NPDC049046 | reverse complement strand
CTCCCGGCGACCCTGCTGTGGCAGCAGCCCACCATCACCGCGATCGCCAACCACCTGGTGGAGCTTCTCACGGCTCCGGGACCGGAGGTGCCGGCGGCCTCAGCCTCCGATCGCGAGCACGCTCTCGGCGGCGGTCTCCGTCGCCACCTCCGGTCCCGGAGCCGTGAGAAGCTCCACCAGGTGGTTCGCGATCGCGGTGATGGTGGGCTGCTGCCACAGCAGGGTCGCCGGGAGACGGCGGCCGAAGCGCTTCTCCAGACGTCGCCGGACCATGATGGTCATCACCGAGTCGAGCCCCTGCTCGACCAGGGGACGCCTGGTCGCCAGGTCCTCGGGGGCGAGCCTCATCACGGCGGCGATCTCCGCGCGGATCTCGGGCAGGACACGCTCGCGCAGGTCCTCGGGCGCCAGACCGGAGAACGACTCCGCGGGCCCACCGAGATCCTCCTCGGCCGGGGCGGGCGCGTCGATCACCGGATAGCGGAGTCCGGTGAGGTGTCCCACCACCCGGCCGTCCACGTCGGCGAGGAGCACCCGGACGGTGTCCTCGGCGGCAGGGTCGACGGCCGCGTCGATGATCACCGTCGAGGGAGGCGCGCCGGTCAGCGTCATCTCGTCGATGTGCACGACCATGCGCAGCACCGGATCGCCGGGGAACACGCAGGGGGCCACGGACATCGCCGCGTCCAGCGCCGGCGTCCAGCCCTCCGCCTCCCCGGTGCGGACCGTGGCCCGCAGCACGCCGTCCCCGCTCAGCAGCGTCTCGATCGTCCAGTCGAAGCCCGTCGAGGGCACGCCGACGCCTGCGAGCCGCTTGTGCACGAACCCGGGATCGATCGGGGTGAGAGCGTCCGCGTCCGGCAGCACGTCGGGTTTCACCTGGCCAGGGGCGGCCACGTCCGCGGTGACGTGCACCAGCCAGGCGGGTTCCGGCTCGTCGGGACCGGCCGGGGTACGGGCCGCGAGCCGCACCGCCGGAGGCTCGTGCACGACCTGGATCTGCCTGCGTTCCGCGGTCATCAGCGGATGCATCATCTCCACGTCGGTGAGCGTGACGTCCTCGTCCTCGACGGCGTGCAGGAACGTGTTGACGAGCACGGCGGCGGGCACGATCTCGACCCCGTTGAGGGCGTGGCTGCCCGGGTAGGGCCGGTTGGCGTCCTCCAGGCTGGTCCGCCACACCCGGGTCCGGCTGCCCGCGAGGCCGGTCCCGGCCCCGAGCAGGGTGTGGGAGTGCACGTCGTGCCCCCGGTTGTCGTCGCCGGTGTACGCCTCCCGCCAGTGGCGGCGGTGCTGCCAGGCGTACGGCGGCAGGTCGGCCAGGCCGCCGGACGGCTGCAGCCGGCTCCAGTCCACCTCGACGCCGTGGCAGTGCGCCGTGCCCAGCGCGACGAGGAAGGTCGAGGACTCGGGCTGGTTCCTGCGCAGTGACGTGCCGACGAACACGTCGTCGAACCCGTTCTCCGAGAGCGTCTCGGTCACCGAGTGCGCGACCACGGGGTGGGGGGAGATCTCCAGGAACACGCGGTGGCCGTCCTGCGCCGCGGCCGTCGTCGCCGCGGTGAGCCGCACGGGGTCTCGCAGGTTCGCCGCCCAGTACGCGCCGTCCAGGACGGGCGTCGACCGGGGGTCGGCCAGCGCGGTCGTGTACATGGGGACGCGAGGCGCGCCGAACGAGAGATCGGCGACGGCGGCGGCGAGTTCGACGGCGAGCGGGTCCATGTGCGGGCTGTGGAAGGCGACGTCGGAGGCCACCCGCCGCACCACGATGCCCTCGGCGGGCCACTCGTTCACCACCGCCTCGACCGCGGCGACGTCGCCGGACAGCACGGTGGAACCGGGGGCCGACGAGATCGCGGCCACCAGGTCGGTACGGCCGGCGAGCCGCTCCGCCGCCTCCTCGAACGACAGGTCGACCATCGCCATCGCCCCCTCGCCCTCGACCTGGCGCAGCAGCCGGGAGCGGCGGCAGATCAGGCGGGCGCCGTCGGCGACGGTCATCGCGCCGGCCGTCACCGCCGCCGCGATCTCGCCGACGGAGTGGCCGATGACGGCCTTCGGAGTGACCCCGTACGCGTTCCAGAGCCTGGCGAGGCCCAGCTGCATCACGAAGATCATGGTCTGCACGCGGTCGATGGTGTCGAGATCGCCGTCGGCGAGGACCTGCCGGGGCGAGAAGCCGATCTCCTCGACGAAGATCGGCTCCACCTCGTCGACGAGGGACGCGAACTCCGGCACGGCGAGCAGTTCCCGTCCCATGCCGCGCCACTGGCAGCCCTGGCCGGAGAAGACCCAGACCGGCCCGGGGCCGAGCTCGGGCAGCACGTCGCCGGTGATGACGCTCTCGGCGGGCACGTCATCGGCGAGCCTGCGCAGACCGGCCGCGAGCTCGTTCCCGTCCGCCCCGATCACGACGGCGCGACGGGCCAGATGGGTGCGCCGGAGCGCGAGCGTGTGCCCCGCCGACGCCAGGTCGAGCCCTTGGTCGAGGCGGTCGGCGAGCTTGCCCGCGTACTGCCGCAGCGCCTGTTCCGAGGCGGCCGACAGCGGGAACAGCCGCTCCCCGCCTTCCTCGCCCCGGGGAGCCTCCTGGGCCGCGGGGGCCTGTTCGAGCACGATGTGCGCGACCGTGCCGCCGTACCCGAAGCTGGAGACGCCCGCCCGGCGGGGGTGGTCGCGCTCGGGCCAGGCCGATTGCTCGGTCACCACGCGAAGGCCCGAGGTCTCCCACGGGATGGACGGGTTCAGGGTGTCCAGCACGCTCGGCGGGATCTCACCGCGGTGGAGGGCGAGCACCGCCTTGATGACGCCGGCGATGCCGGCGGCGCCCTCGAGGTGACCGATGTTGGACTTCACGGAGCCGACGAGGCACGGGTCGCCGGGGGGCCGCGGCGTGCCGTACACGGAGGAGAGCGCTCCCGCCTCAAGCGGGTCGCCGAGCCGGGTGCCCGTGCCGTGCGCCTCGATGTAGTCGACGGTGGACGGTGCGATGCCCGCCTGCCGGCAGGCCCGGATCATCACGTGTTCCTGGGCCTGTCCGCACGGCGCCATGATGCCGTTGGTGTGCCCGTCCTGGTTCACGGCGCTGCCGATGACGAGCGCGAGGATCCGGTCACCGTCGCGCCGGGCGTCCGACAGCCGCTTGAGCACGACCACGCCGCAGCCCTCGCCGCGTCCGTAGCCGTCGGCCGAGGCGTCGAACGACTTGGACCGCCCGTCGGGGGCGAGGGCTCCCGCCGTGCCGAGCGTGAGAGTCTGACCCGGGGTGACCAGCAGGTTCACGCCGCCGGCGAGGGCGACGTCGCTCTCGCCGAGCCGCAGGCTCTGGGCGGCCAGGTGCAGCGAGACCAGCGACGCCGAGCAGGCGGTGTCGATCGCCATGCTGGGGCCGCGCAGGTCCAGGGAGTAGGAGATGCGATTGGCGACGGCGCAGGTCGCGGCGCCGATCCCGGTCCACGCCTCGATCTGGGGCAGTTCCTCGAGGAGGCGGCCTCCGTAGTCGGCGGTGCAGACCCCGATGAACACCCCGGCGTCGGTGCCGGTCAGTTCGTGCGGCGGCAGGCCGGCGTTCTCCAGGGCCTCCCACGCGGTCTCCATCAGGATCCGCTGCTGCGGGTCCATCAGCTCGGCCTCGCGGGGCGACAGGCCGAAGAACTCCGCGTCGAAGCCCTCGATGTCGTCGAGGAAGCTGCCGTGACGTACGGCGTCGCGCAGCGAGGCGGCGTGCTCGGGGCTTCGGTTCTCGTACGGGAGCCAGCGTTCCGCGGGCAGCGGCCCGGTCGTGTTCCGGCCGGCACGCAGCAGGTCCCAGAACTCGTCCGGTGAGCGGGCGTCGCCGGGAAGGCGGCATCCGATCCCGATCACCGCCACTGGTTCCACCTGGACTCCGCGCGTACTGTCGGCCATCTGCGTTCGTTTCCCTTCGGTCAGACCCACTTCAGACCCACTGAGGATTGTCGATGATCTTGATGACGGCGCCGGAGACGGTCACTCCCGGCCCGGTGCCGAGCATCAGCACGTGGTCGCCGGGGCCCAGCTGCCCGGTCAGGAGCAGGTGGTCGAGGGAGAGGGTCTGGTCGGCGGCACCGCAGTGGCCGATGGTGCGACCGTAGTCCCAGGTCGAGCGGGACATGGGCAGGTCGAGCATGGCCATGCACCGCTGTTCGACGATCTCCTCCGAGTAGTTCATGAACGCCACCCTGGTGAGGTCGCCGGCCTCGATCCCGCTCTCGGTCAACGCGCGCTCGACGACCTCCATCAGCGCCCGCTGGATCTTGAACAGCGCCGTGGTGGCCTCGCCCTTGGGCATGACCTGCTGCCTGAACTGCTCGTTCCTGGCGGCGAAGCTCATCCGGCGCCCGACCGTGACGCCCGGAGGGAAGAGAGGCTCGCTGCCCCGGTGGAGCTCCTCGGCCTCGGTCACCGTCGTCGTGCAGACCGACGTCAGGCGCGCGAAACCCGTCCCCTTGGTGAGCACGAGCGCGGCGGCGGCGTCCCCGCCGATGTAGCCGGGACCCATCCGCCACCGGTCCATCAGCGGGGTGCCGTAGTTGTCGGCGGCGACCAGCAGGGCGGCCTGCCTGCCGGGTACGGCGTCCAGGTGGCCGGCCGCGAGCTCCAGGGCGATGAACATCCCGTTGCAGCCCTGCCGGATCTCGGTGGCCAGGACGTCCCCGCCGACGAGGTGGCGCTGCAGGTAGGAGTGCGGGGGCCAGCCGTCGGGACCCTGGTGCCACGTCGAGGCGTACAGGAGAAGATCCAGGTCGCCCGGCGCGCGCCCGCTGCGCTTGAGCGCGCTCCGCGCCGCGTGCAGGGCCATCTCCGGAGCCGGTACGTCACCGGCCACCACCGCCCCGGCCAGGTTGTGCAGCTCGGCCTCCTGCGCCGGGTACCAGCCTTTGGCGACGGCTTTCTCGACGCTGACGACGGTCCGGGGGAGGAAGGCTCCCACCCCGCTGATGTAGGTGTCCGCCAACTGCATGACTCTGCCCTCGCCCGGCTAGACGGATTCGAGTTCTTCGACCATCGCCACGATGGTCACGACGTCCTTGAAGTTCTCCGGGTCGAGCCTCGCGGCGGGGATCGGGACGCCGACGTCCTTGCGGAGGAAGTTCAGCAGCCGCGCGGTCCGCAGGGAGTCCAGGAGCCCCGACAGCAGGAGCGGGGTCGTCTCGTCGACCTTGATGTCGTCGCCGTCCAGGACGAGGTTCTCCTGGATGAAGTCGACCAGCCTTCGCGTGAGATCGGTCATGCGCGTGCCCCTGTCGTGACGGGAGAGGTGGCCAGGACCCTGAAGATCGCCGCGGCGACGGACGTTCCCGAGCCGAAACCGACCGTGAGCAGGTGATCGCCGGCCACGAGCCCGCCGGTCGCGACGAGATGCTCGAAGGCGATGAACTGGTCCACCGCGCCGCAGTGGCCCACGCGCCTTCCGTAGTCCCAGGTCGTCTGGTCCTCCTCGATGCCCAGCCAGGACATCTGCCCGTCCAGGTCCTCGCGGCGGCCGTGCGGCAACGCCACCCGCGTGATGTCGGAGAGCTCGATCCCCGCCTCGTCCAGGGTCTTCTCGACCTGCTGCATCATCGTCTTCTGGATCGTGAGGTGGATCCCGGTTCCCTGCTTCTTGAGCAGCCTCTGGCGGAACTCCTCGTGCCGGTCGCCGAAGCTCAGCCCTCTGCCGACGGTGGCGTCCGGGGGGAAGAGGGGGTAGGCGCCGTCGTTGACCGCGTCGGCCTCCGGGATCACCGTCGCGTTCACCGAGAGGAGCTCGGCCATGCCGTAGTCCTTGCCGAGGAGGAGCGCGGCCGCGGCGTCGCCGATCAGCGCCCCGGGGGTCATCCGCCAGCGGTCCACCAGCGGGGTGCCGTGGTTGTCCGAGGAGACGACCATCGCCGTCTTCCGGTCCGCGTCGGCCTGCAGATAGCTCGCCGCCAGTTCGAGCGAGCTGATCATCCCCACACAGCCGCTCCGGATCTCGAACGCGGGAACGTTCCCACCGAGGAGGTGCATCTGCAGGTAGTGCTGGGGCTGCCAGCCGTTCGGGCCCTGGTGCCAGACCGACGGGTAGAGCAGCAGGTCGAGGTCGCGCGGGGAGGACTCACCCCAGCGGTCGTACGCGTCCAGGACCGCGAGCCGTGCCATCTCGGGCGCGGGCATGTCGCCGGCCACCGCCGCGCCGATCTGCTGGAACCTCTCGACCTCCTCGGCCGGGTACCAGCCCTCACGAACCGCCTGCTCGACGCTCACACTGTCAGGCACATAAACGCCGAGGCTCCTGACGAATATGTTGGATGTACGCACACGTCCCCTAACTCATCGACGATCCCGGACAACGGCCTTCTGGCAGCGGAAGACGGCTTATCCGATTTATTTCGGGTCACGGGATATCAAGTGACCTGCGGCCGGGCAATGAAAAGCGGGAAATGGGCCGGCGGCCGTCGGGGGCAACAATAGGGGCGGACCGTTGCGGAAAGCAATATGGACGTGAGCGGCCGGTCGGTGACATTCCGTGATCGGGTTCCGACGGAATGTATTCAACTCTGGAAATGCGCCTTTCCGCTCCAGGTCACGGTTTCCCAGAATGTAATTCTTGGGAATCCGGGCGACAGGAGAACGGTGCCGGGCCCTCGCCGTTCGGCTCGGACCCGGCACGTCGTCTCAGGCGGGCACTCTCGTGCAGACGAGGTTGTTGAGTTTGAACTGGGCCGGAATGCCGTTCGTCCCGGTGGCGGTCGCCGAGAAACCGAGGCTCTGGCTTGAACTGGGGCCGATGTAGGAGTTATGGCCGGCGTCACGGGCGGTCACCTGGGTACCGGCCTGGGTCACCGTGGCGTTCCAGGCGCTCGTGATCTGCTGGTTGCCCGGCCAGGTCCACGTCAGGGTCCAGCCCTCGATGGGGGTGGTGCCGGTGTTCCTGATGGTCGCGCTGCCGTTGAAGGCGCCGTTCCAGGCGCCGGTGGTGTAGGTGACCTCGCAGGAGGTGCCCATCTTGAGTCCGCCGCGCAGGAAGGTCGTGAAGTTGGCCCAGGTGGGGTTCAACGTACCGGTGCCGACGGTCTCGGAGCAGTTGGCGGTGGTGCGGACGGTCTGCAGGCCGTGCCGGGCGGGGTCCATGATCTGGGGCATCATGTGGTCCGCGCCGGGCACCGAGATGAACGTGGCCCTGCCGCACTGGGCCTTGATCCTGTTGTAGAGCAGGAGGCTCTGCCCGTGCGGTACCAGGAAGTCGGCCTGGCCGTGCATGAACATCAGCGGCGGGTCGTTGCTGTCGACGTAGGTCATCGGATTGGCCTGGGCCACCGTGGCCGGACAGGTCTGGATCGGGCAGCCGACCAGGAGGGACTCGGGGGAGGCGGGGGAGTTGTGGTCGAGCCCGCCGGTCGGCAGGTTCTGCGTGTTCATCTGCAGGAAGTCGGTCGGACTGAAGAAGGCGAGTCCTGCCTGCACCGCGCTGGAGACGCCGGTCGTGCCGACGGTGCCCTCCAGTGCGGCCACGCCACCGGAGAAGGTGGCCATCTCGGTCAGCCAGCCGCCCGAGGAGTCGCCCATGATCGCGAATCGATTGGGGTCGAGCTGGTACGTGGCGGCGTTCGCGCGCAGCCAGCGGATGGCCGCCTTGATGTCGTGCACCTGGGCCGGGAAGATCGCTTGGGCGCTGGAGCGGACGCTGACCCCGGCCACGGCGAAGCCCAGGGGGGTGAAGATGTCCGCGATCGCGTCCGCGCCG
Source organism: Streptosporangium sp. NPDC049046 (assembly GCF_040649155.1). Lineage (NCBI taxonomy): Bacteria > Bacillati > Actinomycetota > Actinomycetes > Streptosporangiales > Streptosporangiaceae > Streptosporangium > Streptosporangium sp. NPDC049046. The sequence continues at coordinate 33,214 of NZ_JBEZEZ010000051.1, read as the reverse complement.
GCCTTGCCGTCGTCACTCGTCCACGCCGAGCCGGTGTGCCAGATCAGTAGCGGCCGGGGCGTGATTCCGGTGGAGGGCAGGTAGAGGTCCAGCAGATGCCCCTTGCTACCGGCCGGTTGCGCGGGCGCGTAGGCGATGTCGGTGATCACCTGCGTGGCGTGAGCCGGTGGCGCGAAGACTGCTGACACGCCGACGACGGCCAGCATGGTCATCGCCATGCCGACGATCGCGGCCGTGCGGATTCGAGCTTGCATGGTACGACTCCGGTTGGTCGGATGCTCGCCGCTCGTCCCCGGTGACCGTCCGTGTTTCCTCTCGCGCCGTGGCGACCTCGATCAGCAGGCCGACCGTAGCGCCTGCGAGAACAACGTCCTGTTCGAGTGTCGCGGCTCACATCGATATGGGCGGGGCGACGATATGACACGTAAGTGATGGTGGTCAAAGTTTTCGATGCATCGTTCCAATAGAACAGGATGAGGGGCATAAATCGTACTTTGAGGATCAGGTGGTGCGAAGACAGGTCAGATCATCTATGGCATGCACAGGCGGTCGGATACGCGCCCGCGAGGCCTTTCAAGGCCGCCATGTCGGGAATTGGACAGCGGCTGGACCTTCGAGGGCGGGTGGCATGGGATTTACCGTCGGTAAACATCCGCGAAACATGTGCGGCCGGTGACAAGACCGATGAAAGTTTCATCCCCGTCCCGCGAATGATTCGAGTGCGATGATCTTCTCTGGTGCGGGCCGAGTGATAATGTTCACCTTCATGATCTCCCCAGTCACAGGAGGACGAATGCGAAAGGTACGCGCTGTTCTCGTCTCGGCCGTCATGGTCCTCGGAGTTTCGCTGACGACCGGTGCCGCCCCGGCGCACGCCGAGAGGCTGGCGGGTGTCTTCAAGGAGCACGCGGAGTGCGAGCGGATCGGAACCCACGGCATCACCGAGGACTGGTGGAACGACTACTCATGCGAGTGGGAGAGCCGGTACAGCTACTACTTCCTGTACGCGTGACCCCGTGAGACGCACGCACCCCCGGCTCCGAGAGATCGAATCGGGGGCGCGTGCCCATGATCCGCGGCTCGCGGGATCGGCTCCCTCTCCGTCACGCCGGCCCGCAGCCCGGTAGGGAACCGGCCGCCGGAACTCAGCGCGGCGGGATGCCCCGCTCGACCAGCTCGGTGGGAAGCACCACGGTGCGCGGCCACGACCGATCCCCGCCGATCCGCCGGAACAGCAACTCGGCGGCGGTCCTGGCCAGCTCACGGGTGTCATAGGCGATCACCGTCAGCGGGTACGGCACCAGAGCGGCCATGTCGAAGTCGTCGAACCCGAGCAGCGCGGCGTCGCTGCCGCGCCGGTGCAGTTCCCCGACCGCGCCGAGGGTGATCCGGTTGTTCAGGCTGAAGAAGGCGGTCGGCGGATCCGGCAGGTCGAGCAGTTCGGAGACGGCCCGGGCCGCCGCGGCCGGGTCGCGGACGCCGTCGCGGACCAGCCCGGTGTCGTACGGCGTGCCGGCCGAGGTCAGCGCGTCTCGCGCGCCGTCGAGCCGCTCGCGCATCGTGTGGACGCCGATCGAGTCGAGCAGGACCCCGATCCGCCGATGGCCCGCCTCGACGAGCCGGCACACCCCGGCCCGCGCGCCCCCGCGGTTGTCGAGCAGCACCGTGTCGGCGAGCAGTCCGCCCGCCGGACGGTCGAGAAAGACCACGGGGGTGCCGAGCTCGACCTCGGCGCGCAGGAACGAGTGGTCCTCACCGGCCGGCACCACGAGCAGCCCGTCGACGCGGCGGGCGCACATGTCCCGCAGCAGTTGCCGCTCGCGCGCCGGATCCTCCTCGGAACTGGCGATGATGAGCATCGTGCCGTGGTGCCCGGCGACCTCGGCGGCGGCTCCCGCGATCGTCGCGTAGAAAGGGTTCGCGATCTCCTCGATCAGCAACCCGATCGTGGCGGTCGCCTGCCCGGAACGCAGCGAGCTGGCCAGGTGGTTGCGGCGGAAGCCGAGTTCGGCCACGGCGGTGAGCACCCGCTCGACCAACTCGGGCTGTACGTGCGGAGCGTTGTTCACGACCCGCGAGACGGTCTTCAGGCTCACCCCGGCCAGGGCCGCCACGTCCACCATGGTGGGCCGCCTCGCACGGCCGCCATCGCTGGTCATACCCGAACCATACCGACAGGCCGTCCGCCACGTTGACAACGTTGTCCGATCCGGCCGTACCTGCTCATCGCCCACGACGCCCGCCCGGCGCGAGGGTGACCACCGGGTGTCGTCCACGTGATCGAGTGCCTCCTGACGGGTGTCGACCCGGGAAAGACCGGAACCGACGGAGGTGCCGGAAGCGCGAAACCCGCGAAAGGCCGCTCGGGGAATGAGAAAGTGACGGGCAACCAGGTTGTAAGCGGGCTTCCAAGAATGGCTTCCATGAAGAACCTCCCCTCACGCCTTGCCGCCCCCGTCCGGCACGGTGCCTTCCTTGTCCTCCTCGTCCTCGCCCTGGTGGCGTTCACCGGTTGCGGTCTCACCGGCGGCCAGGCCGGGGACGGCGCGGCCGCCCCCGCGCAGGTGACGAGCGAGGCGACCACCGCGCCCGCCGAGAGCGACCCCCCGGCCCAGCCGGAAAGCACTCCCGAGCAGGCGGAGACCGGCGGGCAGGACCGGCCTTCCTCGGCCGTCGAACCGGGCGGCACCCTCGTCGACGGCAGCACGGTCTCGGCCGAGCTGACCCGCGCGGGGGAGAGGCACAAGTTCACGCTGGATCTGGGCGACGCCAGGGAGTTCTACGTCGCCGACATGGAGGGCGACGGCATCCAGTTCCAGGTGTTCTCCGACGTCGACGACGAGCCCCTGACCCCGGCCAGTGTCGATTTCAGCGCGGGTACGTCGCTCAGCAACAAGCTGACCAAGGTGGGCGGCCACCGGCTGGAGGTCTGGGGGAACACCAACGTGATCGGGGCGTACAGCTTCAGGATCGCGACCGTGAAGGTCCGCACGTTCCCCGCGACGATCGGCCTGAAGATCGGTGAGGGCAGCCCCGAGGGGGCGGGGTCGCTGGATGTCCCCGGACGGATCGACCGCTTCGAGTTCGACGCCGACGGTGCCAAGGCCATCAGGATCATCGCGGGAGGCGGGCCGTGCACCTCCATCGACGTCGAGCTCTACGACGCGGCGGAGAAGAGCCTCGCCGATCCCCGGCAGCCCTACCCGCTGTGCGGCAACGAGTTCGACATGCCGCTCTCGGGCGGGGACGGGCGCTACGCGCTGGTCGTCAGGTCACCCGCGGCGAAGACCGGGTCGTACTCCTTCCAGATCGTGCGCGCCGGCTGAACGACGAGAGGCGAGGCGGGCCGAATGACCGGGAAAGGAGCGGGCGGGCGCTCCGAAGAGGCGCGGGGGCAGGGCGAGCGGAGAAAAGCGGGGCAGGGACGACCGAGCGAAGGAGGGCGGGGCGGCCGGGAGCGGTGCGGGCCGGGCGACCTCGCAGGATACGAGTGGTCAGGAGCGGCGCAGGGTCCCCCGGTACTCCAGCGAGCCCCCGCCCTCCTGCTTCACGCAGTCCAGCGTCTGGGGGTCCCGCACCGTGAGGGTCATGTCCCCGCTCACGCACTGGCCGCGCTGCGCCACGTTCAGGCTGAGCACGGTGTCGCGTACGCGGGTGAGCGTGGCCTGCTGCTCGCAGTCACCGGACACCCAGGTCCCGGTGGATCCTCCCGGATTCAGGGTGATCGTGACGTCGGCGGTGCGCTCGCGGTCGTCCTGCGAGACGACCTGGCCCGTCCAGGTTCCCGCGAAGGCCGAGGGGATGCCCCCTCCGGGAGCCGCGGGCGGTGCCGAGGCCGATCCGGAGGCCGGTGCCCGGTCGGGGGTTTCTTCAGGTCCGGAGGTCGGTGCCCGGTCGGCGGTGTCGCCGGATCCGGAGGTCGGCGCCGGGCGGGAGGTCCCCTCGGATCCGCTCCGGGGCGCCGCCCCGTTCGCGGGGGAACCTCCGATCGTCCCCGTCGCGTACAGCACACCGGCCGTCGCCAAGCCCGCGAGGACGACGGCGGCCACCGGGATGGCCACGTTCCTCGCCCGCCGCGTGCCCCGCTCGCCGTACGGGGGCGCGTGGACCCTCGTGCCACGACCCGCCGTACCGGCGTCACCGGGAGGTAGCAGCGCCGTGTCCCCTGCCGTGTCCCTTATTGGGCCCTTTGCTGGGCCCCTTACCGTGTCTCTTACCGGACCGGCCGGTTCGGTGGGCGTGGGGTGGACTCCGGACCGGACGACCGGTGGCGGCTCGGCCTCGACGGGATGGGTCAGGCCGCTCGTGGCGCGGTCCGACCAGCCGGAGGGGACGTACGCGCTGGGCACCGGGCCGACGTCGGGGACCGTGACGGTGGAGGCTCCGGGGTCGACCAGGCGCACCAGAAGCGACCGGGCCGAGGGACGCGCCGCGGGGTCCTTGGACAGGCAGGCGGCCAGGGTCTCGCGCAGGCCCTGGGGAACGCCGGACAGGTCGGGTTCCTGGTTGATGATGCGGTTGAAGACCGCGGCGACGGTGTCGCTGCCGAACGGGGCCCTGCCGGTCGCGGCGTAGAGCATGGTCGAGGCCCAGGCGAAGACGTCGGCCGCGGGTGAGCCGTGCACCCCCATGAGCTGCTCGGGAGCCATGTAGGGCGGGGTGCCCGACATCGTCATGGACGCCGTGTCGGCGTCGAGGGGCCGGGCGATACCGAAGTCGACCACGCGTGGCCCGTCGGGGCCGAGGAGCACGTTGGCCGGTTTGAAGTCCCGGTGAACCACCCCGGCGCCGTGGATGGCCGCGAGCGCGGAGGCTGTGCCGACGGCGAGCCGTTCGAGGTCACCGTCGCGCAGCGGACCGTCGTCACGCACCCGTTCCTGCAGCGAGGGGCCCGCCACGAACTCGCTCACCACGTAGGGGTCCGGCCGGTCGAGCTCCGCCGCGAGCACCCGGGCCGTGCAGAAGGGGGCCACCCGGCGGGCCGACTCCAGCTCCCTGGCGAGCCGGCGGCGGATGTCGGGATTCGTGCCGCCCTTGAGGACCTTGATCGCGACACGGTCGCCGGAGGCGCTCCACCCCTCGTAGACGATGCCCTGACCGCCCTCACCGAGGCGCCCCACGACCTGGAACGCTCCCAGCGTGCGCGGGTCATCCGGTTCCAGCGGGCCAGCGGCCATGAGCTCCTCCATGCACGTCGGCGCGGGTCCCCAGCGTAACGACGGCGGTGGCCGGGCCGCCACGGTCGCGTCGGGGCGCTTCGCCGTATGGACGGCTGGTTTGCCGCACCCCTCGCGGGGCAGGCGGCCGGTGATCGGAGACGCCGTCTCCGATCACCGCCGACGGCCAGGGAGGTGCGATCCCGATGAGCGCGCACACACTGTCGGTCGCGTTCAGCTGGGCCCTGCTGGGGATCGGATGCGTGATGGCCGCGCACGGCGTTCGCGTGCTGCTGAAGGGCCGGGTTCCGCTGATGGTCTCCAGGCGGGGCGGGGTCCTGCGGGTGAGACCGTACGCGTGGTCGCTGCTGTTCTTCGCGCTGTTCGCCGTCTCGACCGCGTCGCCCCGGCTGCTGGAGCGGACGGACGAACTGTCGCTCACCCTCTTCACCCTGCTCGCGCTCGCCTTCGCGGTGGTGGCGCTCACCCTGATGGCGAAGGCGAAAAGGGTGCTGGAGTCAACGACATCGCGCGACCGGGAAACCTGAGGACGATCCCGGCGCTCTGACGGCCGTACGCGGCAGGCTGGGAGGGACCGGCTCCGATCGTGGTCATCGTCTCCCCGAGGGGAGACGATGACCACGGCGGGCCGCGAACCCGTGGCGATGGTCAGGGGGCGGAGACCTCGGCGACGAGCTTGGAGGTCCAGGGGCAGAAGAAGCAGCCGGGCAGGAAGGCGCCGCACGCCTCGTCGAGATGCTCCTCGACGTACGGGAGCGACGCGTCACAGACCTCGATGGCCACCTGGAAGAAGTCGATCGTGTTCGGATCGAGGTGGAAGCCGTAGGAGGGGTTGTACGGGGCCCGCGTCTTGATGATCCGGCCCAGGACGTGCGTCCTCTCGGTCTCCTTGCCGCTGATGATCCGCCGGGCGTGTTCTATCTTCTCGGCGTCGGTGAGCTTGATGACGAACGGCAGGCGCGAGCCGACGGTCGTCATCGTGAAGTAGGCCGGCTCGACCGTGGTGGCCCGCGACGGCGCGTCGGTCTGGGCGGAGAAGGGCATCGAGCAGGCGCGGGTGGTGGCCGTGGCCTGAGCGGGTGCGGCCATCATGGTGGCGATCACCGCCAGGGCGGCGAGGTAGCCGATCCCGGTGAAGAAGCGTCGCACGGAGGTTCCTCCTGTGTTCTACGGGCCGTGACCGTCACGGTCTCAACGCCCTTGTAGGACTCCTCGCACGCCGGTCACCCGGCTCCACACCGGCCTTGATCGAAAAATCTCCGTCCCCTACCGCAGCTTGGCCCCTGTCCTTCGACGCGTCCGGTCCCGGCTCCCCCCGTTGGAGCCGGGACCGGGACGCTCAGCCGGTCGCGAGGTGCTCGGCTTCGTGGTGCAGTACCTCGACCAGGATCAGCTCCAGACGGAGGTCTGGATCCGTGAGGTCTTCGGACGGTGTCATCGGATACCTCCAGCCTCGCTGGTGGGGACGCCCCGACCACCCCGGGGGTTATCCGCCATAGCAGGCCGGTATGGACGCGAGGGCGCCCGCCCGCCGTGGATCGCGCCCGCCCGCGGCCTCACGAGGGAGGGGCGGGCGGGCGCGATCCGCTGGTCAGGCGCCTAGTCGATCCCCGGCTCCGCCCAGAAGACCGTTCCCGGGCCGCGCAACTCGACGGGTCCCTGGGCGGCGGAGACGAAGACCGACTCGCCGGCCCGCAGGGGGTGCCCGCCGGTCTCGACCTCGCCCTCGGTGCACAACAGGATGCGCGGCACGCCGCCCTGCAGGGTGAGGCCGGAACCGGGGACGGCCGTACCGAGGCGGAACTCGGGGGCGGGGGTGCGGTAGAGATCGCCGACCGGCTCGACCTGGAGGGCCGGAAGCGAGGGGTCGGTGACCCGCAGCAGCTCCTCCACGTCCATCGGCTTGCCGGTCAGCCCGGCGCGCAGCACGTTGTCGGAGCCGCCCATGATCTCCACGCCGAACCCGCTCAGATAGCAGTGCAGGACCCCGGCGCCCAGGAAGAGCGCCTCACCGGGCCGCAGCTCGTGGCGCCGCAGGAACAGCGGGGCCAGGCAGGCGGGGTCTTCCGGGTGGATCTCCGTCAGGCGTACGACCAGCTCGTTCTCGGGGCCTCCGACGAAGGAGGCGGCCCGCGCGATGTCGGCCACGAGATCGGCTCTGCCGTCTTTCGGCCACTCCACCAGGACGCGGAGCGCGGCGGAGGCGTCTCCGGCCGCCAGCGGCGCGACGACGGGCTCCAGCTCCGGTACGCCCAGCCCGCCGATGAGGACCGCGGCCTCCTCGGGAGGACGGAACCCGGCCAGCGCGGTGAACGGGGTCAGCGCGCAGATCAGCTCGGGCTTGGGGAAGGGGTCGACGTAGGTGCCCCGGGCGTGCCCTTCCCTGGCCTGCTCCTGGGAGGGGTGAACCTGGAGCGAGAGCGGCAGGTCCACGGCGATCAGCTTCAGCAGGTACGGCAACCGCGAGCCGAACCGCTCGACGGTCTTCCCGCCCAGCTCTGTCTCGGGGGCGGCGGCCACCACCTCGGCGAGGGAGTGCCAGGTCCCCTGGCGAAGCACCGACGAGGAGCCGGACGGGTGGGTGCCGAACCACATCTCCGCCTCGGGCAGCTCGGTGGGGGAGGGGCGTCCGGTGAGCGTGGCGATCGCCGTGCGCGAACCCCAGTCGTAGTTCTTCACGGGGTTGCGGAGGAGGTCGATCATGACGCCTCCACCGGAGCGGACGCGGTGCCGCCGGGTCGCCCGCCGTCGTTCTCCGGCCGGGAGGAACGCCGTGCGGGCGTGCCGCCAGGGCCGGTCCCGCCTGCCGCGCGGGCGGCGGGGATGAAGGAGTCGTTCATGATCCTCTGTGTCCGTGTGTGGTCGTGAGCGGAAATCTAATGAATGTCGCAGAACGTCGATGCTACGCGGCCCCTGGCCGGGTGGCCGTCGGGGCGTCGGCGGGACCCGGTGCCGCGCCCGTGGGGAGGGGAGGATCCCCTCGGGAACGGGTCGTCGCGCGGATCGTGAACGCGGTCTTCCCGGCCGCTCCCCCGAGCGGGTGGACGAGGCTCGTGATGGCCGGAAGTGGCCAGATCGGCCGGTCACCGGCCTGATGGGCGCCCACCTGGGACGATCCGCCCGCCCGGCACTGGAACGGTCCCGCGAAGGACCGTACGCGCCTTCGCGGGGTAACACGACGGGTTCACAAGGGGGCGATGGTCGGAGGAGACTCCGCTGGGAGCACCCGTCGCGCGTGCCGTCCGGGGGTCCCGCTCCCCGGATGAGGCGGGGTCACGGAAGGAGAGGTGGGCATGCGTTCACTCGGCATCGAGGGTGCGTGGGTGTTCGAACCGGAGGTGTTCCCCGACGATCGGGGCAGCTTCCACGAGTGGTTCCGCGCGGAGAGCTTCCGTGAGGCCACCGGCCGGCCCCTCGCCCTCTCGCAGGCGAACTACTCGGTCTCGCGCCGGGGAACGCTGCGCGGCGTGCACTTCGCCGACGTCCCGCCGAGTCAGGCCAAATACCTCAAGTGTGTCAAGGGTGCGGTTTTCGATGTAGTCGTCGACATCCGCGTCGGATCGCCCACCTTCGGGCGGTGGGAGTCGGTGATCCTGGACGACAGGGACCACCGGGCCGTGTACGTCTCCGAGGGGCTCGGTCACGCCTTCATGGCGCTGACCGACGACGCGACCGTGGTGTACCTCTGCTCGGAGGGGTACGCGCCGAGGCGTGAGCACGGGATCGATCCTCTCGACCCCGAGCTGGGGATCGACTGGCCCGCCGGAGTGACACCGCTGCTGTCGGACAAGGACGCGACGGCCCCGACCCTCTCCGAGGCTCGGCGGCAGGGTCTGCTCCCCGCCTACGAGGAGTGCAGCCGGTTCTACGCCAGGCTCCAGGCCTGAGGCGGGCCTGAGACGGGCCCGAGAAGACGGGTGTGAGACGGTGCGCGGCCGTCGCGGGCGACGGTGGGTACGGAAGGCACGCCCCGCTCGCCCGGCCCCTGACGAGCGGCCCGCCGGAGGGGCGCCGCCCCCGGCGAAAGCGGGGTTCGGATGAACTCGCGGCAAAGAGGTCTTTGCCGAGCGAGATTCTAGAAGCTAACGTCGGAAAAACATCGGAAACACGGCTGTACCGGATCAGTGGATGACCGGGCGCCCGTCCGGAGGTGGCATGTCGATGCCCGCGCGATCCCCGCACGCCCTGCAACGGCGTCTCGAATGTTCCCGGCCACGTTGACGTCGGTGTCGGCCCGGTGCCCGCACGCCACGCACAAGAAGAGCGCATGGCTCTCACGACCCCCTCTTGGCGAGATTCGGTGACCTGATGGAGCGAGATGGTGACCATGTCGGGACGGATCTTCCACGGCGAGGCCAGGCCGGTGGGCCGGGAAGCGGAGTTCCGCACACTGGTGTCCTGGCTGGAGGGGGCCGCGGAGGGCGAGGCGTCTCTGACGCTGTTGCGAGGACCCACGGGATCGGGGAAGACCTCCCTGCTGGAGGCACTTGAGCGATATGCCCGCAGTGTCGGAGTGACGATCCTGCGCGGCTCCTGCTCGCCCGCGGGGGCCCGCCTGCCATGGAGCGGTGCGGAAAGCCTGTTCGGCGGGGCGCCGCTTCCGACGCGAGGTGGCACCGTGCCGCTGTCACACCTGTTGTTCCGGCGCGTCGGCGAGGCGGCCGTGTCGGGACCGGTGGCCCTCATGCTCGACGACACGCAGTGGTGCGACGAGGAGTCGTTGGCGTGGCTGGACTTCCTGGTGAACCGTGGGCATCATCTGCCGCTGTTCGTCCTGCTCGCTCAGCACCGCTCCGGCCCGTCGAACGGGCGGGCGGTTCCCGGTGTCGCCGCGCGCGGGCACCGCGTCGTCGACCTCGGGCCGCTCTCCGAGGAGGACGCGGGGAAGCTGGCCCGGCGGTGCTGGGAGACCGTGCCAAAAGAGTTGTTCGTCCGCCTGTGCACCAGTGTTTGCCGGGGCAACCTGGCACTGCTCGCGCGGCTGTTCAAGCGCCTGAGCGAGGAGGGCGTGCCACCTGACGCCCGAGGCGAGTCCAGGGCCGCCGAACTCGGCGCCGAACTCCACGCCGGACATCTGCTCGCGACGCTCGACCGCCGGCCGGCATACGTGCGTGGGGTCGTGGAGGCCTTCGCGGTGCTGGGGCACTCCGACGCGGAACTGGTGGGCATGCTGGCCGGGGTCCCCGAGCCGCTGGTGACCGCCGCGATCGAGATCCTGCGCGACGAGGAGATCATCGACGTCGGCCTGGCCGAGTTGAACGAGCGTCATGTGCGGACCGCGGTGCTGAACGACATGCCGACCGCCGCGCTCGACCGACGGCGGGAACTGGCCGCCAGGCTGCTCAACGACGGAGGCCGTCCGGCCGAGGAGGTCAGCGCGCAACTGGCGCTGCTGCCCGCACTTCCCGAGACCTGGATGCGGGGCGTGCTCGGGGAGGGAGCACGCCGTGCCGAGTCGAACGGGGACGCGGAGGTGGCGGCGCACTACCTGGGCCGGATGGTGATGGCCGATCCCGCCGACGTCGGCGCGCGGGCCGACCTCGCGCGGCTGATCGGACACGACGATCCGGCGAGAGCGTACGCGATGCTCTGCGACGGGCTGCGGGAGACGGGCGACGTGCGGGGAAGAGCACGTCTGGCGATCCAGATGTCGCGGGTCGCACCGCCGCTGGGCAGGGAACCGGAGGTGGTCTCGACGCTGAACGCCGTCCTGGCGGAACTCGACGGAGCGGCCACCGGGGATCACGAGTCGCGGATGCTGGTGGAGTCCGCGCTGTTGCTGATCGGGTGGAACCGCAGGTCCACCGCGAAGACCGTCTCGGAATGGGCGGTGATGTCGCGGACCCCCGGGGTGTCCGCCGGCGGGGGACGCGAACTGCTCGCCGGGCGGTCCCTGGTCTTCGCCATGTCGGGTTTCTCGTCCCGGACCTGCCTGCCGCTGGCCCGTAAGGCGCTCAGCGGCCCGGACGAGGTCTCCTGGAGCCAGGCGGTCGGTGCCGCCGCGTACGTGCTCTCACTCGCCGACGAGGTCGAGGAGGCGGTGCGAGCCATGGGCCGGGTGATCTCGCACGGCGCGGAGCAGGGGGACACCTGGGGGCAGGTGATGGCCCTGTCCAGGCGGTCGTGGATCCTGGGGGAGGCGGGCAACCTCGACGGGGCGCTGGTGGACGCGATCAGGGCCATGAAACTGGCGGACGAGCAGCCGTGGTCGAGAAGTGTGACGGCACCGCGGACGGCCCTGGGCGCGGTGCTCGCCTGGCGGGGGGACCTCGGCCAGGCCGCTGCCGTACTCGGCCAGCTGGGCACGCCGGACGTGGAGGACTACCTTCTCGACTATCCACGGGTGCTGATGACGAAGTCGTATCTGGCGGCGTCGCGAGGTGATCACGCGAGCGCGCTGTCGTCCCTGACCGAGTGCGGTGCGCTGCTCGCCGAGGCCGTCGTCAGGCATCCGATGTTCGTGCCGTGGTGGCTGGAGGCGGCCTGTCTCCTCGCCGAACTGGGGCGTGGGAACGAGGCGGGAGAGTTCGTCGAGCACGGCGAGGAACTCGCCGAGGCCTGGGGGAACGCGCCTGCCCGAGGACTCGCCCTGCTGGCGAGGGGGGCGGTCGCGGAGGGAGTCGACGGGGTGGAGACGCTCACCGAGGCGGTGGAGACACTGACCGGGACCCAGGCGCGCTGGTATCTGGTCAGGGCCGAGAGTCTGCTGGGCGAGGCGCTGCTGCGGATGGACGACCGCGAGGGCGCCCGCGGACATTTCCGTCGCGCCGTGCACCTGTCGGTGCGGTGCGGATTTCGCAGGCTGGCCGAGCAGGCCCGTGGCCGGCTCGTCGCCGCGGGCGGCCGGATGTACCAGGGAGCCGGTGGGGTCAAGAACGTGCTGACCACGGGAGAGGGGCGCGTGGCGGAACTCGCGGCGACCGGTGCGACCAATCAGGAGATCGCCCAGGCCCTGCGCATCACGTTGCGCACCGTCGAAAGCCATCTCACCAGCGTTTTTCGCAAGCTGGACGTGAGTGGCCGTGCGGATCTGGGATGGGCGCTGGAAACGCTTCCCACCCCCTCGCCGAATTCGCCAGCGGATTCGCGGAATACTATGCAAACACCTAGGTATCGCCGAGGACAATCAGCAGACCTCCGCGGGGAGCAGCGAACACGCGGCGAAATCGCGGGGTGACGGATCGCGATGATCTCGATGGGATGATCATATCCCATCATCGCGATCTTGAGGAAAATGATCTTTCGAGAGCAGGGGAGATCCGGCGATGTCCAACGGCAGGAGGCGACGACGGCGATTCGCTGACAAACCCAGTTACCATGCTTCCGCCTTCGGCGGCTGGGGCGACTACAGGACCTGGGCCGAGCACCAGTTCCTGCCCAAACCCGTGGAAGAGGCGGCGGAGGACGCGCGGGACGTCGAGGTGGAGGACGGCGCGCGGGAGATCGAGGCGCACGACGGCGCGCGGGACGTCGAAGCGGACGACGGTGTGTGGGATGCCGAGGTGGCCGTCGCCGGTGAGGAAGGGACGCACGACGCTCCGGAAGGGTACAGCGGTCCGGAGAGGTACGACGTCCCGGAAGGGTACGACGCTCCGGAGAGGTCGTGGGCGGACGCCGACGAGCACCACTACGTCGAAAGCTTCCCGGACGCGGTGCCTCGGGTCGCCCCCGCCCCCGCGCCGGCAACGGACCCGGACTGGGCGCCTTCGTCCTCGACGAGGTACGAGCACGAGAACTCGCGGCCGGTCGGACCGCGACCGTACGTGATCTCCGGAGGGCGTACGCACGGCGACGCCCCGCTGCGGATGGACTCGCTGATCTCGGTGACGCCGCAGGGCACGATGAGCGCCGACGATCCCGCGCTGTCCCCGGAATATCGCTGGATCTGCGACATGTGCCGGGAGCCCATGGCGGTGGTCGAGATCGCGGGGCGCCTCAGGATGCCGATCGGGGTGGCCATCGTCCTGATCGGTGACGCGATCGGTTGGAACCTCCTCAGAGTGCATCCGCTCGCCGAGGTCGACAACCAGCCGTCGCTCAACATCATCACGCGCGTGCGCGAAGGGCTGCTCCGGCTGCCCTGACGCGGGACGTCTGTGGACCGGGCGGACAAGACTAGGGGTTTTCCCGGCGCCGCCGCTGGTTCACTTACGGCTCGGACGACGGGCGATTCGCAGAGGTGAGCGATGACATTTCCCTCAGTGGCTGTGGTGGACCGAGACGAGCCGTCCCTTGACCACCGCGACCCGGCGGTTCGGATGTCACGGCTGTCGGATCCGGGCTCGCTGGAGATCATCCACCGGCGCGAAGGCGTGGGAGTGGTGGTCGCCTACGGCCGGGTCGACGGCGTGCGAGTAGTGATCTACTGCACCGACGCCACCGTGAAGGGCGGTGCGATCGGGATCGACGAGTGCCCGCTGATCGCCGACGCCATCGACCTCGCGGTGCGCGAACGCTGCCCGGTGATCGGCGTGTGGCACTCCGGCGGCGCGAAGCTCAACGAAGGCGTGTCGGCGATGCACGAGATCGGGGAGATGTTCGCCGCGATGGTCCGGGCCTCGGGCGAGGTCCCGCAACTGTCCGTCGTGCTCGGTCCCGCGGCGGGCGGCGCGGCCTACGGTCCTGCGCTGACCGACATCGTGATCATGTCTGACGCCGCCCGCGTCTTCGTCACAGGCCCGGACGTCGTCAGGTCGGTCACCGGTGAGCAGATCGACATGGAGAGCCTCGGCGGGCCGGACGCGCACAGCAGGAAGTCAGGGGTGGCCCACATCGCCACGGGGTCGGAGGAGGAGGCCTTCGCCCAGGCCCGCCGGCTCGTCGCGCTGCTGGCGAAGCCGGGTTTCGTCGACGTGGACTCGGTGCGCGAGGCGAGGCCGCTGCGCGACCTGCTCCCCGACTCACCCCGGCGCGCGTACGACGTGCGCCCGCTGGTCAGGGCGGTCCTGGACGGCGGGGACGCAGAGAACGGGGAGCCGGGTTTCGTCGAGCTGCAGCCCAGGTGGGCGCCGAACATGGTGATCGGGTTCGGCCGGCTCGCCGGGCGGACGGTAGGGGTGATCGCGAACAATCCGCTGCGCAAGGGCGGTTGCCTCGACTCGCTGTCCTCGGACAAGACATCAAGGTTCGTCCGGATGTGTGACTCGTTCGGCGTGCCCCTGCTCGTGCTGGTCGACGTCCCCGGCTACCTGCCCGGCGTCGGGCAGGAGTGGGAGGGGGTGGTCCGCCGGGGAGCGAAGCTGCTGCACGCGTTCGCCGAGGCGAGCGTTCCGCGGGTCACGTTGGTCACGCGCAAGTCCTACGGCGGCGCCTACATCGCGATGAACTCCCGGTCGCTCGGTGCCACCGCCGTGTTCGCGTGGCCGGAGGCCGAGGTGGCGATCATGGGTGCGAAGGCGGCGGTGGAGATCCTGCACCGCAAGAAGCTCGCCGCGGTGGCACAGGACGAGCGTGAGGAGCTGCTGGCCGGCCTGGCCGCGGAGCACGAGAGGATCGCGGGGGGCGTGGCCAGGGCGGTGAGCATCGGCGTCGTCGACGAGGTGATCGACCCGGCGTACACCCGGCTGCGGCTCGGCGAGGCCCTGGCCGCCGCCCCGGCGCGCCGGGGCCGCCACACCAACATCCCCCTGTAGACGTCAGGTGGCGGGCGCGCTGCGGTGCCGGTGAGATGCCGGTGAGGTGTGCGGTCGTCCGTCGCCGTCGTGCCCCGGCCCACCCGCTCCTCCTGCGGAGGGGATCCGCTTCTCCGAGACGCCGGCCCGGTGTCTCCGGCCATTCGAAGGAGAGGTGGTCAGGCCGTCGAACACAGATAAATAAAGGCAATCACAGGTAAATCCAAGGCAAATGCTTGTAAACCAACATTGCTGTGATTAAGGTCTCCTCAGTAGGCGATCGGAGTGCTTGAGATCAGGCGCATGCGTCGTCGATTCGAGGTGCGAAATGTGCAGCGATACTCGACACAGAGTCGAAGCCAAGGTCACGGACGGATCGCTCGGGCTGAACGGCGAGGTTCCCGCGCCCGTCCGTGGCACTGATGCGACCGTGGTCGGGGCTCCGAGCCTGCTCTGGAGGGTTTCGGCCCCCTCTCGTGCCACGGCAGGCCCCGGCGGGGAGTCCGAGAGGCTCTCGCCGGCCGTCAGCGACGAGCCGGTGTCGTACGCATGGCGCTAGCGGAGGGGAAAGCCGCGACGCACGGGCCGGCACGCACGTGGCCGGTGGGTGTCACCGAGCGGGGCGCTCGGTGGAGGGACGCCGCACCGGAGTTCCTGGCCGAGAGGGAAGGGCAGACACGCCTGCTGGGCGAACAGGTGGCGATGCTCCTGCGCGGCCGTCCAGGAGTGGTGACCGTGCTCGGGGCGCCCGGCACGGGAAGGAGCGCGCTGCTCAGGGCGGTCGTCGCCCAGGCCAGGAAGGCCGGACTGCTCGCCGTTCTCGCCGGCTGCTCGCCCACCGAGGCCGATCTCCGCTACAGCGTGGTCTCGCAGATCGCCGCCGGACTGGCCGGCGCCGGATATCCGGCCTTCGCGCGGCGCCTGTGGGCGGAGGAGCAGCCGGCCACGACCTTGATTCCCGCGCTGTGCGGGGAGTTCGTGGCCCTCGCGGGCAACCGTCCATTGCTGATCGCCCTGGACGACGCCCGGTGGGCGGACGAGGAATCGAAGGCATGGCTGGCGGCCATGACCCACCGGCTGCGGTATGCGCCGATTCTCCTGGTGCAGGCCGGAGCTCCCGGCGAAGACTGTGCCGTCGAACCGGTCACCGAGTCCGGACCGGTCGCCGGCAGCGTGATCCACGTGCCGCCGCTGCGCGAGCACGGGGTCCGGGAGGTGATCGTCTCCCGGTACGCGGGGCCCGTCGACGGGGCGTTCGTGACCGCGGCCACCGAGGCCACGGGCGGCAGCCCGGCGGCCCTGCTCGCCGTGCTCGACCATTTCGTGCGCGCCTCCCTGCCGCCCGTCGCGCGGTATGTTCCGGCTCTGCTGGAGCGGGCCGCCGAGGTGAGCGGCGACCGGGTGACGAGGGGCATCTCCCGCCTGCCCGCGGACGCGCTCGCGCTGCTGCTCGCGATAGCCGTCTGCGAGGGCGGCCTCGACGCCGACCTGCTCGCCTCGCTGGCGCCACCGAGGACGATGTCCTCCGAGCAGGCACTGTCCGTCCTGGTGCGCCTGGGGCTGGTGACCGAGGGGAGGACCCCGTCGCCGGCGAGCCCTCTCATCGCCGACAGGGCGCTGGCCCGGATGGAGATCGGGGAGCGGCAGGCACTCGCGATGCGCGCCGTCGAGCTCGGGTACCGGGCGGCGATCCCGGAGGAACGGCTCGCCCGGTTGCTGCTCAACACGCGGCCGGTCGGCGCTGAATGGGTGGTGAGCCTGCTGAGCCGGGTGGCCACGCAGCGTCGTCTCGACGGGGACCACGAGGGCGCCGCGGCACTGCTCGGCCGGGCGCTCAGGGAACCGGTGGGGGACGAACAGCGGCAACGGCTGCTCATCGAGCTCGCGATGATGGAGGCGGACCGCAACTCGGAGACGAGCGACAGGCGGCTGCAGCAGGTGCTGCTGAACAGCGGTACCGAGGTGTCGGTCGGCACACTTGTCCGGGCGGCCGATCTGCTCGGCTCGCGGGGCGACGCGTCCGCCACGTACCGTGCCGTCGCGACGGCCTACACGCGCAGAGAGGTGGGTGGAGCCGGCCTCGAATCGCTGGCGGCCATCGGCTGGCTCGCGGAGAACGACTGCGCGATCGGTGATTCCGCGCTGCCCGTGCACTCGTTCCCCGAACCGTCCGACGAGCCCGGAGACCCCGTGCGGGCGGGTGTCGCGGCCTGGATGCTCGCCGCCAGGGGGGAACGTCTGCCGCAGGCGCGGGAACTGGCCAGGACGGCCTTCCAGGTGAGGGGTGAGGAGCAGCCGTTCGGCCCCAGGATCCACGCGGCGAGGGCGCTGCTCCTGGCCGACGAGGTCGCCGAGGCGGTGATCGGGCTGGACGAGGTCCTGGCCGACGCCCGGCGCTGCGGTGCACGGGCACCGGCCGCACTGGCGCTGATCCACCGCGGCCGATGCGAGATGCGGCGGGGAAATCTCGGGCAGGCGGTGTACGACTTCGAGGCGGCACTGGCGGAGTTGCCGCTCACCTCGTGGCATCCGCGGATGGTCCCCTTCCTCGTCGCGACGGAGGCCTACCTGCATCTCGCCGGCCGGTCCGTGGAGAAGGCCGAGCAGTCGCTGGCCTTCGAGTTCCCTCCGGGGGCGGACCAGGGCGTGGCCTGGGCGGCACTGCTGTACGCCCGTGCCAGGGTGCACATGGAGCTGGCGGACCCCGAGGCCGCGCTGCGCGACATCAACGAGTGCGGGCGCGTGCTTCTGTCCAGGGGCTGGACGAATCCCGCGGTGCTGTCATGGCGATCGGTGGCCGCCGTGGCGAACAGCGCGTGCGGCAACGTCGAGACCGCCAGGCGGCTGGCGCTGGAGGGGTTGGAGCGGGCGAGGGAGTGGGGTGCCCCCAGCGCGCTGGATGTCGCGCGACGGTGCGCGTCACAGGTGCTGGACGGTGTCGAGGCGGCGAGCGACCTCGGGCACGACGCGCGAATCCCGCGGAAGCCGGCGCCGTACGACCGCCCCGCGACGGTGCCGGCCCAGCCCGCCGCGGCGTCGTCGGCGGCGAGGGGATACGCCGCGACTCAGAGTCGGCAGAAGGCGACGGTGAGAATCGACACACCTGACGCTAGACTCACCGGACGGTCCGAGCGCCCCGCCGTGGAGGTTGTCGCGGAAGGACCGTCGGCACCGAACGAAACGAGGTACCCACTGACCGCCAACGAGGAACGGGTCGCGGGGCTGGTCGCCGCCGGTCACTCGAACGCCTACATCGCGAGCGTCCTGTCGGTGAGCCTCCGGACGGTGGAGCTGCGGCTGACCACGATCTATCGCAAGCTCGCGGTCACCAACCGCAACGAGCTCGCCTCGCTTCTCGCCTCGATCCCGGCACCGCGGAACATGGGTGAGTGAATCCATGCTGCTGGAGCGGGAGAAGGAGCTGGCGCGGGCGGAGCAGGCGGTTCAGGCGGCCGTGGCGGGCAACGGGTCCATGATGGCGGTCATCGGCCCGCCCGGCGTCGGCAAGTCGGCGCTGTTGCGCACTTTGGCCGACGCGGCCGCCCCGCACGCGCGGGTCCTGCGCGCCGGCGGCACGCTCCTCGAACAGGACTTCGCGTTCGGCGTCGTCCAGCAGTTGTTCGAGCCGATCCTGGCCGGGGCGGAGAAGGACCGCTGGGATACCTGGTTCCAGGGCACGGCGAGCCTGGTGCAGGGGATGTTCTTCGGTGAGTCGCACGCGATCGGACCGAACCGGTCGCTCAGGCAGGAGTCGGTCCTGCAGGGGCTGAACTCGCTGATCGCCAACCTCAGCGAGGACGGCGAGGGCGGCGAGGGCGGCGAGGGCGGCGAGGGCAGGGCCCTGGTGGTGGTGGTCGACGACCTGCAGTGGGCGGACGCGCCGTCCCTTCGCTGGCTGGCGTACCTTGCCAGGAGGCTGGACGGCACGCGGGTTCTGGTCGCCGCGGCCTTCTCCGAGGAGTGCGCGGCCTCCGACCCGATGCTGCTCAGGGAGATCGCCGCCTCGGGCGCCCGTACGCTGCACCCGAGGCCGCTCTCCGTCGGAGGGGTGCGCCGGTTGATCGGCGAGGAGTTCGGGGAGTCCTGCGACCTCGAATTCGCCCGAGCCTGTCACGAGGTGTCCGGTGGGATCCCCGCTTCGCTGGCCGCGATGCTGCACAGGTTGCGCACGGCCGGCTTCCAGCCGGTCGCGGCACGGGCCGGTGAGGTTCACGCCGCGAGCCAGCCGTTCCTCCGCGACCGCCGGATGTTCTGCCTCGGCATCCAGCCCGTGGTCGTCCGGGATCTCGCGCAGGCGATGGTCGTGCTCGGAGACCTGGCGGAGCCGGAGCTGATCAGCGAGCTCGCCGGTCTGGACAGCATCGACTACAAGTCCGCGATGCAGACCCTCGACCGCCTGGGCCTGCTCGCCGGCGGCGAGTCGCCGCGATTCGTCCACCAGAGCGTGCGGTACGGCATCGAATCGGGGATGAGCACCGACACGCGCGCCTCGATGCACCGCCGGGCGGCGTCGCTGCTGCACACCGTCGGCCACCCGGCCGAGCACGTCGCCGACCAGCTCCTGCAGGTCACCGCAGGGTACGAGGCATGGGAGATCGGCGTCCTGCGCGCGGCCGCCGGCGCCGCGCTCGAACGCGGCGCCGGAAGGAAGGCGGCCCGTTACATCCGGCACGCGCTGCTGGACAGGCCGCCGGACAGCGAGGCCCGGGGCCGGCTCCTGGTCGACCTGGCCGCCGCCGAGCGGGGATTCGACCTCGCGTCCTCGGTCACCCACATCTCGCAGGCCGTGCCGATGCTCACCTCGGTGACGGAGCGGGCGGAGGCGGTGCTGTGGATCCCGCCCGCGATCGGCACGGTCAACCCGTCATCGGGCGCGCTCGTCCAGGATGTGGCGCGGCAGCTCCATGAGCGGGGCCCTTCGTACGCGCAGGGAGACCTCGGCCTGCGGCTGGAGGCCCGCACCCGCTGTCTCGGGATGCAGGACGCCGCGCATCTCGGCGCGGCGGCCGACCGGCTGCGGGGGTTCGGCGCGGAGGTGCCGGTCTCCACGGGTTCCGGGCGGGAACTGCTGGCCGTGCTCGCCTACGCGGCGACGATGACCGGCGAGGTCACGGCCGCCGAGATCTCCGCCCTCGCCGGCCGGATCCTGGAGCGGGAGCCGCCGCGCGCGGGGCACGCCTACACCGCTCTCCCGCTGCTGGTCCAGGCGCTGGTCCTCGCCGACACGGCGGCCTCGGTGACCCCGTGGCTGGAGGCGATGCGAGAACAGGCTCAGCGCCAGGAGCTCGAAGGGGTCATCGCGCTGGTCAACGCGGAGCGGAGCATGGTCCTTCGCGCGTCGGGGCATGTGGTCCAGGCCAGGAGCACCGCGCTGAGCGTGGCCGACAACGCCGGTTCGTCCTGGCCGGAGGCGAGGACGCTGTCCATCTGGACGCTCGCCATGATCGCGCTTGAGACGCAGGACGTCGAACTGGGCGAGCGGGTGATCCGTACCAGTCCGGAGAGCGGTGACCTGCGGGTGGTCGTCGCGCATCGCATGGTGCGGGGGATGCTGGACGCGGTGCGGGGCGATCTGCCGGCCGCGCTGCACAGGTTCCTCGACAGTGGCAGGCAGCTGTCGCGCTGCGGGTGGACGAACGCGGCACTGTACCCCTGGCGGGTATGGGCCGCGGCGGTGAACCACCGGCTCGGAAGAGTGCAGGCGGCGACCGAGCTGGCCGACGAGGAGTACGCCTTCGCGTGGGCGTGGGGCGCTCCCGCGACGTACGGCCGCGCGCTGCGGCTGCGTGGAATGATCACTCCGGGTGAGGAGGGCGTCGATCTCCTCAAGCGGGCCGTCGAGACGCTTCGCCGTTCCGAGGATCGGATCGAGCTGTCCAGGACGCTCACGCTTCTCGGCAGAAGGCTCGCGGAGCTGGGCGCCGACGACGCGGAGGAGTTCGTTTCCGAGGGCACGCGGGTCGCGAGGGAACGTGGCGTCTCCTGGGCCGAGGGCGACAGGGACTCGGAGCTGAACGGCCCGGCGCTGCGACTGTCCGCACCCGAGCGCGGCGAGCTGACCAAGACCGAGGAGACGGTCGTCGCCTTCGTACTACGAGGATGGACGAACCAGCGGATCGCCGACTCGCTCGGGGTGACCCGGCGTGCCGTCGAAAAAAGCCTGACGAGCACCTATCGCAAGCTCGGGGTGAGCGGCAGGGCGGCGCTCGTCGAGGAACTGGGCGCGCGGAACGCGGACGAATAGGCGGTGTGACAGACGGTGTGACGGCCGCTCCGCCGGATCCCGTCAGGCGAATCGCCGCCTGTCACCTTCTCGCAGGTCTCCGGGGTGTGGCCCCCGATTCCCGCCGCCGCCCGGCGCGGTCTCCGCGGCCGGACGGCCGGGTGACCCGCCGACCGGATGCCTGAGCGATCACCTGGCCGAGGGCTGAAGGGCGGGAAGCCCGCGAAGTCGCCGCTTCGGGCCGGTCGGCGGAAATCCGCACCGAGGACCCCGGCCGGCGACGGGCATCACGGTTCGCCGGTCCGGCATGATCCGCATCACGGTTCGCGTGCCCGGCATGATCCGCGTCGTGACGGGTAATTTCCGGCGGGCGGTGTGCCGCCGTCGCCGGTTCGAGGGCCCCGGCCGCACGCGCGATATTTAGTGCGGGACGTGAACTATTTCCCCGGGTGGGCGCAGGGAAGTTCGGTACCGAACGAGACCGCCCCACCGCACCGCAAGGTCCGAACCGGACGCCTCACGCACCACAGTCTTTTACTGTTTGTCGTGGGCTTATGTTGACCTGCTTTCGCACCGATTAATATCATGTTAATAAGTGGATTTGGTCGTTACCCCATAGTTATCGGGTCATCGTCTCGTCTGCTGGAGGAGAGGAATGGTAATCAGATGAGTATTGATATCGGCATCGCTCCGGTTGATGAGGAACGGCGGCTCCGGTTAGTCGGCCCACCCGCCGACGGGGTAGACCAGTATCGTTCCTTTTTCGACCAGTCGGGAATCTGCGTGGCGAATCTCGACCACGCGACCAGGGTTATCGAGGCGAATCTCGAATTCACCCGGCAATTCGGACGTTCCCTGGCGGACATTCGAGGACTTGCGTTCTGCGAGTTGCTCCATCTGAGCGTCCGCGACAAGCTGGGACAGCAGTTCACCCATCTGACGGACAATCGGCGCGCCCGCTTCGAGGAGCGGGTGATCGCCGTGCGGCCGGACCAGACCGTGCTCGGCGGTGAGCTCACCGGGATCGCGCTGCACGGCGAGGCCGGCCACGTCGAGAGCGTCATGGTGGTGGTGCGACCCGACCGAGAGCAGCGTGACGACCTGCTGACCGGGAAGAAGAGGCTGCTCAGCAGCATGGAGGCGCGGGTACTCGAAGGGGTCGCCGCCGGGGTGTCGACCGTGCAGCTCGCGTCGATGCTGTACCTCAGCCGCGGCGGCGTGGAATATCACGTGACGACGCTGCTGCGGAAGCTGAAGGCCACCAACCGCCCGGCTCTGGTCTCCAAGGCGTACTCCATGGGCATTTTCCGGCTCGGCTCCTGGCCGCCCCGGATCCTGCCCGAATTCGTGAAGTAAGTCCATGTAATCGGCCTGCGGTCGCGTGGTCGTCGTGACGATCGCGCCGCCGGAACGGCAAGGGAGGTTTCATCGTGACCAGTGCGAAAATTGTGCTATCCGGTGGGCCGGAGCGACTTTCCGGTCAAAGCCCCGTTCGAACCATGGTCGCCCCGGAGGAGAAGGTGAAGATTCTCTCCGGTGCGGGATACGAGCACTTCGTGCACAACGGTGAATTTCTTACGGTCGACGGGGAGAACCTTCCGGTCTTCCAGTGGTCCGAGCGCACCAAGATAGCCGAGTAAACATACTCAGCAAATTCGGAAGTGAGCGGTAAATCGTGTGCGGGACAGCCGTGGTCACGCTCCCACTCGAATGGGAATGGGTTTCCTTGGTTGCCGCAAATGATTCTCCGAGCAAGAGGTACCCATTTCGGGAAAACGTGGCTCTGGTGAGGTGCGGTGTGGTGGTAACGGGTAAGCTCGTCAGCTTCGATGAATTTCGCGGATTCGGTTTCATCGCCCCCGACTCGGGTGGCGAAGATGTTTTCATGCACGTCAACGACCTGAACAGCGACAAACGTCTCCTCTCGATCGACACGAGGGTCGAATTCAGGGTCGAGAACGGCGGAAAGGGACTGAAGGCGTCCCAGGTCCGCGTACTCGACAGGCCTGCCGCACCGAAGGCCGCCCTGTCCTCGCCGCCCTCGCCGTCCCTGTCGTCCTCACCGTCTCCGTCGGCTCCGCCCGCCGTGCCGAGACCCGCGCCGACGCCCGCGTCGATCGGGTCGGCGGCACCGGCACCGGCGGTCTCCGCCGCCGACCGCCAGGGCAACGACGCCGGTTTCTGTGACGTGCTCTCCGTCGGGGAAATGACGCAGGAGATCACGGAAGCCCTGCTCGTGGCCGTGCCGACGATGACGGCGGAACAGCTGCTGGGCGTCCGCCGATGCCTCGTCGGCCTCGCCCAGACACACGGCTGGGTCGAGGAGTAGCGCCTCCGGCACCGGGCCGCCGATCTCGCCGACCGGATGGCCCTGGTGCCCGATCACGCTCTCGCCGACGGTTCCGTGGGAGTTCGCGGTGAGCCCTCCAGTCTCTAAAGTCCCAGAAGTCCCAGAAATCCCTGGAGTCCGGTAATTCCGCGGCGTTTCCCGGACTTCTCGACTCTGGTGGCAGGCCACTGTCACCGCCGATCACCTGACACCCTGAAGAACTCCCTCGGTCACGGGCCGGCGGTCCATCGGCCCGACGGACTCGATTCCCGCTGTGGGCACGCCGTCGGCGTCTTCGCGGTCGCGATGGTGTCCGGTCGGAATCTGTTCGCGGTGCTGAAAGGAAAGTGCATGTCCAGGCGCGCGCTGATCACCGGTATCACCGGTCAAGACGGTTCTTATCTGGCTGAGCATCTACTGTCCCAGGGCTACCAGGTCTGGGGGTTGATCAGAGGCCAGGCGAATCCCAGGAAATCCCGTGTCAGCCGTCTTGTCAGCGATCTGTCGTTCGTCAACGGCGATCTGCTGGACGAGGGGAGCCTGGTGAGCGCGGTGGACAAGGTGCAGCCCGACGAGGTGTACAATCTCGCGGCGATCTCCTTCGTCCCGATGTCCTGGGACCAGGCCGAGCTGACCACCGAGGTCAACGGCATGGGCGTGCTCCGGATGCTGGAGGCGATCCGCCTGGTATGCGGGCTGGACAAGTCACGTGACGGCAGCAGCGGTCAGATCCGCTTCTACCAGGCGTCGTCCTCGGAGATGTTCGGCAAGGTCGCGGAGAGCCCGCAGCACGAGACGACGATCTTTCATCCGCGCAGCCCCTACGGGGTCGCGAAGACATACGGCCATTTCATCACCCGGAACTATCGCGAGTCGTTCGACATGTACGGCGTCTCCGGGATCCTCTTCAACCACGAGTCGCCGCGCCGGGGCACGGAGTTCGTGACCAGGAAGATCTCCCTGGCGGTCGCCCACATCAAACTCGGCCTGCAGGACAAGCTGTATCTCGGAAACCTCGACGCGGTCCGCGACTGGGGATTCGCCGGCGACTACGTCAGGGCGATGCACCTCATGCTGCAGCAGGACGAGCCCACCGACTACGTCGTGGGCACCGGGCACATGCACTCGGTGCGCGACGCCGTACAGATGGCCTTCGAGTACGTGGGACTGGACTGGCGCGACCACGTCGTCGTCGACCCGGCGCTGGTGCGTCCCGCGGAGGTGGAGACCCTCTGCGCCGACCCGAGCCGCGCCCGGATCGAGCTCGGCTGGGAGCCCAGCGTGAGCTTCGAGCAGCTGATGCACATGATGGTGGAGTCCGACCTCCAGCACGCCTCGCGCGAGCGGGACTTCGGAGACCTCATCCTCGCGTCGAGCTGGTGAGTTCACGGCCGCCTCTCAAGCCCGGCGTATCGGAGAGAGGCGGTCCGTGAGGCACGGGAAAGGCAAACTCGAACCGCTATGTGAGGCTCAGGGATGAACGAAGTGGAAGATGCCCGGCTGGGGGTCCTGGGGGCCGGGGTGATGGGCACGGGGATCGCGGTCGTGGCGATCGGCCACGGTATCCCGGTCGTGCTCGTCGACGTGTCGGAGGACAAGCTCGCCGACGCCCGGCACCGCGTCGACCTTCAGCTCCGGCACGCGCGGCTGATGGGCTCGGTACCGGCGAAGGGTCAGGTGGCCGACCTGACGACGACCACGGACCCCGCGGCCGTCGCCGGCGCCACCGCGGTTGTCGAGGCCGTCGTCGAGGACGCCGAGATCAAGGCGAAGGTGCTGGGCGAGACGTCACAGCTGCTCGGGGCCGGCACCCCGCTGATCTCCAACACCTCCGGCATCCCGATCGGGGAGCTGGGCAGGTTCACCGCCCGCCCGGACGAACTGGTCGGCGTCCACTTCATGAACCCCGCCTACCTGATCACGATGGTGGAGGTGATCAGAGGCGACCTGACGAGCGACGAGACGATGACCGCGGTCACCGGACTGCTGGCCCGGATGGGGCGCCGCGGGATCGTCGTGCGGGACGCTCCGGGATTCGTCACGAGCAGGCTGCTCCACCCGATGATCAACGAGGCGGCACGGATCGTCGCGGCCGGTGTGACCAGCGCCGAGTCGGTGGACGACCTGATGCGAGGCTGCCTCGGACACCCCACGGGGCCCCTGCGCACGGCCGACCTGATCGGGCTGGACAACCTGGTCGACGCGCTGCGAGCCCTGTGGGAGCGCACCGGCGACGCGAACTTCCAGCCCTGTGAACTCCTGCTGGAGAAGGTGGCGATGGGCCACCTTGGGCGTAAATCCGGTAAGGGCTTCTACGACTACGAGAAGGTGCTTTCGTGAACACGCACCCAGAAGAGACGCTTCAGCCGACCCCCGACACCATCCGGAGGCAGATCCTCGACTTCCTCCAGGAGCGGATCAAAACGGAGGTCGCCGTCGACAGGGACCTGTTCGCCTCCGGGCTCGTCAACTCGATGTTCGCCATGGAGTTGGTCGTCCACCTGGAGCAGAGGTACGGCATCGCCATCCTCGGCGAGGACCTGAAGCTGGACAACTTCCGCACCGTCGAGCGGATGGCCTCCCTCGTCCTGCGGCTGCTGGACACACCGGTGGCGGACCATGCCTGAATGGCTCGCCCAGGCGCGCCAAGGAGTCACCGACCTGGTCGGCGACCAGGCGGCGGAATGGGACCTCGCAGGTCTCCTTCCCACCGAGACGCTGCGGACCCTCGGCAAGCTGGGCCTGCTCTGCGCCGAGGTGCCGCCCGCGTACGGCGGCGTCGGCGCGAACAGCTCGGAGAACGGGGCCCTCACCGCGCACGTGGGCAGCCTGTGCAGTTCCCTGCGCAGCGTGATGACGTCGCAGGGCATGGCGGCGTGGACGATCCAGCGGCTCGGTGACGCCCGCCAGCGCCAGGAGTACCTCCCGAGGCTGACCGGCGGCGAGCTGGCCGCCGTCGCCTTCAGCGAGCGTGAGGCCGGCAGCGATGTGACGGCGCTGACCACCCGGATACGTGCCGACGGTGACACGGTGGTGGTCGACGGGCGAAAGACGTGGACCACCGTCGCACGCTACGCCGACCTGATCGTCGTCTTCGGACGGTACGGGGACGAGGGCGCCGCCGTCGTCGTCCCCGCCCAGACCCCGGGGGTCACCGTACGCCCGGTGCCCAACCCCAGCGGCTGCCGGGCCGCCGGGCACGCCGACGTCGACCTCGACGCCGTACGCCTTCCGGCGAGCGCGGTGCTCGGGGGCGGCGGCCAGCAGCTCCAGCTGCTGGTCACCACGGCCCTGTCCTACGGCCGGATATCGGTGGCCTGGGGCTGTGTCGGGATCCTGCGGGCCTGTCTCCTGGCGGCGGGCTCGCACGCGGGAACCCGCAGGCAGTTCGGTCGGCCCCTCGCCGAACACCAGCTCGTCGCCCGCCACCTCGCCGAGCTCATGGCGGCGGAGCAGGCGGCGACCCGGGTCTGCGAGCACGCGAGCCGCTGCTGGGACGAGAGATCGCCGGAGATGGTGATCGCCACGGTCCTGGCCAAGTACATCGGCTCGACCGAGGCCGCACGCGGTGCGGCGGCGGCCGTGCAGGTGCTGGCGTCGGCGGGGGCGCAGGACGGCCATGTGGTGGCGCGGGCCTACCGGGACGCGAAGCTCATGGAGCTCATCGAGGGCAGCAGCGAGATCTGCCAGCTCATTCTCGCCCAGCACGCCGTCGCACAGTCACACTGACCAAGACGAGGAGGACAGGTGCCCGACAAGACCTCGGTGGTGAAATGCCTGGTATGGGACCTGGACAACACGCTGTGGCAGGGAACCCTGCTGGAGAACGACGAGATCCGCCTGCCCGACTCCATCCGTGAACTCATCCGGGTGCTCGACTCCCGGGGCATCCTGCAGTCCGTCGCGAGCAAGAACGACCACGACCACGCCTGGGCGAAGCTCGAGGCGCTCGGCGTCGCCGAGTACTTCGTGCTGCCCCACATCGGCTGGTCGCCCAAGTCCGACTCGATCCGGCAGATCGCGGAGGAACTGCGGTTCGCCCTCGACACGATCGCGTTCATCGACGACCAGGCCGCCGAACGGGCCGAGGTGACGTTCCACCTTCCCGACGTACGGTGCTACTCCGCCGAACACGTCGCCGAGCTGGCCGGGCTGCCGGAGTTCAGCCCGGAGACGGTGACCGAGGACGCCAGAAGCCGACGGCTGATGTACCAGGCGGGGTTCCGCCGGCAGGCCGCGAAGTCCGGCTTCACCGGTCCCGACGAGGAGTTCATCCGCTCGCTCGGCCTGGTGATGCACATCGAGCACGCCACGGCCGAACACCTCGCCCGCGTCGAGGAGCTGACCCTGCGCACCAGCCAGATGAACGCCACCGGCGTGCACTACTCGCGGGAGACGCTGGAGCGGCTGCTCGACGATCCCGGGCACCGCGTCCTGGTCACCTCGTTGAGCGACCGTTTCGGGCCGCACGGGGCGGTCGGGGTCATCCTGCTGGAGCTGGGCCGCAGGACCTGGCATCTGAAGCTGCTCGCCACCTCCTGCCGGGTCGTGTCCTTCGGCGCGGGCACGGTGATCCTGCGCTGGCTGATCGACCAGGCCGCTCGCGCGGACGCGCACCTGGTGGCCGACTTCCGCCGCACCGACCGCAACCGGATGATGGAGATCGCCTACCGGTTCAGCGGATTCACCGAAGGGAAGTGCCCGTGCGTCGGGAGGCTGCCCGCCTCCGGGGTGAGCGGCCTGGAGCGACTCCACCTCGTCCCGGCACCGCAGGGCGCGCCCACCACCATGACCCTCGTCGCGTGCGACCTCGGGACCCTCGGGACCCTCGGGAACTCGTCAGGCACCCGGCCCTTCGATCTGCGCAGCCCCTCACCCGTCGTCTAGCAGGGCGGTTCGGCCGCTCCCCGCTTGCGCACCAGGGTGATGCCGTCCGCCATCGGCAGCAGTGAGATGTCCACCCGGCGGTCCTCCGCGAGGAGGGCGTTGAACCCGCGGATGGCCTCGGTGTCCGCGTCCCGCGCCTCGGGGTCGACGACCTTGCCGAAGAACAGGGTGTTGTCCACCACGATCAGCCCGTTCTCCCTGAGCAGTGGCAGGGCGGCCTCGTAGTACTTCGGGTAGCCGGGCTTGTCCGCGTCGATGAACACGAGGTCCACCGAGCCCGGCCCCTCGTCGAGCAGGAGCGCGGCGAGGGTGTCCGAGGCGTCGCCGATCCGCAGGTCGATCCGGTCGAGCACACCGGCCCGGCGCCAGTGGGGCATTCCGACACGGGGCCACCGCTCGGTGATGTCGCAGGTGATGACGCGCCCCTCGGGAGCGACCGCGCGGGCCAGGCACAACGTGCTGTAACCGGTGAAGGTGCCGACCTCCAGCACGGTCCGCGCGCCGACGAGCCGGGCGAGCAGCGTCAACAGCTGCCCCTCCTCGGCCATCACCTGCATCGCCCTGCCCGCGGGCAGGGCGGCGGTCTCCTCGCGCAGGGAACGCAGGATCTCGTCCTCCCGCAGCGACATCCGCCGAACGTACTCCGACAACTCTGCTGTGACGTGCAGCTGACCGGCCATTGCGCGAGTGTACGGCCCGGCTCGCTGGTCTTTTTCCCACTCTCGGCGCCGGAGTTACTAATGATTTTCGGGGAGCGCGGAGCCGAGACTGATCCGATGTTGGCGGAGCCTGTGGACTCGACCGCGGCCGGTGTGGTCCGTCCGGCGGTGCTGTGATCGCCGAACTCGGTTGCGAGGCATCCGGGTCCCGGCGAGTTGATGAGTTCGTGCTGGTCGTTGAAAAGGGTTGAGCTGATATGGACAACGAAGCGAAACTCCGGGAATACCTCAAGCGGGCGACCACCGATCTCCGGCGCACCCGTCAACGCGTCCACGATCTTGAGGAACAGAACCAGCAGCCGATCGCGATCATCGGGATGACCTGCCGCTACCCGGGCGGTGTGGCCTCGCCCGAGGACCTGTGGCGGCTGCTCGCCGAGGGCGGCGACCCGATATCCGAGCCGCCCGCCGACCGCGGCTGGGACCTCGACCGGCTCCGCGACGAGTACGGCGGCGCCGTACCGCCGTCGCTGTCCGGTGGTTTCCTGCGCGACGCGGCGGAGTTCGACGCCGGCTTCTTCGGCATCTCCCCCCGGGAGGCGCTGGGCATGGATCCGCAGCAGAGGCTGCTGCTCGAAGCCACCTGGGAGGCCGTCGAGAGAGCGGGCATCGACCCGATCGCGCTGCGGGGCAGCCAGACGGGTGCCTTCATCGGCGCGATGTCCCCCGACTACCGCGACACCCTGCCGCACGACATCGACGCCTTCGGGCTCACCGGTACGGCGAACAGCGTGATGTCCGGCAGGTTGTCGTACACGCTCGGTCTGGTCGGCCCGGCGGTGACGGTGGACACGGCCTGCTCGTCCTCGCTGGTCGCGCTGCACTGGGCCGCGCACTCGCTGCGGACGGGCGAGTGCACCCTCGCGCTCGCGGGCGGTGTGACGGTCATGTCGACGCCCAGCACCTTCATCGAGTTCAACCGCCAGGGCGGCCTGTCGCCCAGCGGGCGGTGCAGGGCGTACGCCGACAGCGCCGACGGCACGGGCTGGTCCGAGGGCGTGGGCGTGCTGGTGCTGGAACTGCTGTCGGACGCCCGGCGCAACGGGCACGAGGTGCTCGCGGTCATCCGTGGTTCCGCGGTGAACCAGGACGGCGCCTCCAACGGCCTGACCGCGCCGAACGGCCCCTCGCAGCAGCGGGTGATCCGTGATGCCCTGGCGAACGCGCGGCTGTCGGCGGCGGACATCGACGTGGTGGAGGGACACGGGACCGGTACGACGCTGGGCGACCCGATCGAGACCGAGGCGTTGATCTCCACGTTCGGCGAGGACAGGGAACGACCCCTGCTGCTGGGGTCGGTGAAGTCGAACATCGGTCACACGCAGGCCGCCGCCGGTGTGGCCGGTGTGATCAAGATGGTGCTCGCGATGCGGCACGGGGTGCTGCCGAAGACACTGCACGTCGACGCCCCCTCGTCGCGGGTGGACTGGTCCGCGGGCACGCTGGAACTGCTGACCGAGCAGCGGTCCTGGCCCGAGACCGGGCAGCCGCACCGGGCGGGGGTGTCCTCCTTCGGGGTGAGCGGCACCAACGCCCACGTGGTGCTGGAGGAGGCGCCGGAGTCTGAAACGGATGCCCCCGCGGCCGACAGGACACCCGCGGGCGTGGTGCCCGTGCTGCTGTCGGGCCGGACCGACGAGGCGCTGCGGGCCCAGGCCGCGCGCCTGCTCGCCCATGTGGACGGTGCGCCCGAGACGTCGCTGGACGACCTGGCGTTCTCGCTGGCCACGACGCGGTCGGCGTTCGAGCATCGAGCGGGGGTCCTCGCCGCCGATCACGCCGAACTGCGAGCGGGGCTGACGTCGCTCGCGGACGGCGGCGCCGCCGGTGTGATCAAGGGCCATGGCAGGCAGGCCAAGCTAGCGGTGTTGTTCACCGGTCAGGGTAGCCAGCGGGCAGGGATAGGTCGTGAGCTGTACGACCGTTTCCCGGTGTTCGCGGCGGCGTTGGACGCGGTGATCGCCGAGCTGGACCCGCTGCTTGAGGGCTCGTTGCGTGAGGTGCTGTTCGCCGAGCCGGGGTCGGCGGAAGCGGAGTTGCTGGATCGGACCGGGTGGGCGCAGCCTGCGTTGTTCGCGGTGGAGACGGCACTGTTCCGGCTGGTGTCCTCGTGGGGGATCCGTCCGAACGTGCTGGCCGGGCACTCGGTCGGGGAGATCGCGGCTGCGCATGTGGCGGGGGTGTTGTCGCTGGCGGACGCGTGCGTGTTGGTGGCGGCGCGGGCGCGGTTGATGCAGGCGTTGCCTGCGGGTGGGGCGATGGTGTCGGTGCGGGCCTCCGAGGGGGAGGTCGCCGAGCTGCTGGCCGGGCGGGAGGAGCAGGTGTCGGTCGCGGCGGTGAACGGTCCCGCGTCGGTGGTGGTCTCCGGGGTGGAGGAGGCGGTGCTGGAGGTGGCCGCCGCCCTGGAGGAGCGGGGGATCAGGACGAAGCGGTTGCGGGTGTCGCACGCCTTCCACTCGCCGTTGATGGACCCGATGCTGGAGGACTTCCGGGCGGTGGCCGGGTCGCTCTCCTTCAGCCCGCCGGAGATCCCGATCGTGTCGACGTTGACCGGGGAGTCGGCGACGGCGGAGCGGTTGTGCTCGCCGGAGTACTGGGTGGAGCAGGTGCGCGGCGCGGTGCGGTTCGCCGACGGCGTGCGGGCCCTGCACGGCCAGGGGGTTCGGGCGTATCTGGAGCTGGGCCCCGACGGGGTGCTCACCGCGATGGCCGCCGACACCCTCGCCGCGAGTCCGGACTCGCGTGACACCGACTTGACGCCGGATTCACCCCTGCGCGCCACGGACCCCGAAGGGGAGGCGGACGCGGTGCTGGTGCCGGTACTGCGCGGGGGACGCGACGAGCGAACGGCGGTCATGTCGGCGCTGACGGCCCTGCACGTGCGTGGGGTGCCGGTGGACTGGCAGGCGGTTTTCCCCGGCGCCCGCCGGGTGGAGGTGCCGACGTACGCCTTCCAGCGCGAGCGGTACTGGCCGAACCCGACCTCGACCGGGGATGCCCGAGGGCTCGGCCTGACGGCTGCCCGGCATCCGCTGCTGGGTGCGGTCATGGGGTTGGCCGACAGTGATGAGGCGTTGTTGACGGGTCGTGTCTCGTTGGGGTCGCATCCGTGGTTGGCGGATCATGTGGTGGGCGGGATGGTGATTTTTCCGGGTACGGGGTTTTTGGAGTTGGTGGTGCGGGCGGGGGATGAGGTTGGGTGTGGGGTGGTGGAGGAGTTGACCTTGACCGCGCCGTTGGTGCTGGGTGAGGACGATGCGGTGGCGGTGCAGGTGCGGGTGGGGGCTGCGGATGGGGTGGGTCGGCGTGGGGTGAGTGTTCATGCTCGGCCTGCGGGGGCCGGTGAACACGACGCCTGGGTACGGCACGCGAGTGGTGTGCTGGCCGGTGGGGGGATCGGCGCGGGAAGTGACGGTGCGGCGGCCGGTGGCCGGGCCGGGGAGGAGTTCGAGGCTTTCGAGGGTGGGGTGTGGCCGCCGAGAGGTGCGTCGGTGGTCGAGGTGGACGGGTTGTACGAGCGGCTGGCCGGCAGCGGGTTGAGTTACGGGCCGGTGTTCCAGGGGGTGCGGGCGGCGTGGCGGGGGGTGGACGGTGCGCTGTTCGCCGAGGTGATGTTGCCTGATCGGGTCGCCGATGCGGGTGGTTTCGGGGTGCATCCGGCGTTGCTGGACGCGGCGTTGCACGCGGTGGCTTTCGCGGGGGCGGGAGATCCGGAGGGTGTGCGGTTGCCGTTCTCGTGGGGTGGGGTGTGTCTGCACGCGGGTGGGGCGTCGGTGCTGCGGGTGCGGTTGGCGTGGGTGGGTGATGGTGAGCTGTTGTTGAGCGCGGTGGACGTGGTCGGGGAGCCGGTGCTGTCGGTGCGCTCACTGGTGCTGCGCCCGATCCCGTCCGACCGGCTTGGCGCGGCCTTCCAGAGCGGGGGAGTCGAGCGGGAGGCGCTGTTCGGGGTGGAGTGGACGCCGGTGGCGGAGCCCTTTTCGGGTGGGGTGTCACCGGTGGCGGTGCTCGGCCCGGACGTGCTGGGTGTCGCCGAGGCATGGCGGGCGGCAGGGCAGGCGATTCCGGCTCATGAGGATCTGTCCTCGCTGGTGGCGGGGCCGGTGCCGGACGCGGTGGTGACCGAGGCGGTCTCGGATCAGGCGGGCGCGGTGGTGGGGGCGGTGCGTGCTTTGGCGGTTCGTGTTCTGGGGTTGGTGCAGGGGTGGTTGGCTGATGAGCGGTGTGGGGGTTCGCGGTTGGTGGTGGTGTCGCGGGGTGCGGTGGCGGCC
>NZ_JBEZEZ010000050.1:0-43611 GCF_040649155.1 Streptosporangium sp. NPDC049046 | reverse complement strand
TTCTGGTTCGGCTCCGTGGCGTTGATCTTCATCTCGTTCTCGGCCGTGATCATGTCGAACTCACGGTTCGCGATCGTGGTGTACTGCGAATCACCGAGCTTGCCCGCGGCGATCGCCGTGCCGAAGTAGCGACCGCTCTGCTGGGCGGCGGCGGCCAGCGTGCTCTCCGCCGCCTCCGCGGGAGCCGACACCATCAGCGCCGCACCGACGACACCCACGACGCCGGCACTGATGATCTTGGTGAGGGCACCGAAACTTCGGCGCGCGGATGGGGGTGAAACCTTCATGCCCATGCCTGACTCCATACTGAAATCACGGAAAGAGGGATACGCGGGAACCCCGCGAACGACGCCGCACCCCGGACGGGGACGCACACCACGATGGCGTCATGGCCGGCGACCCTTACTCGATCACCACATCAGGCAGGGCCGGCCGCTTGGAGACTCAGTTTGGAAATCTATCCGAAACATGTCAATACTTAAGCGAAATTTTCGGTCGCGCTCTTCCAGCACCGATGCCCCTCACCGCGGGTCCGATACAGCCAGGGCACGGCATCTCTTCAGGGCATATAGGAGAAATCTATCGGCAGTCTCGTCCTGAAATTTTCACATCAGGGCCGCAACTTCCGGAATCGAGGACCGAGCTCCGCAGGCAGCGACGCCCTTCTCGGCGATGCCTGGCGCAGACGCCCCCCGAGAACCCCCGTCCCTTGACAACGTCCGGGCCCGCTGTATTGACTCTCCGTCATCACCACCCGCGATACCGGGATGCAGAAGGGAGGCCGCACCGCGATTTGGCAGCGTCAACACGGCGCACCTCCCCCCGAGACGCACGATGTGGTCAGACCTGGGTGACACCACACTCCCAGGTCACTCCGCATCCGCCGCTCCGCCTTCACACCTGAGGCAGAGTTCTCGAAGAAGCCGTCGTACGGTCTTGGACTGCGGGCGGACGGTTCGCGGCCTCGGCTCAGCCGACGGAGACGAACCCGGACTCGTAGGCCGTGATGACGGCCTGGGTACGATCGCGCGCCCCCAGCTTGGCCAGGACATTGCCGACGTGAGTCTTCACCGTCTCAGCCCCGATGACCAGCTCGGCGGCGATCTCGGTGTTGGATCGGCCACAGGCCATCAACCGCAGCACCTCGGCCTCCCGCACGGTCAGCCTCCCGAGCCCGGGGACGGCACGGGGGGCGGCGTATCGGCTCTGACGGTTCGCGGCGAGCGCGCGGATCGCGGCCGGGAACAGCAGCGACTCCCCGGCGGCGACGATTCGGACGGCCTGGACCAGGTCGTCGGGTCGGCTGCGCTTGAGCAGGAAGCCACTGGCCCCCGCGCGCAACGCGTCATATATGTAGTTGTCGTTGTTGAAGGTGGTCACCACGATGACCTTGGGTGGCTGGGGCAGCGCCAGCAGCAGCCGGGTGGCCTGAATGCCGTCCACCGCGGGCATGCGCACGTCCATCAGCACCACGTCGGGCCGCGTCGTCCGAACCACCGGCACCACTGCCGCTCCATCGGCCGCCTCGCCCACCACCTCCAGGTCGGGTTCGGAGTCGACGATGATCCGCAGACCGGTCCGGATCAGATCCTCGTCATCGGCGATGACCATACGAATCGGCATGCGCCCGACACTATCCACCACCGTTCAGGGGCGAAGTCGCAGTCGTAGCGAAACGTGCCACTCTCCACCTGCGGGACCGGCGTCGAAGTCGCCGCCCAGCAGGGTGACCCGCTCGCGCATGCCATCGATGCCGCGCCCACTCCTGCCAGGCGCTCGTCCCGCCGGATTGCGCACGTCGAGCTCCAGATGGTCGTCGTGCACGACCAACGCCAGCCGTACCGGACCGGTCCCGTGGCGCAGGGCGTTGGTGAGCGACTCCTGGGCGATCCGGTAAACCTCCCGGGAGATCTCGCTGGGCACGGTAGCCAGGTCACCGGTGACCTCAGCGGCGGCACCGGTCCCCCGTACCAGGCCGCTCAGGTCGGCGAGCGTCCGCGCCGGGGCCGTGGACGGCTCGTCTTCCTGCTCGCGCAACACCCCCAGCACCTGGTCAAGTTCCTCCAGCGCCGCGCGCGCCGATTCCTCGATCGCCCCCAGCACGGCCCGGGCCACCGCGGGGTCGCGGTCCAGGATCCGGGCGGCCGCCCCGGCCTGCACGGTCACCACATTCAGCGCGTGCCCGATCGAATCGTGCAGTTCACGGGCCAGGCCGTTGCGGACCGCCTGGCGGCGGACCCGTTCCTCAAGCAGCGCGAGCCGCTGGGCAGGTGAGGGGCCGAGCAGCTTCGGTGCCGACCGGGCCAGCAACACACCCACCCCGGCGGTCAGGTAGACGAGCGCGACCAGGAGGGCGACGCCCAGCAGCGGGCCGCTCCACCAGACCTCCCACAAACTGGAAAGCATCCACACGTCGAACGGGACACCGGTGATCGGCAGCAGAATCGTCACGATCACGAACGGCACCGTCGCCAGCGTCAGTCCCGACATCACCCCGCCGACCCCCAGGTGCAGGGTGAACCAGGTGGCGGTACGCCGGCGCTCATCCCAGCTCCGCCTGCCGGACGCCCACTCGGCGGGCAGTGGGGCGATCTCGGCGCCAAGCAGGCTACGCGCCGCCGTCACCTCCAGCGCCCGGACCGGCAGCACCAGCCCGGTCAGTGCCACCAGCGGCAGCACCGCCAGGAAAACCAGCGGCTGGGGCAAGGGGCCTGGCGCGGCCGGCAACCCGATGAGACCACCGATCACGGACCCCACCATCACGTACGGCATCAGCAAAGCTCCACCGAGGACGAGACAGACCCATCGCAGATAGGTGGCGCGGCCAACGAGGGGGGACAACATGCCTTCAATCATCCTCAACCACAGATGCCGCACGGCGAGCGAGTCCGGTGGGCATATACCAGCGTGACGATGCCCATCCCGATGCCCATCCCGATGCCCATCCCGATGCCCATCCCGATGCCCATCCCGATGCCCCGCTCGATCCCGCGGGGAGCGAGGCGCGAGACGATCTCCTGGCCACGGCCCTACCCGGCCGAACTCTCGGACCGCTTTGCGGGCACGCCGCCGCTCGCTCTGCTCAGCCGCCATCCGGCCGTTGCCCAGCACACCCCCCAGAGAAGAAAGAACGGCGACCACAGCAGCAGATCCCAAAGTGCCAGCTCGCGAGCGAGCGAGGCGTGCTCGGCCGAGGGCGGGCGAACCCCGGTCAACAGCAGCACGTCGCCGACGAAACCGAACCCGAGCACGCCGATCGATCGGACGATCATGAAGACTCCGAGCGTCCAGGTGATCGCGAGCAGCAACCGGCGCGGCACTCTCGTACCCCACGGCCTCACGGTGGCCAGTGCGACGACGACACCGACCATCGCGGCACCGGCCAGCAACCAGTGGCTTGCCACGAACAGGAGATCACGTGCGAGCAACTGTTCGCGCAGGTGTGGGGGTAACGGGTCCTTGTCGGCCAGCGCGTTGGCCCCCAGCGCCTGAGCGAGCTTCATCGATCCGTACGCCACGGCGCACGCCGCGGCCCCGTACGCGCCCACCTGCGCCCGATCAGTCCGCGACACGTCTCGTCACCGCCGCGTAGGACCGGATCATCTCCAGGAACAGCCCGATCACGAGGATTCCAAGGACCCCGTGGTACCACTGCCAGCCCACACCCATCCCGACGAACCCGTCCACGATCATGATCCCCGAACCGCCGCCAACGGCCAACAACATCCCGGCCAGCACGAGCAGCATCAACGTTCTCGGCACCCGGCGCCCCAGCACCGTGACCGTGGCGAGAGCGACGCACGCGCCCAGCACGCCGGACGCGGTCGCGAGCCACTGCGCGGTGGCCGCCTCCATGAAATAGCTTCCAGCCTCGGCAGCCGACACGGGAGGCCCGCCCGGAAACCCGAGTCGGGCCTGCAGAGCAAAAGCGGCCTTCCCTGCGGCGTAACCGAGAAACAGCACCGCCACCGCGTACGCCGGCCAGCGTCGTCGGCGATCAGAGGTAACCATGACCACGAGAGTAGAAACCGCACGTCAAACGTGATTCCCCACGGAAGGGGAGGTGCCTCCCCCGGACGGGGGAGGCACCGGCGGCCTCCTTTGAGCGCATTCCCGTTCGAATCTCGAAGGCGGGTGGCCGCAGGGGCTTGCCGCCGGTCCCTCCGGAACGGGGTTGCGCAGGGTCGGATCACAACCAGAACCGCGGCAGGGTCCCCCAAGGCCGTTTCTCGGATCGTGCGAGGGCACCGTCACAGTCCGGGGCAGCCGGTGGCCTTTCTCACATTCTCCACCTGGTCGGCCGGCATCGGCGACGAGAAGGTGGAGATCGTGGCCTTGCCGGGCATGCCGAGGGTGCCGCCCATGACATACCAGGAGTCGGGAACGGAGTCGGTCAACTCGTAGTCTCCGGGTTTCGTGCGCAGAGGATCGCTCACCATGAACTCCTCGATGGTGATGCCACGATCCTTGAGCAGCGTCCGTACTTCGGCCACGGTCTTGTTGAGGTGAGGCACGCAGTGCAAGGGCTCGCCGAGGGCGGAGATGGACGTGATCCGCGCATAGGCTTCACCGGGCTGAGCCGCACGTCCCAGGGAGATGTCCGCCGAGCCGACGAAGTCCACGGGGACCTTGAGCCCGATCGGACAGCCGCCTACCTTGTCGCACGATCCAGGCTGGTCGATCGTCTTGATCTGGTCGACGACCTTTCGGTCGTCGGTGGCCATGATGCTGCCGACGAGCCCGGGAGTGGACGGAAGGAGCCGGAGTGAGATATCAAGTCCGACCGCTCTGAGCTGCGCCTCGTAGTTCTCCGGATCGGCGTGAAGGTCTTTCACCTCGATGAGGTAGTAGCCGTCCTGCTGCTTGATGTCCAGAGCCGCCACCGGCCGCGGCCCGAAACCGGGCAGCACCGCCGTCCAGCTCAGGAAGGTCACCCCGGCGGCGAGCAGCGCGGCGGCGGGCAGTGCGATCCGCCAGGTCAGCCTGCGACGGCCGACAGGCCCGAGGGCGGGCGTGGGATCGGCGTCCATGATCTCGTTCATCAGTTCCCGTGCGCCCGGCACCAGACCCGGGCCCGGATCCGGGGCGATCGCCGCGACAACACGGTGAAGCTCGTTCGTCATGTGCTCTCCTTGGCAAGGGCGACGGCACGGGTGCCATACCTGGTGAGGTCGAGCTCGGCGGCGGCCAGTTCGGCGGCCAGCCTTTTACGGGCGCGGTGCAGGCGGATGCGTACGGCGCCACGGGAGCACCCGAGCACCTTCGCGATCTCGGCGGCGCCGAGTCCCTCCCAGCCGACCAGCGACAGCAGTTCCCTGTCGTCGTCCGACAGTCGCGAGAACGCCTCCCGAGCCCCGTCGTACGGCTGCTCGACGACGGACTCCTTCCAAAGGATCAGGTCCTCCCGCAGGCGCACGGCCAGGGCGTTCCGCCGGGACTCCGCGCGACGGTGGTTGGCGAGCACGCGCCTGGCCACTCCGTACAGCCACAGCCTGGTCTCGTCGCCCACGGGTACGTCGGCGAGCCGCCGCCAGGCGGTCAGGAACGTTTCGGCGATCACGTCCGCGATCTCGTTCGGCGAGGAGACGCGGCGGGTCACGTAGCTGGAAACGGCTGGGTAGTGCGCCAGGTAGATCTCTTCGAAACGTTGCCTGGCCTCGGGCGGTCCCACGGAGCATTTCCTTCCGACAGTTAGTGTCATCAGTGGAAATGTCCGGACCTGGCAGACCGTTTCACGGCTCCCACTTCAGCCGTTTACGATTCCGGCTACCGCCGGTCGATCATCTCGGAGCTGGATGCCCCGCGTGGTTGTACGGTGCCCACGGGCACGCAGCAGATGACCACAACCAGGTGTCCACGAGCTCGGATCTCGTACATGGTGATCACATCGCCTGGCTTGAGACGCTGCCGGTGTTCAAAGGTCAGGAAAGCGATCTCACCGACCCGCACTCGCACGGCTCCAGCGGATCACGACCTCCGATCAGGAGGCGGGCGGCGCCGAGCGGGGTTTCGTCTTGAGAAGCAGGAATCCTGAAAACTCACGGAGCCCTTTTCATCCTCCCAGCCGGACAGCTCCGGAGCCGGTGATGTACACGGAGGAGAACGAAACCACCTGACTGGAGGTGCACCGTACCGCCCTTGTCACGATCACTTGACCCTGCTTACATGTTCGAAGTGAGTCGTGATTCCGATGTAAGCGGGCGTCCAGCACCTATTGCGGCGAAGGTGAACCCGACAAGCGGGAGGATGAACCACATCACGCTGCTCTTCATCCTGGGTTCGGCTCCCCTTCTGCTCGCCAACTGGTTCATCGCTCTCATGATCCTCGGCCCTACCTGCACCCTTTCATATGAGGGTGGCAACATAACGGAATGCGTCGGCGGGCTTTCAGAGGAAGAGCTGGCCGCCGCATCGGGAGTCGTCGCGCTGGTTTTACTCCTCATCCAGATGGGACTGATCGTCATGGTGCGCCGACGCACCCGCGGATCGTAGCTACAAGCCTCGTCGCTCTGCCGCTCAGAGCGACTCCGTGTCCTACGAAACCGACGATCCGCCCGACGTCGGGTATCAGCGCGGAGATCAAGAGTGACAGCAGGAACCTCAGCGGCGTCGCTTCTGCTCGCGAATCGCCGCCTCCAGACGTAATCCAAGACCGATCAGCGCTGTGAGCCATAAGCCCACGAGCCATGGCCATGACGAAAACCTACCGCCGAAGAGCAGAATACCGAAGGACAGAACGACGCCGCCAACCAACGCAATAGATCCCAGCATGCGAACAGATACGATATCGTCGTCGGGCCTGGGGCCAGGAATATAGGGAGGCGGGGTCTCTGTAGGCTCAGTCATGCCGAAGAGAATCCCATAGTTTATCTAATGGACGAAATCATCCACCTACGTATACCTGCTCATCCCGTAATTGGGATTCCTCCGCCGAAGACCTCGGGGTGTACGGAAGGCGTTCAGCAGGTGGGGCGAGTCGCACCCAACTTCCGGGCACTGGCAGGGGACAGGGTCATGGGGGTGAC
The DNA here is from genome assembly GCF_040649155.1 of Streptosporangium sp. NPDC049046. Lineage (NCBI taxonomy): Bacteria > Bacillati > Actinomycetota > Actinomycetes > Streptosporangiales > Streptosporangiaceae > Streptosporangium > Streptosporangium sp. NPDC049046. The sequence goes on along the minus strand of NZ_JBEZEZ010000050.1, from coordinate 36,586 downwards.
CCATCCCTGCCGTGTCAGGACTACTTGGGCCGGGAGAGGGGTGATCGGGTGGACCTCGACGCCCTGTGCCCAGTTCGTGAGCAGTCCCTCGGTGCCGCTGGAGTCGACCAGGACGATCGAGATGGGCTGGCCGTCTTTGGCCCAGGTGTTCCAGATCGCCCACCCTCCGGGCTGGGCTTCGATGTCCAGGCGGGCGCAGATCTCGGTGTAGCTCTCTTCCATGCCGATGGGAAGGGCGTGCGGCCGGAGGACGACCACTCCGGCGAGCTTCATCAGCGGAAGGTCCTCGTCGAGACATCCGTCCCCATCGAAGTGATGGTGACGGAGTTGGCGGGCTGTCTCGATCACCGCTCGCCGAAGTGGCGTGGCCTCATCGGAAACGGTGGTGAGAGTGAGCCATCCCGCGTCGTCTGCCGCGTTGACGATCTCGCGTGCCAGGTGCTCGATGTGACGCAGATACTCGATATCGCTGAGGTCGGTTCGGGACATCGCGACAGTGTGACATCAGGGCATGATCCGAAGCATGTGAGTTATCCGGCCGATCGGAAGACGCCGTTTTTCTGAAGTGGAGCGGGTGACGGGAATCGAACCCGCGCTGCCGGGCTTGGGAAGTGCGTCGAGTACGGCCGGTAGGGCTGCCGGCTTGAGCTTCGGGCCGGTCGTGAGTGACCGTGGTTGACCCCTCGTCACCCTGGTTGACAGCCCGCCGATGGCCCGGCGGTCAGAGATGCATGCCCTGGGGGTGCTGGTCGTGACGGCCGGACAGCAGGATCTCTCGCAGGCTGCTTCTGAGCAGTTCGACGCCGCCCTCGTCGATCTGGAGATCGATCCGGACGACGGGCTCCACGTTCAGTTCCTTCGCGGCCTCCGCGGTGAAGTGGAAGGTCAGGCGACCGGAGTCGATCCCGCAGTGAGTCACGCCGCCGTAGGTGGTGCCTGCCTGGTCCTCGCGGACGATGCAGTACGTGTCCATGCCAAGCCCTGTCTCCTGCTCGTCAGGTTCCTCGGCGGACATCATGAAGATCAAGGCGTTCCCGGTGCCGTCCTCGTGTTCGGCCATCCCGAAAACGATCGTCTCCGGGTCCTCGTCGCGGCCGACGGTTCGCGCGACCATGGTTCCCAGCGGAGGCCAGGCCGAACCGGGTTCGCTGTCGGCCGGTGAGGTGAGAGTGGAGTCGCCCTCAGGCAGGGGCACACCTTCGGGCCAGGCGGCGCGCATCCACGACGGGGTGAGGTCCTGCCTGCGCGGGAACATGGTCAGTTCCTCCACATAGGCCCAGGCGGGCACCTCGACGGCTTGGGCAAAGGGCAGCTCCATCCCGAAGGCGGGCGTCATCATGACGGTGTAGTCCCGGGAGAAAGGCGACTCCATGCTGAAGGTCCGCATCATGGCGTCGTACGACTTCCCGCGCAGGCTGTAGCCGAGCCGGCAGACGAACCACGTCCCCTCACCCGCCTTGTACTCGGCCACTTTCAGCCGATGGAAAAGGTCACCGAGGTCCTCGCCATCTCGAGTTTGCCGGGAATCGTCCGCCATCCGATAGGTGATCGCGGTTATGCCGAAGGTGCCGAGCTGGCAGCGAAGGACGTCGACCTCCTGCCATCCGTCCGGGGCGCCGTCCCGCACGGTTCGCCCGATTTCGAGGCAGAGTTCGTGCGTGAGGTCGGATGACATACTCACTGCGCCTTTTCCGTTGGACGAACGAGAACAGGAGTTCATCGGGCGTCTTTCAGTCGTTCCCGCCATCTTGATCATTTCATGCATATCGCACGAGAGCATGATCTCAAGGACAGTTTCCGGGATCCTGGCCCATTCGCTCGAAAGCGTCCAGAGAGATCACGACGTCGATCTCTTGTTGCCTCTTCTCATCCCATTCCTGTATCAGCACCTGGCCCGGGGCGATCTTGGCGGCATCGTCGAGCTCGAACGTCACGCGTCGCAGCGAACTGGTGTTGTCGTTGGTGAAGCCGTACGCGTTGTAGGTGATCGCCGGCTCCAGAGAGGGAGGTTTGGGCGTGATCACCCAGCCACCGGCGGGGGTGTCGAGTCGAAACGAGGCGCTCTGTCCGTTCAAGGTGGGTGCTTGGTATACCGCGTCGTCGATGTACGCATCGTCGGGGTTGCCGGTCGGGCTCCTTCGGGGAGTGACACGCTCGTGGTAGAGCTTCACTCCGTCCGGTGCAGGCCCACACCAGGCCAGTACGGCGATGAGGTGACCTGACTCGTCCACACTGATACCGACATTGCCGTTGGCGGCGACTGTGCAGCCAGTGAGACAGGCCAGGAGCGTTCCCACGAGTACTATGCACATCCAGTTGCGCATGCTCCGACCGTATGCTGCGAAGGATCTCGCGAGGGGCCACGGGTTGGATTTGTGATCACACCGCCCTGTGGTCGTAATCTGCGGCACCGGGTGCACCGAAGATCTGCAGGGCGAATGGGCTCACGCATGAGGTTTTGCGGTGCGCCCCCTCATCGAGGGCACCCTCCACGGAGGCCGGGGTACCGCTTGGCACACGGTCGCGACGCTCCTCATCGAGCAGGGTGTGAACATCCGGGCCGTTCAGGAGGTCCTGGGTCACCCGAGGGTGACCACGACCGAGAGGTACGCGCACGTGTCCACACCGTTGATGCGCGATGCCGGGGAACGGGGCCGGCCTCCGTGCTCCGGGGAAAGTCCTGAACGTTGCGACCAGGACTGCGACCACAGCACCTTTGGAGATCAAAAAGGCCCTCTCCCCGTGTCTCGGGAGAGGGCCTCTGAACTGCGGAGGCTCGGGGATTTGAACCCCGGATGGGCGGTAAACCCAAACCGCATTAGCAGCTCGGATCTCGGCCGTCCCGATCAGTTCCAGCTGGACCAATACGCTCGGCCGGTCCGCCTGGAACGGCATGGTGCGGCGGTGAACTGCAACCCAAACTGCAACCCGTCCGGCTCTAGTCTGTACACAGCCCCCAGCAGCCGAACTAGCAAACTGCACATCATGAGCAAGATCACCCGGCACGTGCACTTCTCGTTCCCTGCAGCCGGTTCCAGCTTCAGTTGGGAGCTGTCGTTCAGCAAACGGTCGTGGCTGGCGAGTTGCACGCTCTCATCGTGATCTACGCTGAAGACAACGACCGGTTGATCGGGGACGACACTACTGACGTCGACGATGCAGACGCCTCGATGATCTGCCATGTCCGGCACGCCGTCGACCTCGATCCCACCGTAGAGCAGACCTCTGTACTCCTCTGCGCGCCGGATCTCGCCTGGCGCACCCTGGGTGATCGAGGAATAGCGTTGCCCTGACGAAGGTGAGTAGAGGTCGCTTCACGCATGCCCCACCCGCCTGAGCATCCCGTCTACCTCGCACCACCGCGGTCGGCGGCGGAGGAGCAAGCTCATCTTCGTGTGTCCATTCACCGCTCGTCGTTCCTCGACCATGAGGCGGTAACGGTCACAAACGGGCTTGAGCTGGAGGAACCGCCTGCCAGGCTGCCTAGGTCGTGGCAGACAGGGCAATCAGGCTCCCTCAGCCATCTACAGGCCTGCGGTCTCATGTGTGCTGTGGCTCTACTGTTCTAGATCATAAGTACCGTGCCCAGAATGTCTACCTAAGCCGAGCGAGTGCACACTGTGATCCAATCCATCTGATCCCCCACGGAGGTGCTTTGATCTTGAACAGCTCGATGTATGGCGGTCGGGTTCTGTCAGTGTCTTCCCTTAGCCTGGATGACATGTGTAGAGATGACCCTCGGCTGATCACGCCGACGATAGAGGTAGATCGTCTTATGGAATTGATTTACCCGCATTTAGAGGGAGAATCTATTGCGGTGATGATTTACGGTAGTAGAGCAAGGGGAAGCGCTCGCGCCGATAGCGACATAGATGTCTTGCAGATCGTTAAAGACCGACCAAGATCTTATTCCTATGGGCGCATCAATGTTGCGGCTTATACGATCGACCATCTGAAGCTACTGGCCGTTCGTGGAAGCCTATTTGTTCATCATCTTAAGAACGAAGGGAGGATTGTCGATGACCCCGAAAATGTCCTTGCCGATATCCTAGATTCATTTAGACCACCGAAAAATTACAGCAGACTGAAGAGAAATCTATGCCTAGCTCTAGCCGGCACCGAAGTTTCGGATGCCAACCAGTACGCCACAAGCCTTTTGCGAATGACCATCTACGCAGTTAGATCGGCGGTTTATATCAAATGCGCCGAGTTGGGAGATCTTACTTTCGATAGAGATCGATCAGCAGAAATTGCTGGATTCCCTCAGCTCGCGGATCTCTTGCGCACACATCATCCTGAACATATTCGCGAATTGCGCGATTTTGGCTACAAACTCCTCGGACAACATCCACCGAATGATACTCCAAACAATCTACCGTCCCTAGCAATTTGGGCGAAAGACGATTATCCACTCGCCAGTCGTTTGCTGGAACTAGCCCTAGCAGGCGCTTCTACCATCGACTATACGTCATTGACGTTGCCGATAGTGTGACTCCCTTGAAGAGATCGAAATTGGCAGTGATTGGCGATATTCATGGCGATAGCGTACGACTGCCGCGAGCACTTAATTCGCTTTTAGCAGACAGCTCGCTCCATCTAGTATTCGTAGGAGATTATGTCAACCGTGGACCGAACACTAAAGCGGTTCTAGATTTACTCCTAAAGGCCGTAAATAAGTACTCGGACAGGATAACTCTTCTGCGAGGAAATCACGATGAAGCCCTTCTAAACTTCCTCAATGATGGAAATGTCGCGGACTTTGCTGCTCATAGCGGAATGTCGACTATTCGATCATATCTTGAGACGGTTGATTCAAATGCAATCGAAAAATTCCGCTCCTCCTTTCCTGCCGAGCACCTCAATCTTCTCCGCAACACTCAGATTGCATACGAGAACGAAGATGTCTTGATATCCCACTGCGGTTTCGATCCTCACGACATCGACTCAAGGACGCCCGACTCTATGTATCGCCGTGGACATCCCGAGTTGTTCCGATATAGTGGACCATGGCCAAGGCCGTTAACCGTGTGCGGCCACTACATACAGAGCCAGGGTGGTCCATATATTTCACCAAATCTTATCTGCATCGACACTGGCTGCGGAACTGTCAATCGAGCACCTCTCACTGCAATAATCTTGCCCGAAAGAAAACTTATACAATATTAAAAAAGGAGATCAAATGAATGTTGACCTCACATTTCAAGAATTGACCAGAGCGCTGGCGCGCAATGAAGCAGTGGTTGCCATTCATTATGCTTGCGAATCTTTTCTCACCGCGAATGATCACCCTGCAGGTATAGCATCGATCGCTTTGTATGATCTCCAGACAGGAGATACAAATGCATACAGCATGTCAGACGCCCCGCCTTCAGTAGAAGGAGACGACCGCGAAATCCACCTACTTGAGCAGTTCTATCGGGATATTTCGTCCCGGGAAGATTCTTATTTTCTGCATTGGAATATGAATCGTCCCGAGTATGGATTTGCAGCTCTTGCTGCGCGATACGAATACCTCACTAGCAAGGCCCCGACATTTCGCACCCCCGAACGCCGCGTGGACGTCGACGGACTTTTTGCAGCACGATACGGTGAGGATTACGCACCTCATGGAAAGCTTGAGAGTGTTGCACGGCTAAACGATTTGGATACTCGATCGTTTAAGAACGGTAGGACCGAGGCTGAACTCTATGGGCGCCAAGAGTGGGGCGCTCTCGCTCGCTCGGCTGCCAGCAAATCGAAAATTATTGGCCTTCTCCTTCGAATGCTTATTGAAGGCAAGGCCAGGACCGCCGAATCTGCGGGTACCACCTCATTTGCTGGGGCGAAAATCGATGCAGTCTCTCTTATCCTGGAGCTTGGCGACCGAATGCTCTTGGTGCAGCGAAGCCTAAAGGTGCGCTCTCACGGCGATCCGATAACGTTCGAGAACGAGTATGATGATCAATATCTCCTCAGGGCTTTGCTGACCCAATTCTTTGAAGATATCCGAGAAGAAGAATATACGCCATCGTATGCGGGTCAAAATTCGCGTATAGATTTTCTTCTCCCTAAGTATAAGCTTGCGATCGAACTAAAGCGCACTCGCGAAAGCTTGAGAGACGGCAAGTTGGGTGAGCAACTTATTGTGGATCGCGATCGATACCTCGCCCATAATTCAGTGACACACCTCATATGCCTTGTTTTCGATTACGATGGTCGCTTGAGAAATCCACGCGCTATCGAAGAAGACCTCCGCACTGAAACATCTTCTCCTGATATGGCGGTTACAGTTCGAATCTATGATCGGTGATCAAGCTGGCTGATCTCCTAGCTACATTGGCCAACACCATGCGTATCACTGGCGAGCGAGCATCCCAGCTGATTTACACCGTCCTGGACAGCGCCCGCATTCCCATGGATCACTTCTCCGACGAGCAGTCGGATATCAGGGACAAACACAAGCGGCATGAATGAACGTGCAACTACTGGCCGATTCCACGAGCTAGCCGGTATGGGCTTCACCTGCACTACCGGGCGCCGTACATGACATGACTTCCGCTCGTACGGTCACTCTGATCGACGCTTTGACCAGCGCCGAGGTGAAGCCTTCGCGGACAAGGACTACCAAGGAGTGGACGGCACGATCCGCACGCCGTTCAAACGGCATCTTTATTGGCCCCTGCTGTCGCACAGACAGCGGAAAGTCAAACGCGCCCACGTTCATATCGCAGCTATCGGCGAACACACATTCGCGACCTTGAAGAACTGGAAGGCATTGACTAAGCTGCGCTGTTGCCCGCATCGCGCGACCGCGCTCGTACACGCGATCCTAGTGGCGCAACTCGTCGAAGAGAGTCGATGCCCCAGCTAAAAAGGGCTCAGCCAATTTCAGAAGACATGGGTCTCCTGGTCTACAAAGGCCGTGAAGTCAAAACTCCTGACATCCTGCTTGCAAAGACGGATGCCGATCTTGCTCGACCTACGAAGAGGCAGATCAGCGCCCTGATCGCGTTCCCCGTGACTCCCCGCTGTTCTCCCTCGTTTCCCGCCCCATCGGGCGCGCAACGGGCACGGCCCGAGAATCCTGCGTGGACGCGCACGCCTCGCCCGCCTGATCATCCCGTCTGCCGTCGACCCGCCCGAAGGGGAAGCAGACCGGGGCCATGGGGCCAAGGTGGAGCGCCCCACTGGACGAACGACCTTGGCCCCATGGCCCCGGTCTGCTCGGCTTGTCCCCCCGGTCGATGGCAGACGGGATGATCAGGCCCCTACCTCAGCCTCCTACGGACTGCGCGGAGAAGCTCGCGATCATCCCGGAGCCGGAGCGCCCCCGCGGAGGGAAATTTTCTGTTTTTAGTCGCATCGCAAGAGCCCCAGCTATATGTTGGGCTTGCTCACGCAACAATGTTGATCCACCACCCAGCTGCCATCTCCGACGTGGCTACTCGTCCTGCTCAAGACGAGGGAAAGCCGGGTGCATTGTTGAGTGCCTTGGTAACGCGCTACAGGGTCCCACCCACTGTGATGTTGGAGATCACACAGAGTAATGGGGCTTCCTGTGGCGCTTTTTGCGTAGAAAGGAGGGACATGGGAGCGTCAGAGGAGATCGGACGGACGGCCCGGTTCGCTGCAACGAACTGGGGCCGTACCGCCCGAATGTGTCTGCTACTGATGGCCACCGCCGTAGCGGTAGGAGCCTTCATAGCGACTAGGAACCTGCCCCTCATCACCTGGTAACAGGTTCCATCCACGAGGTTGCGTGCATGCACGGATGGAATCCATCCGTGCATGCACGCAACACGTACGTTCGAAGGTAGCGGAAGTTCGCGTAATCTCGCGTAATCTCGCGTAATCTCGCGGAACTTGACGGGGCGTTGTGGGCTCTCTATGGCCCAAGTGCGGCCTCGGCTTCCAGGCTCGGAGTTGGACAAGACTCCAGACCTGAGAGAGCGAGCAGCCGGCGCAATGCGAAGCACCCGAAAGGGCCTCGAAGAGGTTGGGCCGGTCAGTCGAAGCTTTCGCCCCTGGGCGGCGGTGCGGCCCCACTGCGGCGGGCGATGGGCGAGTGCGGCGCGCGGCCAGTGCGGCGGGCGGACCGATTCCCGCCGCCGTTCGGGACCGGCGCCCACGCCGCACGCCCGGACGGCGGAGCGGGTGGAGGGCCGTGCGGCGGCGCGCCGCGCCGTCGCCTTGATACCTATGAGAACAATTCGGCAGTGTGTTGGCATGATCGAAAAAACTTCGGATTGCATCGAGGTCCGCGTCACTGCCAGCAGCCGTGATGAGGCCGATCGGATTTGTTCGGCAGTGGTGGAGCGTCGGCTGGCTGCGGGGGCTCAGGTCGTCGCGCCGATCGAGTCGACCTACTGGTGGGCCGGGCAGATCCAGCACTCCGACGAGTGGCTCTTGCTGATGACGACCACCACCGGGCGATTCGAGGATCTGGCTCGGTGTGTGCGGGAGCTGCACTCTTACGAGGTGCCGCAGATCATCGCCAGCGCACTCGTAGCCGGTACGGCTGACTACTTGGAGTGGATCAGGCGGGAGACGTCCCCTGGTTCCGGCGGGTAGCGGCGATGTCGCTGAGTAGCTCGCGGACGGCGTGGTCGGTGTGGGGTGCCAGGGTCTTCTCTACGGTGGCGAGGTGTTCGATGCCCCAGGTGGATTCGCTGCGCTGGGCGGATTCCAGGGCTCGGCGGGCGTAGGTGATTCCTTCGGCAATGTCGCCGATCTGGAGTTGGGCCTGGGCGATGTCGGCGTAGACGATCGCGGCCTTCTTGTGGTCGCTCTCCTGGTCGACGGCGGACAGGGCGGTCTGGCCGGCTTCGATGACGTGGTGCTCGTCGCCGAGTCGCACGTAGGTGGAGAGCTGGAAGGCGGCCATCCGCCCGGGGTCGAGGAAGCGGGTCCAGGCGCGTTCGCGATGCGGGCGGGCTCGGCCGTATGCCTCTTGGGCCTGGTGCATGACCTCGATGGCGCGGCGGTCGCCGAGGGCGGCGAGTTCTTCGGCTTCGCGGCTGAGGAGCCAGGCGCGGGTGGCGTCGTCTCCCTGGGCGGGGAGGAACTGCTGGGCGTGGCGTATGGCGTCGTAGGCGGCGCGGCCTTCGACGGCGTAGGACTTGTAGGCGTGGGTGCACGCCTGGATGATCTGGTGCCCGCTCTCCTTGGCGGCCAGGGCCGAGACGCGTTCGAACGAGGCTGACTGTCCGGGCTGTTTGAGGTCCCACGCGATCCAGGAGGCGAGGGTGGCGGCTTCGCCGGCGGTGGCGGCCAGGCGTCGGCGGTAGCGGTCGGAGGGGCCGCTTTGGAGCAGGGTGCTGAGTTCGTTGATGTGGGTGGTGAGCCCTTGGTAGATGGCGCGGGCCGGGAGCACGTACTCCAGGCGGTGAAAGCCGATGGTGCGTGCTTCGAGGCGCTCGATGGTGTCGTCATCGAGGGCCTGGGGGCCGGTGAGGGCGCGAGAAAGTCGCTCCCAGGGGTCGCTGATGGTGGCCGCGGCTTCGGCGGTCATTCCGGCGGCGAGCAGGAGCATCGTTCGACGGTCCACGTGTGAGTCCAGCCTTCCCACAATCCAGGCCAGCGTTGGAAGGTCGACGTCCCAGGGGTCATCGAGTCGGCGCGGGCCGGTGGCTACAACGCTTTCCACGCTAGGCAGGGAGCTTGTTGGCCTTCCATCCCGAGACGGGATGACTGCGGCAGGATGGGTAGTGGTGTCGATCACGCGTGGTGGCGTGGTGCGGGGGGCGAGTCCCAGGGCCATACGGGCGGGGTTGGGCATGTCCAGGCCATCGGCGACGCGTTCAAAGACGTCGAAGGCGGTGACCTTGACGGTTCCCTTCATGATCTCGCTGATCTTGCCCTGGCTGAGGTTCACGGCGGTACCGATGCGGGTCTGGCTGACTCCGGCGTATTGGCGAATAAGCCGAAATACCTGGCCGATATTGCGGTTTTGGAGGGCCGTTAGCATTTCGGGGCGCTGCCACAGTTCCGGCAGGATAACGACTGGTTTAGTCGCATCTGCTGGCATAGGTGGCGCCTCCTTTTGCGGCTGCGGCTTCCGGATATCCCACGCTTGCCGCTGGGAGTTATCCCGTCAAGGGATATCGGCTATTCGGGGTAAGGATTCCGGCTCGGGATGGGTTGGGTAACCGCAGGTGACGAACCTTGATCCATGATTTCCGAGGGTGAGTCGACGGGTGAGGGTTGCGGGACTTGCTGTGGTCGTGGCTGGCGGTGGATTCGCCGGGGCCGTGCCGATGTCGAATGCCGCATTGACGGCCAGGCGGTAAAGCCGGTCCGGATCCAGTGCTTCGACTGCCTGGGCTCTGGCGAGGTGGCGGCCTGATGAGCGGCAACGAGATTCCGGCCATCAGTCGGCAGAAAGCGATCACGCCGGTACGGGCGGCGCGGCGGTTGCGGGATGAGTTGGCCGCGTTGAACATCGCCTCCGATGTTCATGACGGGTACGGGCTGGCGCTGGTGTCGGTCTGGTTCGGGCTGGTGGTGTGGACCGATGGGCAGGTGTTCCGCTGGTGGGCCGGGCAGGAGGCAGACCGGGCTCGTCGTCGGCGCTACGCCTTCTGTCCGGCGAATGATCCGGTGACGGCCGCGCGCCGGGTGGCGAGTCGTTGCGTTGAGCTTCGCGAGCAGGGACCGGCCCCGGTCCCTAGCCCGACGGGATGTGCTCCGCAGTGATCGAGTTGAGCAGCTGCCTGAGTCCGCATGTGTCCACACCGCAGCGTGATCACATGCGGCTGGTCTGGCTGAACCCTGACAGGGGGACGACGCGCCTGCGGGTGATCACCTGGACCTGCCGGTGCCGGGCCACGTTGTATGAGCTGTGCCAGGCCGGAGGGCAGGGGTTCATCCGCCGCACGCTCCAACTGAACGGCAGTCAGAAAGTTCACGAGACCTATCGATGGCCGATCCGGCAGGCCAGCGATATATGGAGGGCGTTGCTCTCCGGGGAGGCCCGATAGGCGGACGCGGCGGCACGGCGGGCCTCGGTTGGTCGTGTCGTCGCGTCACGGGGTGAGAACTTCCTGTCGGTCGAAGGCTTCGCATCACTGACATGCGCTGATAGCCTGCTTGGCTAGACAAGCATGTTGATTGTGAGGCTCTAATGTCGTTTGAGTACACGCCTCCCAAGTACGCGCAGTTGATCGCCGAGCTTGAACGGCGCATCGACTCCGGCGAGTATCCGGCGGGCTCGCTGCTGCCCAGTGAACACACGCTCATGGCGGAGTTCGGCATGGCACGGCCCACGGTGGTCAAGGCTCTCGGTGTTCTGCGTGATCAGGGATGGATCGTCACCCAACAGGGCAAGGGCCGTTTCGTGCGCGGTCGCCCGGCGATCTCCAAAGACCAGAAGGCGCGCACGGGCCGCGAACTCCTCGACCGGACAGAGACCCAGGCCGCGAGCAAGCTGCTGACGGCCGGACCGGTGGAGGCTCCCAACCGCATCGCCGCTTATCTCGGCCTGGAACAGAAATCCGCAGTCGTGCTACGCAGGCTCCTGGTAGAGCGCGACGGCGAACCTACCGAGATCTCCGCCACCTGGGTAGCGGCCAGTGTCGCCGACTGGAAGGCGCTGGCGGAGTCGGCCGATCTACGCCAGGGCATCCGGCGGTATGTGGAGAGTGCGGCCGGCGTCTCGCTGGATCACATCATCGAGCACATCACCGCGCGCAACCCCACGGCCGAGGAACGCAAGCTCCTGGGCGTGAAGCCCTCAGCGGCGCTGCTGGCCGTGTACGCGGTCGCCTGCGATGCGACGGGTAAGCCGTGGGTGGTGGTGGAGACCGTGCTTCCCGGTGATCTTCACGAGCTTGAGGACGCCTACCCGATCCGGTAATCCAACTTTCCTCACGAAGCCCGCTTGGTGCACTTGACTAACCAAGCGGGCTTCGTGCTTAATGTAGAAGCAACTTGGTCAGTCAAGCAGTCTGGCCAGTCAAGAAGAGGAGTTGTTGCTTTATGGCCCTTCAGGGACCCATCCCCGTCAGTTTCCACCAGGTCTTCCCGCACGGCTGCTACGTCGTCGGTGAGGTCGAGCAGGTCAAGGACTTCGACGCCTCGTCCAAGGGGCGCACGGTCTACGCCAAGGACAAGACCACCGGAGAGCTGGTGTGGCAGGTCGCGGTGATGGACGCCGATCCGACCGTGAAGGCCGGACAGAAGACGGTGGCCGTCAAGATCTTGTCCCCGGTTCAGCCGACCGTTCCGGCCGCGCTGCCGGGGGTGCCGTTCGTGCCGGTGGAGTTCGACGGCATGACCGCCACCGCCTACGTCGGCCAGAACACCGGCCGTTTGGCCTGGTCGATTCGCGCGACCGCGATGCGTCCTCCCCGTTCGGCTGCGGCTCCGGCCAAGGCTGCGGCGGCCGGTAAGGACGTGGCGGCATGAGGGAGTACCTGCCCTACACCCGCGCCGTGGTGACGCTCGACGAGGACGGCACCCGGCTCGACACCTCGTTTCGCACTCCGTACCTGTCGGTCAGAGCGCTGGGTGGCGAAAACGGGCGGCCGTTCCTGTCCCTGTCCTCCCGTGAGGCCCAGGTGGTCATCTCCACCACCGGCGGCGGACCGGTCAGCGAACGGGACGTGATCCTCGCCCGGCAGATCGCCGAAGCATCTGCGCGCTACCTGGCCGACTGCGAGCGCCTGCACACCGAACAGTCCACCAACCCCCACCAGGCCGACAAGTCCGAGCAGGGCAGGGCGGCCTGACACGAAGCGGGGCCGCTGGAACTGGCATTCCGGCGGCCCCTCGGTCTCCCCAGACAGCGAATCAAGAGAGGGCTTCAGCCTAATGTTCAAAAAACTGCCCGGTGACGAGACACGAACCCTCGTCACCACCACCCCCGACACCGCCGTCGTCTTCCGCCCGGCCGTGGTCACGACCCCGGCCATCTTCACCATCACCATCTTCCTGTGGCGACTGCTGGCCGGAATGGTCCGGCTCCTCTGGCGTCACCCGATCGCCGTGGCCGTGCTCGCCATTCCCGTCACTGTTGCCATCGTGTACGGCTGGCGCGTCGCCCTGGTCCTCGTCGCTGTTCCGCTCTCGGTGCTGGCGCCGTGGCCGTTCGTCGATCGGGCCTCGTTCAACCGGTGGATCGGCTGGCGACTGCTGGCCTTCTGGCGCCTGGTGTGGGTCTATCGGCGCCACTGGCAACCAGTGATGATCGTCTCCGGCCTCGGCCGTCACCTCCAAGGCCGCGACTACCTGCCCTACCTCGTCCGCGTCTCCTGTACTTCCTGGGCGGACGTGGTCACGGTGAAGATGATCAGCGGACAGTCGGTCAAGGACTGGACCGACCGCCTCGACCACCTCGCCCACGGCTTCGGCGCCACCTCCTGCCGCGTCACCATCGCCCGCTCAGGCCGGTTACTGCTGGCCTTCCCCCGGCGTGACCCGCTGGCCACCCCCTTACCCGCACTCCCGATCCCCGACGTCGCCTCGGTCGGACCGGTCGAGATCGGCCGATGCGAGGACGGCACCCCATGGCGGCTCAACGTCCACGGCACTCACGTCCTGGTAGCCGGTGCCACCGGAGCGGGCAAAGGCTCGATCATCTGGTCCACCATCCGGGGCCTGCTGCCTGCGGTGCGGGCGGGCCTGGTCCAGGTCTGGGCGCTGGACCCCAAGCGCATGGAGTTGTCCTTCGGCCGCGACCTGTTCGGTGAGCGCTACGCCGCTACTCCGGCGGCCTGTGCCGATCTGCTGGAGGCGGCGGTGGCTGTGATGCAGGAGCGGGCCGATCGGTTCGCCGGGCTCCAGCGCTCCCACACGCCCACCGTCGATGACCCGTTCGTCCTGGTGGTCGTCGACGAGGTGGCGTTCCTGACCGCCTACCAATCCGACAAGGGCCTCAAGCTCCGCATCTCCGCTGCGCTGGCCACGCTCACCACGCAGGGCCGGGCGGTCGGGTTCGGCGTGATGGCCGCGCTCCAGGACCCGCGCAAGGAGGTCATGAACGTCCGCAACCTGTTCCCCGACAAGATCGCGTTGCGGCTGGATGAGTCCGAGCAGGTGGACATGGTCCTCGGCGACGGCGCCCGTGACCGGGGCGCGCTGGCCGATCACATCTCCCCGATCTCCGAGCAGGGGGCGGGCATCGGCTACGTCCGCTTGGAGACCTCACCCGATCCGATCCGCGCTCGTGCCGGCTACGTCTCTGATGCCGATATTCGCGCGATGGTCGCCGACTTCGCCGGGGAGGCAGCCCAGTGAAGATCATCATTCAGGGCAGCCTCGCCGAGATCGACGCGATCCCCTTCCGCCTCCTGGGCTCCCTGTCCGACTCTCCGGCGCGCTTTGAGCTGGTGCTGTCGGACCTGGTGAACATCCGGCTGCGCCGCGACCCCTACGGCGACGCCTACCGCTTCACCGCCGACGTGCTCGACCGACTCGACCGAGAGGAGAAGGAACAGTGACCGACACCCCCGCATCCCCCGCCTCCTCCTCGCCGGACGGCTCTGATCGCACCCTTCCCCGCCTGGTGCGCGACACCCTGCCCTTCGCCCTCGACGTGGCGGTGGAGGTCGCCAAACTCAACGGCGTCTGCATCCGCCCCCTCGAACTGCGGCGCCTGGACACCCACACCGGCACCGTCGAGTCGTTCAACATCCCCTGCGGCGCCACCCAGGAAGCCAAATGCCCGCCCTGCGCTCAGCGCAACAAGCAGCTTCGTAAGGCTCAGTGCCGGGAGGGCTGGCACCTGGAGGCTGAACCCGTCGCCGAACCTCACCCCTCCACCGACGACCAGAGGTGGCTGATCGAGTTCCGGGCCGATGTGCAAGCCAAGCGGGACGCGGCCGAACGCGACGGGGAGGACACCCTTGACTGGGACGAGGCCATCGCGGGCATCGATGCCGAGATCAACGCCGCCGGGATGCGGGGCAACGTCCTGGGTGGCCGGTCGACTCCCAAGCGTTCTCGTTCGACGAGGCGTCGTCAGGATGCGCCGGATCTGCCCAAGCGGGCCAAGCAGAACACCACCCTGGGGCGGACGTTCATAGCCTCCGACGGCAAGGTCTACCGGCCGTCGCTGTTCATCACCCTGACGCTTCCCTCCTACGGACGCATCGACAACGGCGTCCCGGTCACCCCGGCCACCTACGACTACGCTCGCGCGGCCCGCGACGCGCTGCACTTCTCCAAGCTGGTCGACCGGTTCGTGCAGAACCTGCGGCGGGTGGCGGGCTATGACGTGCAGTACTTCGCCACCGTCGAACCTCAAAAACGGCTCGCGCCGCATCTGCACATGGCGATCCGCGGGACCATGCCGCGCGCTGAGGTCAAGGCGATCGCCGCCGCGACCTACCACCAGGTGTGGTGGCCGTCCGTCGATGAGGTCCGCTTCGACGGTGACCGCCTGCCGCTCTGGAGCGAGCGGACCGAACGGGCTGAGCCCTACCCGGACGGCCAAGCCGGCGACTACCTCGACCCGGCCACCGGGGAACTCCTACCCACCTGGGACGAGGCACTCGACCAGCTCGGCACCGACGAGGCGGCCGAACCCCTGCACGTGGTCCGCTTCGGTGCCCAAGCCGATGTTCAGGGCGTGCTCGCCGGATCACCGGATGCCGACCAGTGCCTCATCTACCTGTCCAAATACCTGACCAAGAACCTCGGCGACCCCCTCGACCCGAAGGACACCGACAACCAGGCCCGTCGCGACCACGTCACCCGCATGGTCGACGCGCTGCGCTACGAACCGTGCTCCCCGGCGTGCGCGAACTGGCTCCGCTATGGCGTGCAGCCCAAGGGGGCCAAGGCGGGCATGGTGCCGGGCCGATGCCGGGGCAAGGCCCACAAGACCGACCACCTCGGCTACGCCGGACGGCGCGTCCTGGTCTCCCGTAAGTGGTCGAACAAGACCCTGCGCGAACACAAGCAGGATCGGCGGGCCTGGGTGCTCGACATGCTCGGCCTGCCCGACGACACCGTGACCGATCCGCACCGCTACGTCTGGCGCCCGGTCTCCTCCAAAGACCCCAACCGCACCCCACTGGCCAAACGACTGCTGCGCGAGGTCGCCAACCGCCAGCGCACCCGCGCACGCCTGATCGAACTCCAAGCCAGAGCAGACGGACAACCCATCGAAGATCTTTCGATAATCGGAGAGGCGGCCTGACATGGAACCACTGTTCTACCGGCCCAAGGATGCCGCCGTGATGCTCGGCATGAGTCGTACGGCTGTCTTTCGGCTGATCAAGTCTGGCGAACTCAAGTCGATCAAAGACGAGGGATACCGGCTGGTTCCCCGGTGGGCGCTCCATGAGTTCGCCCGCGCGCTGGAGGCCAAGGCAGGACTCTCACATGACGAGGCGGCGTGATGGCAACCAGAAAGCCCAACGGCCGTTCTTCTATCTACCTCGGCAAAGATGGCAAGTGGCACGGGTGGGTCACGGTGGGGGTCAAGCCGGACGGTTCACCCGATCGTCGGCACCGTAAAGGCAAGACCCAAGCCGAGGTGACCGCCAGCGTTGCCAAGTTGGAAAAGGAGCGTGAGGCAGGCCAGGTCAGCAAGCCGGGTCGGCCTCCCACGCTCGCCGAGTGGATGGCCGAATACCTCGACGTGATCTGTGCTCGCCTCGTCGCCTCGGGCACGATGGCTCCCCGGACGCTCGATGATTACCGGTCCAAGGCGGAGCACTGGATTAAGCCACTGCTCGGCCGTCACCGACTCGACAAGCTCACGCCGGAGCACCTCGACCAGGCGTATTCGACCATGTTGGAAAGCGGGCTCTCGCCTAGCACAGTGCTCAAGATTCATCGCATTCTTTCTCGCGCACTCAAGATCGCGGTTCGCCGGAGCAAGGTGACTAAGAACGTCGCGACGCTAATTGACGCGCCGGTAGCCAACGACCCTGACCTTGAGCCGCTGACCCGCAACGAGGCGCGCAAGGTTTTGGAAGCTGCCAAGACCAGGCGCAACGCGGCGAGGTGGTCGGTCGCGCTGTCACTCGGAATCCGCCAGGGGGAAGCCCTCGGGCTGCGGTGGTCGTTCGTCGACTTGGAGACCGGGGTAATCAAGGCGTGGTATCAAGTGCAGCGCAAGCCATGGGAACACGGCTGTGGTGACCCCCACGAGTGTGGCAAGGAGTGGCATCGCTGGCCGTGCAAGAAGCGATGCACCGAGCACAAGCACCGGCCGGACTGCCCCAAGGCATGTAAGAGGCACGGTCACGTCTGCCCGAAGCGCACATGCCCAAAGGGGTGCACCGGTCACGCGGATCGCTGCCCAAAGCGCACGGGTGGTGGCATGGTCTTTCGTCAGCGCAAAGGGCGGAGCAAGCTCACCCTTCAGTGCCCTCCCGAGCTGCTACCTCTCCTGCGGGCTCATCGCGACGCACAGGCGGCCGAACGGGAAAAGGCGGGAGATCTGTGGGAAGAACACGATCTTGTGTTCACCACCCGGCACGGCAAGCCGATGGAACGGAGCGAGGACTACAAGGTGTGGAAAGCGCTCCTGAAGCGGGCGGGCGTTCGTGACGCACGACTCCACGACGCTCGTCACACAGCCGGAACACTCCTTGTGGAACAAGGTGTGCATATCCGCGTCGTACAAGAGATCCTCGGCCACGCGCGGGTGACCACCACCGAGCGCTACACCCACGTGGCCGGCGCGTTGATGCAGGACGCGAGCACCCGCATGGGAGCCGCCCTCTGGGGCGACGCGTGAGAACTGCAACCCAAACTGCAACCCTGACAGGGTTCAGAGATCAAAAAGGCCCTCTCCCAAGACTCGGGAGAGGGCCTCTGATCTGCGGAGGCTCGGGGATTTGAACCCCGGATGGGCGGTAAACCCAAACCGCATTAGCAGTGCGGCGCCATAGACCTGACTAGGCGAAGCCTCCTGGTTGCCGTTCGGCTCAGCACAGAGTACCGGCCATCAGGCAAGGCGGCAAAGTGGTTAACGATCACGTCTCGGGCAAGAGTTGGGGGAGAGTTATCCACAAGCAGTGGATAACTCTCCTCGCCCCTGTGGACAAACCGGGGAATCCGCAGCTGGGTGTGGCGGAAATCCTGTGGATTCCCAGTTCGCGAGACGCTACATCTCACCACGTGAACACTTCCGAGGCCCCGACCGCCCGGTGGGACCTCGGGTGGTCACGGAGATCAGGCGGCCGGGTTGGCCTCGCCCTCGATCTCGATCTTGATCTTCTTGCCGACCAGGACGCCGCCGGTCTCCAGCGCCTGGTTCCAGGTCAGGCCGAACTCCTCGCGGTCGATCTCGGCCTTGATCGAGAAGCCCCAGACGTCCTGGCCCCACGGGTTGGTGCCGGCGCCGCCGTACTCGACGGTGAGCTCGACCGGCTTGGTGACGTCGCGGATGGTGAGGTCACCGACGAGGGTGAACTCGTCACCGGAGTGACCCAGAACGCGGGTGCTGCGGAAGGTCAGCTCGGGGAACTTCTCCGCGGAAAGGAAGTCGTCGCTGCGCAGGTGGCCGTCACGGTCGGGAGCACCGGTGGTGATGCTCGCGGTCTTGATCGAAAGCTGCGCGGAGGAGTCGAGGGGGTTCTCGGCGATGGTGACGGTGCCGGCGAACTCGTTGAAGTGACCGCGGACCTTGCTCACCATCATGTGCTTGACGACGAAGCCGATCTGGGTGTGGGCGACGTCCAGAGCGTAGGTGCCCGGGGCGGGGATCTGAAGGTTCTCCCAGGTCCGAGTGGTCATTTTCTGCTCCCGAAGAGATGCTTGCCGATTGGATGATTGCGTCAACAGATTTCTACACGAGAAATATTCCTCTCGTCAACTACTGTCGGGTAGGGTATGACCGTGAACCACTTTGACGACCCCCGGCTGACGGCGATGGGCCTCCTCGCCGAGGTCTACAGCGGCATCGCGGCGAAGTCGCACGAGTCCTTCGCGGCCGCGGGGCTTTCGGAGGTCGACTTCGAGACGTTGGTCAGGCTGGCGCGCTCGCCACAGCGGCGGCTGCGCATGAGCGATCTGGCGGCGCAGACGAGCCTGTCCACGAGCGGGACGACCCGGGTCGTCGACCGGCTGGAGCGCGAGGGCCTGGTCATGAGACAGGCGTGTCCCACCGACCGGCGGGCCTCCTACGCGGCCATCACCGAGACCGGCGTCGACCGGCTCGGCGAGGTCCTCCCGCAACACCTGATCGACATCGAGACCTGGTTCACCGGGCTTCTCCCTCCCGCGGAGCTCGACTCCTTCCTCGCCACCCTCAGGACCATCCGCGACGCCGTACGACCGTGCGCCACCGCGGGGGCCGAGGACTTCCGGCAGGAGCAGGGCGCGCTCATCCCGTCCGATCCAGGTGCCGCGGCTCGGAGGGCGTGAGGTCCCCGCGGAGTTTGGCCATTCCCCGGGAGACCGTGCTCTTGACCGTCCCGATGCTGATCCCCAGGGCCTTGGCGATCTCCGGCTCGGTCATGTCCTCGTAGTAGCGCAGGACGACGGCGGTCCGCATCCGGGTGGGCAGCCGGTCGAGGGCCTGCTCGACACGTTCCGGAAGGTGTTGGCCGCCCGCGGCGACCGGCTCGGGCAGCTCGCCCGACGGATACTCCTCCAGCTTGCGCCGCCGCCACCAGGAGATGTTGATGTTGACCATCGCCCGGCGTACGTATCCGTCCAGGGCGCCGCGGTCCTGGATGCGGTCCCAGGCGAGATAGGTCTTGACCAGCGCCGCCTGCAGCAGGTCCTCGGCGTCGCTCGGATGCCCGGTGAGCCGGTAGGCGGCACGCAGCAGCGCGGGGCCGCGAGCAAGGACATACTCGCGGAACTCCTCGTCGGTCCCGCCGGTCACCGCGATCACCAGCCTGTGCTCCAGGTGCTTAGGTGCCAGAATCGCAGCCCGAACCCATACTGCGGCTGAACCGAAATCTATATTTCATCCATCAAAGGTAAAGATCGGCTTCGATGGGCGATGGAGCACGCAAGAACCATTAGATAGCGGTTTGTTGTGGGGTGGGCACCAATGCGTTCCACCAGGGAGGGGAACTTTAGTACCTGGTTGGACACCTGCCGTGATTATTCGTGGAGCGGACAGCGGGATTCCGCGAAGCGTGTGACGCTGGCTGCGACACCTCGCAGAATTGGGGAGCGACGATGCCCTATCGCAGCGCCGATCGCCGCCGTACGCTGGCTGCCGCCGCGCTTGGCCGGGCCGTCCAGGAACCGGGCCCTCTCCCCTTCGAAGGCGAGTCCTTCCACGCGGTCAGCGGCACCGTCCTCGACGTCAGCCCGCATCTGATCGTCATCGACACCCCGGAGGGCGAGGAGGAGCGGCTCGTCATCGCCCCGTGGGCGACCGCCTGGCGCGGTGAGGCCGTCAGCCCCGCCGACCTCCCCCGGGGGGCCAACGTGATTATCAAGGCGCTGCGGTCCGGCCGGGTCGTGGACCGGATCTGGGCGGACATCACCAGGATCACCGGGGTGATCCAGTCGATCGGTACCGAGGGCAAGGACCACACCGTGGAGCTGTACTGCGGGCCGCACCGCGGGCGGCGCACGATCGTCATCCCCTACCGCTCCTCAGGCCGGCTGCGGGTGAGGCATCCGCGGTTCGAGCCCGGCTATCTGTTCGACGCCATCGGGGTCCGCGAGGACGGTGCGGCGCGGGCGCGGTTGCCCGCGACCTCGCAGCCGCCCTACCGGTGGACGGCCGTACCGCCACCGCCCTCCGGCTACGTCGGCGTGCAGTCGCGGATCTCGGGCACGGCGACCTGGTCGGACACCTTCGACGACGGAGAGCAGGGGGTGGCCTACCCCATGCTGGAGCGGGCCGACACGGCGTGCGACGACACCGGTGTGTCCTGCGCGGGGTTGCCGTACCTGGCGCTGGGGTCGATGCTCAACGTGCGCAACGTGTGCGCCGGGCGCACCTCGCTCCTGCCGATCGTGGCCTGCGGCTGCCTCGCCGGCCGATTCTGTGACCGGTGCCTGGAGTGCGGCACCTCCCCGCGCGGCCGGATTCTGGAACTGTCACCGAGTTCCTTCGTGGAACTCGGCGGAGACCTGACCACCGGGTGCTTCAACGCCCGGCTTGGAATGGGGTGACACGGATGTTGACGACGATCGCCGCCGCACAGCTGCCGGTCGTGTTCGTGCTGCTGGTCGCGGGCACGGTCGCGAAGGTCGGAA
Organism: Streptosporangium sp. NPDC049046; assembly: GCF_040649155.1. Classification (NCBI taxonomy): domain Bacteria; kingdom Bacillati; phylum Actinomycetota; class Actinomycetes; order Streptosporangiales; family Streptosporangiaceae; genus Streptosporangium; species Streptosporangium sp. NPDC049046. Next base: position 15,481 of record NZ_JBEZEZ010000050.1, on the reverse strand, counting down.
CGGTCGTACGCGAGACCGAGCCGGGCATGCTGAGCAAGCTGGGGCCGGCCGTGCTGGTGCCCGAGCGCTGGCGCGCGCCGGCGATGCTGTGCTGCGCGTTCGTGGAGTTGTTCCTGGCGAGCGGGCTGCTGCTGACCGGCCATCCGTTCTTCCGGTGGGCGACCGCCGGGTTCTTCGCGGTCTCCACCTACGTCCTGTGGGAGCTGCGGCGTCGCCGTCCGGACGCGGGCTGCGGCTGCTTCGGCGAGGTCAGCGCGCTCCCGGTGGGACGGCGGTCACTCGGCCGCACCATGGTGCTGACGGCGATGTCCCTCGGACTGCTCCTCACCCCGGGGATCTCCGGCTGGGAGTCGACGGCGGATCTGACGTGGACCCACGCGTCGGCCGCGCTCGCGGGGCTGCTGCTGCTCGCCGCGCTCTCACCGGAGATCGAGGAGACGGTCGCGAGGCTCCGCCACCGGGCGCCCTGCGAGCAGCGCCGCCTCGACCCGGCCACCGCGCTCGGACGGCTGCGGTCGAGCGCCGTCTGGCGTTCGCACCTGGGACTGCTGTCGAGCAAGGATCCGGTCGACAGCTGGCGGGAGCTGTGCTGGCGGTTCTTCGTCTATCCCGGCAACAGCCACACGGGCGACCCCGTCGACGTGGTCTTCGCGATCTATCTGAGCGGACGGCACCCGGCGGTGCGGGTCGCCATGGTCGGTCTGGACGGGCGGCCGGTGGCGACGGAGTCTCTGCCGGAATCTCTGCCGATCTCGGCTGGACGCTAGAGAGCCCTAGATTTTCCTAGGGCAGCACGATTGAACTCTATATGGCTCTCTAGCTTCCCCACTAGAGAGCCATATAGAGGGCTAGGGGTTCCCGTACACTATATCGAACAAATGTTCGATCAGATCGGTTGTGACCGCAGGAATTTTCCGAAGTGCGGAACGGTGAACGCGATCAGCCCGCGTTCCGCGCTGTAGATGAGGCCCTTCTTGATGAGGCTGTCGCGGGCCGGGGAGAGGCTCGACGGCTTGCGGCCGAGCCCTTCGGCCACCTCGGCGGTGGCGACGGGCTCGTCGCCGATGGCGGCCATGGCGTGCATGTAGTCGCGCTCGGCGGGGGTGGCCCGCTCGTAGCGGCTGCCGAAGAACCCGACCGCGAGCTCCTCCTCGGCCTCCGGCGCGGAGACCCTGATGTCATCGGCGGTGATCGGGCTGCGCAGCGCCAGGTCCCAGGCGACCTTGCCGTACGCCTGGACGAAGTAGGGGTAACCGTCGGCGGCCACATAGAGGGCGTCGAGGGCGTCCTGGGTGAACTCCACGCCCTCGCTCTCGGCCGGGGCGATGAGCGCGAGGTCGGCCGCCTCCCGGTCGAGGCGATCGATCCTCGCGTAGCGGAAGAGGCGCTCGGAGTAACTCTTGCTCGCCGAGAGCACGCTGGGCAGGTGCGGCAGCCCGGCGCCGACCACGATCAGCGGGCCGCCGCTCTGGGAGAGCTCGTGGCAGGCCGCGCAGAGCGCCGAGACGTCGGGGGCCTGCACGTCCTGCATCTCGTCGATGAACAGGGCGATGCCGACCCCCAGGTCGGTGGCGACCGCGGCGGCGTCGACGAACAGCTCGGTGAGGTCGATCTCCAGGTCTCCGGAGTCGGCCCGCCCCCGGCCCGCGGGCACGTCGATCGCGGGCGACCAGTGTGAGGTGCCCTTGGCCGCGGACGGGTCGCGCATCGCGAACGCTTTGAGCACGCCGAGGAACTCCTCGATGCGCTCGGGCGCCCGATGTCTCGGGGCGAGCTCTCTGATCGCCATGTGCAGGGCGGCGGCCACCGGACGCCGGATCGACTGGTCGGGTCTCGCCTCGATCTTGCCGGTGCCCCACAACCGCTGCATGGCCATCGACTTGAAGGTGTTGAGCAGAACGGTCTTGCCCACGCCGCGCAGCCCGGTGACCACCATGCTGCGCTCGGGGCGCCCTCTGGCCACCCGTTCCAGGACGATCTCGAACTGCTGCAGCTCGCGGTCGCGGCCGGCGAGCTCCGGGGGGCGTTGTCCGGCACCGGGAGCGTAGGGATTGCGCACGGGGTCCACGCTCTCGGACTTTATGACGGGATATAGCGGCCTGCTTAGAATTCCGTAGAAAGCGCTACGGCGTGTCGCGCCGCCCTCCGCCGACGGGCGAGGGAGCGGGGGGCGCGTCGTCGACGGCACCGCGAGCGTCGCCATGGCACACCCCTCACCTGGGAGAACGTCAGACCGAACCCGTGTTCGATCCCGTGCCCATGACTGTAGCGCGGGTTCGAACACAGGCGCGATACGTTTCGATGAAAAGCCTCCCCAAGGAATGTGGGCCCCCACGCCAAGCGACCACAAATCCGGCCGTAAGCGGCACCCCCTCGAAGAACACCCCCTCGGAGAACGTCGCCGGGATCGGGGCCTGACCGCCGGAGCCTACGATCGACCACGGGTGGATCGCCGCCGCAGCCACCTCCCACCCCGGGCGGGCCGGTCGCCTACAATAGCTTTTTGTCGCTTTTGTCCGTTTTTCTGAGGAGGCGGCACGTGTCAGGTTCCCGATTCATGATCCGTACGCGGGCCGTGCTCGCGGCGACCGCCGGCTGCCTGGCGGCGGCCGCGTGTGGCCCGGCCACCTCCCAGCCCGCCCCGGCCGCGCCCCCGGCCACCTCCGCGCCGATCTCGGCGTCCTCGCCCTCCACCGGGGTGACCCCCCCGGAGCCGTCCGCCGCGACGCCGACGGCCGGCCCGTCCACCACGGTGTCGCCGACCCCGACAGGCCCGCCGGAGTTCGCCGCGAAGATCTCCCGGGTCGCCCGTGAACGGCTCGAACACTCGTGGCGGCCCGGATGCCCGGTCCCGGTCGGCGACCTGCGGCTGATCACGATGACCTACTGGGGCTTCGACGACAAACCACACACCGGCGAGCTGGTCGTGAACAAGGACGTCACCGACGACATCGTCTCCGTCTTCCGTCGCCTGTACGACTGGCGCTGGCCGATCCGCAGGATGGAGCTCGTCGACGTCTACAAGGCCAGCGACTTCGCCTCCATCGAGGCCGACAACACCTCGGCCTTCAACTGCCGCCCCGTGGAGGGGACGAGCAACTGGTCCAAGCACGCCTACGGCCGGGCGATCGACATCAACCCGCGCGAGAACCCGTACGTGTACGCCAACGGCTCGGTGTCGCACAAGAACGCCCGCGAGTTCGCCGAGCGCCCGCTGAAGGCTCCCGGGGTGATCAACCCAGGTGACCGCGTGGTCAGGGCCTTCGAGCAGAAGGGCTGGGAGTGGGGCGGCTCCTGGTCAGGCGCCAGGGACTACCAGCACTTCGCGAAGGGCGGGAGCTGAGCCCGGCACACCGAGCAGGGCCGGGCTAGCCGTACGCCGGGGAGACGTCGGCGGGCTGGAGCAGGTCCCAGCGGTTGCCGTACAGGTCCTGGAAGACGACGACCTGGCCGTACGGCTCACTGCGCGGGGCCTCCTCGAAGACGACGCCCGCCGCCAGCAGGCGTTCGTAGTCGCGGAGGAAGTCGTCGGTGTGCAGGAACAGGCCGACCCTGCCGCCGGTCTGGTCGCCGACCCTCGCCTCCTGCTCAGGACCGTTGGCGCGTGCGAGCAGCAGCGCCGTCTCCCCGGCGCCGCGCGGACGGACGGTCACCCAGCGCCTGCCGTCGCCCAGCGGCGTGTCCTCCAGGAGTTCGAAGCCAAGGACGTTCAGGTAGAAGCCGATGGCCTCGTCGTAGTCGCGTACGACGACGGTGGTGAGACCGAGGTAGGAACCCACCGGTGGCTCCTGCCTCTTCAGGGGGCCTCTTCCCGCGGGCAGGCCGGCACGGGCGCTCTCCTGAAGGTTGGTGATCTTCAGGATGACCCGGGCGGCGAGCAGGCCTGCGGCGATCGGCAGCAGGACGCAGGCGACGAGGACGGCGGTCTCCGCAACGGTCATGCCCGCGTACCCCAGAGGTACGGACGCCGCCTCCATCACCGCCCACGCCAGCCATGTCAGCCACCACGCCCAGACCAGACCCGAGCGGCGCCCCCGGTACCGGTAGAGGTCGGTTCCCGGCCGCAGCCCGCCGGGCCTTGAGGTGGTCAGGATGTCGTCGACGAGCCCCTTAGGGACGAACAGGTTGACGAGGGGGGCGATCCATCCGAACACCAGGAACGGCGTGGCGTACCTGTGGAGAACACCGGGAGAGATCGCGTACGCGTTGGCCCGGGCGCGGAACGACCAGCACATGAAGGCGATGCCCGCCGCCAGTTGGAGGGCCAGGAAAAGAAGGAGGATCGGGGAGAGGAGCAGCGCGAACACGGCGTTCCACTCGTCGGCCGCCCGCCACGACCAGCCCTCCCGGTAGAGGAGCCGAAGCACCGAGGTCCCCGCGGCGAAGACCGAGTTCAGTGCGATCAGGGTGAGGGCCACGGTCGCGAACGCGCGGACCGGCCGCAGGACGCGAACAGGTGCGAAACGCGCGCTCGGATACATGCGAGTCCTTCAACGAGGATCAAAACGGCAAGTATGCCGGATCATGACATGGCAGCATGAACGATTTTTACCTGCCGGCCGTCCCCTCCATCCCCGGCGTCTCCCTGATCGGCCGGGGGCGGAGAATCCTCAAGCATGCCCTGGGACATCATGAAGTCATGACGGCGAGGGATGGGGACGGTTGGGCCCGGTGCGATCTCGGGCACCGGCACTGGGGGGTGTACGGCGCGGCCGGTCTGCTCGCCGTCCACCACGACCCCGCGGACGGGCCCCGCGTCCTGATGCAGAAGCGCGCCGCGTGGAGCCACCACGGCGGCACCTGGGGACTGCCGGGCGGCGCCCGCGACAGCCACGAGGACACGATCGAGACCGCGCTGCGCGAGGCCTTCGAGGAGGCCGCGCTGGACGGTACCGATCTACGGGTCCAGGGCGTCTACCTCGACGACCACGGCGGCTGGTCCTTCGAGACCGTGATCGCCGAGGCCTCCGAGCTGCTGCGCGTGGTCCCCGCCAGCGCCGAGAGCGACGACCTGCGCTGGGTCCCCACCGAGGAGATCACCGCGAGGGAGCTCCACCCCGGCTTCGCCGCGACCTGGCCGGTCGTCGGCCTCGCGCTCACCCCCTCCCTCGTCGTCCTCGACATCGCCAACATCGTGGGCGCCCGCGCCGAACACGGCTGGTGGAGGGATCGCGCGGGGGCGGCGTCCAGACTGCTCGCCGAGATCGGCGCGAGCGCCGGCGACGGCCGGTTGACCGTGCCCGGCCGTACGCCGACGCTGGCACGCTGGTTTCCCAGGCTGACCGCGATCGTCGAGGGAGCCGCCCGCGGCGTCACCTCCGTACCCGGCGTCCGGGTGATCGCCGCGCCGGGGAGCGGGGACGACGCCGTCGTCCAGGCCGTACGGGACGCGCGGCCGTGGGAGCACGTCCTGGTCGTCACCGCCGACCGAGGACTGCGCGAGCGGGTCACGGAACTGGGCGCCGAGGTCACCGGGCCTCGGTGGCTGCTGGCACAGCTCTGACCCAGCGGATCAGCGCGGGACTCCGACCCCGCGGATCAGGCGCGGGACGGTTCCGGTTCCAGGGGCGGCACCGGTTTCAGATCTCGGGTGGCCCGGTGGAACAGCCAGTAGCTCGTCACGGCGGTGGCGATGAAGAACAGCCTCGCCGGCCGGGGGATGTCCAGGATGAGCAGGCCGTCGCTGAGCGAGTGGAGCATGGCCGCCGTGACGAAGGCGACGACGATGGGCAGGGCGACGACGGCGCGCCCCCGGACCTCCCAGACGCCGAAGGCCACCGCGCAGACCAGGCCCGTCCAGACGAGGTGGCTGAAGGGGGTGCTGAGGCCGCGCAGGAGAAGGACCGTGCCCGCGCCCATGGCACCGTCGTGGTTGGCGACGCTCTTCCAGGCGTAGGCCATCGACTCCATGATCGCGAACCCGGTCGCGCACGCCAGGCCGAGTGCGATCCCCGCGGCCTTGGTGAGGTGGCGGCCGGTGAGCGCGACCGCGAGGGGCGGGACAAGTTTCGCGGGTTCCTCGATCCAGCCGACCCGCAGGATCGAGGTGCTGTTCTTCTCGGAGATGAGAAGCGCGTCGAAGTAGCCGCCGAGCAGGAGCGCGACGCCCCCGCCGAACATGAACATGCTCGCCAGCGTCATGGCCGGCACGCTGGTGGCGATGTGGATACGGTCGTGGACGGCGAGCAGGAGCGCGATGGGCCCGGCTGCCGCCCCGTAGAAGAAGGCCGCGGGCAGGACGGCCTGGTTACCGGCCACCTGCATCATGGTGATGAGCGAGAAGGACAGAACGATCAGGGCGATCCACGCCTTGAACCATCGATGCCGATAGAAGCGCAAATGGTCTCGCATGGTAGGTAATTTCCCAGTAGGTTTGCCCTAGATTCGGGCGATTTGTCGATGTTTACCTAAATGTCGACTCCAGCGCGATCACCGGACCGATGACGTGGTCAGCCGAGAGCTGCGAGCGTTATGATCACTTTTATCCGCTCTTGCCAGCCCCCCGGAGACCGCACGTGGGCTACCCGCCGCAGTACGGCCAGCCGCCACGTGGCGAGACAGGACGCGGGCTGGCCGCGATAGTCATCATGGCCGTCGGGGTGGCCATCGGGGCCCTCATCACCGTTCTCACGGTGCTCAACCCGCCCTCGTCACCGCCGAGCACATCCCCGACAGGCGGCGGCGAGCACTCGGAGGTCTCGGTCCGCCAGGCCGTCCAGCCGGCACTCGACGCCTACAGCAGCGGGTTGTACGGCGACTTCTGGGACCTGTGGACCGTCGAGGCGCAGGGGCTCATCGCGCGGGAGGAGTATGTGAGGCTGTTCGAGATCTGCCCGCCGCCCGTGACGAACTCCCCGCTCACCATCTCCACCGTCACGATCACCGGAGACAGCGCCAAGGTCGAGGCGGCCAGGCTCGGCGAGACGACGGAGTTCGGCTTCGTCTTCGAGAGCAGTGCGTGGCGGTACGAACCGTCGCCCGAGGAGCGGCTCACCTACCAGGCTCCGGTCGACCAGATAGCCGCGCAGCGGCGGGCCCTGGGACTCTGCGGCGCGACCACCCCCAGCCCCGGCGCGACCGCCCCCACCGATCCCACTGCTCCCACCGCTCCTACGAACCCCGGTGATCCCTCCGTTCCTACGAATCCCGGCGATCCTTCCGCCCCCACGAACCCCGGCGATCCTTCCACTCCTACGAATCCCGGCGATCCTTCCGCTCCCTCCGGCCCCACGAACCCCGGTGATCCTTCCGCTCCTACGAATCCCGACATTCAACCGCCGGGGTTCCAGCAGTGATGACCTTTGATGCAGAAGTGCTGCCATAATCCGCAATTCGCAGCTACTGTCGAACGCATGGCCCACTCCATGCCGGCATGGCGAGACGGCACAGGATCGGAAAAACCATCATCAAATGATCACGATGGCGCCAGACAAGAATCGGATTCGGTTCCGCTGTGGCTGGCGCACCTTCAGCTCAGAGAAGGGCAAAAGGAAATCAGCGCACCGGTTTCTGATACAGCTATCACCATAGAGCTGGATAAAGCGGATTATGAGGCGCTTTCCCGTAAGGCGCGGCTGACCGGAAACCGCCTCGCCGACGTGATCCACGCGGCCCTCCAGAGAGAGATCGGCAACAAACCCCACGTGATCACTCTGATGCGCCGCTGGAACCTGCATCGCGATGACCTCGACACGGCGGCCGACTCCCTCGGGGTCGACCAGCTCTCCGAGGCGGAGTGGGGCCAGATCGGCATTCGTCGCTTCCGGAGGCGCTGAGCCATGCTTCCCGGTCGAGTGCTCGACGTGAGCGCACTGGTCGACATCGCGGTGGCGAAGACCGAATACTCGCGCAGCGTCGCGGCCATGTGTCTCTTCCGTGGCGGCGGGATATGCGTCCCGGCGACCAGTCTCGCGGCCGTCCTGTCCATCTCCCCGATCTCGACCCAGGTGGAGCTGTTCGAGCTCGTCACGACACCCGGCGTGAAGATCGACGACTTCACCCACGGGAAGGTCGGGGACATCGCGGAGATCCTCGACGGATCGCGCGACATCACGGCCGGACACGTCGTCTGGTGTGCCCGCGCCACCAAGTGGCCCATCCTCACCGATCGCGGGGCGGAGCTCGTCCAGTACGACCAGAACATCGAGATCGATCCCCTGCCCTGACCCGCTCCCCGGCCGGGTGACGTGGCCGAGCGGCGCGCCGGCATGGCGGCCACCGCCGACCGTACGGACCCGAACCTCGGCAGGGGCCTTACATTCATACCTTTTCAGTCAAAAATGATGCCAAATATCGTCATACGCACGATCGATTTTCCGGGCCGCGGCTTTCACACTGGAAGAGTGACATTCCAGATGAGGCGCATCAAATTGGAGATTCCTGACGGACCGGAATATGACCAGGTGCGCGATATGCACGGTCACGCGGTCACGGTGTTCGCGTCCACGGAGATCAACGGCGAACGTTCCCTGAAAATCGGCAGCAGAACCCTGCTGCTGAGGAAGGTGGGCGAGGACGAGGACGAGGAGGGACCGCTGGACGTCTACCGGGCCGAGTCCATTTCCGAACCCTCGTACTGACCTCCGCCCCCTCTGAGGGTCCATCCCCACCGAGGATCCACCCTCTCCGATGGTCCGTCCCGCGCCCCGGATCCCGGTCGCCGCGCTCCGGTGTCCCATCCCCGGCGTCTCCGTGCCCTGGTTTTTCCGTGCCCGGCTCATCTGCCTCGCTCGTCCCCGCACCGGTGCGCCTACCTCGAAGGACCGGTGACGCCCTGCCCCGGATCCACGAATCGCCGTACGGGACGCCCTGGAGGCCTGAGGATGTGCCACGGCGGTAAGCCGCGGAATACGTCCCGCGCGAAGTGCACGCGAGAGTACGCCGCGGACGTCCCCCGCGGAGTGAGTGGGAGTACGCCGTTCCAACCGGGGAACTCGTGAGGGAAACGCGCACGCCCGTCCAGCACGAGGAGCTCCGACCCGATGCGCATCACCTTCGCCACCGAAGCGGCACCCGGCAGGCAGAACGCGGACGCCGACAAAACCACGGACGCCGCAGGTATCACGGACACCCTGGACAGCGCGGACAGCGCGGACAGCGAAGACAACGAGGACTTCTTCGGGGCGACCCCGGACGCCTACGTCCTCCTCGACGGCGCCGGCACCCCCGCGGGGGCGGAGACCGGATGCGTTCACGGCGTCGGCTGGTACGTACGCTCCCTGGGCTCGACCCTCCTCGCGGGCATGACGCAGGACACGGGAACGCTCACGGAGATACTCGCGAACGGCATAAAAGCCGTCGCCTCCCTCCACCACTTCCTCTGCGACCTCACCCACCCCGGATCGCCGTCCGCCACAGTGATCATGGTCCGCCGTATGGCGGGCAACCTGGACTTCCTCGTCCTGTCGGACTCCGTCCTCCTCCTGGACGTGGTCGGCGAGCAGGAGCCGACGGTCGTCTGTGACGACCGGGTGAACCGGATCGGCAGGGCGCATCGGTCGGCCATGGACAGCCTCGCCCACGGAAGCGCCGAGCACGTGACCGCGCGCCGGGAGTACGTGGAGACCATGCGGGACCACCGCAACCGCGAAGGCGGCTTCTGGATCGCCGCCGTCGACCCGCTCACCGCCGAACGGTCGCTCACCGGCACGCTCCCCGCCGACCGGGTCCGGGCGGCCGCCCTGCTCAGCGACGGAGCCTCCCGGCTCGTCGACCTGTTCGGGCTGACCACCTGGCGCGAGGCCCTCGACATCCTCGAACGCTCAGGACCCGGCGAGCTGATCCGCAGGGTCCGCGAGGCGGAGGACACCGATTCCGACGGCTCCCGCTGGCCCCGGACGAAAACCCACGACGACGCGACGGCCGCCTACTGCCTGTTCGACCGAGGGTAAGCCTGTTTCCCCGAGATCTCCTGGAGAGCGAGGGCCCATTCGTCTCCGGTGTCGGCCGGGTCGGGTCCGGAAGGGCTGGGCAGGACGCGGACGCCTTCGGCCCTGAGGCCCTCGACGCTCCGGCGGAACGGCGCGCGTGTGGCGAGAGCGTCGTTGACGAAGGGAAGGACGACCACGGGGATGCCGAGGCCGGGTGCCTCGGCGAGGAGGCCGAGGGCGTAGGTGTCGGCGATGCCCTGGGCGAACTTGTTGACGGTGTTGTAGGTGGCGGGGGCGACGATGATCGCGTCGGCCCTGGGCGGCTTGGGCTCGTCCGGCCTTCGATACCGGCTGCGGACGGGACGTCCGGTCTGCCGTTCCAGGGCGGGGACGTCGATGAAGTCCAGCGCGGACGGGGTCGCGACGACCTGGACGACCCAGCCCTCGTCCAGGGCGAGGGCGACGAGACGGCCGACGTCCCGGGCGGCGCCCGCCGCGCACACGATGACGTACAGAAGCCTGCCGGACTCGGTCACGCGATCACTCCCGGGTACGCGACATATTCGCGGGTTCCAAGCAGAAGACACCTTGACGGCTGTGACGGACGGTGGAGACTTGTCCGGTGGTCAAAACACTACGTCCCCAGAACTACAACGAGGCGATCTACGTCGGACACTTCTTCCGTACGGGCATGCCCGTGGTGATGGACCTCAACGGGCTCACGGACGACGAGGCGAAACAGTTCGTCGACTTCGCCGCCGGCCTGGTGTTCGGCAGAGGCGGGGACATGGACCGGCTGTCCCCCAAGGTCTTCCTGCTGATGCCTCACGGACTGGGCAATCGGGTGCCCACCGTCGAAGAGGCACCGTAGGCAGGTCGGCTTCAACCTTCTCCCATACTTCGTCTCACGCGCCGGAGAGGCGACTCGGGACGGCTCTCGATCAGGGGAATCTGTCGTGGGCGGATGGCAGGATCGTCGCCGTGACAGACATCGACGACCTCCTCCGGCGCGTGTTCACGAAGGCGAGCGCGAGCGAAGAACGACTGCCTCCCGCCGCGACGGAGGAAGAGGTCGCGCGGGCGGAGAACATCCTGGGTTTCGGGCTTCCTCCGCTGTTCGCACGGCTCTATCGGGAGGTGGCCGACGGCGGCTTCGGCCCCGAATACCAGCTCTTCCCGCTCCTGGGAGAGGGCCGCACCGCCGTGAGCGTCTACCACGAGGAACGCGCGGCCTCAGGGCCTGGCGAGAAGGCGTACTGGCCGGCGGAGGTCCTGCCGATCCTGGACTGGGGCTGCGGCATGTACGCCGCGATGGACTGCCGGACCCCTGCGGGCACGATACTGCTCTTCGAGCCGAACGGAATCGAAGACGACTGGCACGACGCATGGTACGTCGACTCCGAGAGCCTGCCCGACTGGCTTGAGACCTGGGTCTCGGGAACCGGCTGGTACGAGGAGGACTCCGAAGAAGAGGGTGGGATGCGGCGATGGGAGGCCGCTCGGCGGCGCCTGGCGGAGAAGAGCTGACCTGCCGTTCATCCCGCAAGCTCGTCTTCCGACGCTCCCGGAGCCCTCGGCCGCGTACGGCACGCCCCTTCGAGGCCCGGGCCGCGCACGGCGCGCCTTTTCGAGGCCCGGGCCGCGTACTGTGCGCCTCTCCCTCGATCCTGGCGTGACGCGGAGATGTGCGACCCACCCCGCTCAGCCCGAACGCGACATTGTCGCGGCGCGGGCCATCGACCGGCATGCCGTACGGTCGGCGATCAGCGAATCTCCCACCACTTCAGGTTGGCGGCCGCGTGGGAGGTCGGCTCGATGATCTCCCACGCCTCGGCGATCAGACCGTCGTCGAGCCGCCAGATGTCGACGACCGTGATCTCCGGCCCGGCACCGGGCAGCCGGCGCCGCGAATGCATCACGACGTGTTCGCCGTCGGCCAGCACGTGCTGGATCTCGACCTGCATGCCGGCGAGCGGGACGAGCGCGGCGCCCACGGCGGCCAGCCATTCCGGCTTCGTCCGGGAGGTCGCGTCCGGCCGGTGGTGCAGGAAGTCGTCACTCAGCAACGGCGCGAGCGCGTCGACGTCACCGGTCGCGACCAGCGCCGTCAGCGCCTGCTGGACGATGCTCTTGTTGTCGTAAGCCATGTTCTGCGTGGTCATGGGCAGCAGTGTTTCCACCTTCCGGGAAGATTGTCGATGAAATCCCATTTCATGGCGCCCGGCTGTTCGATGAGTAGCATCGACGTCCATGTACACGGTGGGTGAACTGCTGCGGCAGTGGCGGCATCGCCGGCGACTCAGCCAGCTGGACCTCGCGATCGCCGCCGACGTGTCGGCTCGTCACGTCAGCCTGGTGGAGACCGGCAAGTCCCACCCGAGCACCGAGATGATCCTGCGGCTGGCCGAGCAGCTCGACGTGCCATTACGTGAGCGCAACCGGCTGCTGCTGGCCGCCGGCTTCGCGCCCCGCTATGCCGAGCGACCGCTCGATCAGCAAGCGCTGGCGGCGGCCTGGAGCGCGATCGAACGGGTGCTGCGCGCGCATGAGCCGTATCCGGCACTGGCCGTCGACCGCCGATGGAACATCGTGATGCGCAATCGCGCCATCGCCCCGTTCCTCACCGACGTCGCCCCCGACCTGCTGACCCCGCCGATCAACATGGTGCGGCTGGGATTGGATCCGCGCGGCCTCGCTCCGCACATCGTCAACCTCGCGCAGGTGCGTGCGGTGCTGCGCATCCGGATCACACGACAGCTTGCCACGGCTCCCGACCCCGAGCTCACCGCACTCTACGAGGACCTCCTCGCCCCCCACCCGGAGGACGCGAGCCAGCCGGTCGAGTCCGAGATCGCCATCCCAATGATCTTCAACTTCGGCGGGCGGGAACTGCGACTGTTCTCGACGACCACCACCTTCGGCACTCCGATGGACATCACCCTGGACGAGGTCGCGATCGAGTCCTACTACCCGACGGACGCCGAGAGCGCCGCCTACTTCACCTCACCCGACATCGGCGTATAGCACCCCTGGCAACCCGGTCGCAGGGGAAGCTATTGGGAACGAGTTATGAGGCGAGCAGATCGAAATGGAAACCGACGATCAGTAGTGCGGCCGCCACAATACGGATGTGAACCGCGCGGGGATGCGTGAAAATCGTAGGCAGCTTCGCGCACACCTTGTCGATGACAAGTACGGTTCCTGCTATGGCCAGGGGGAGCAGAAAGCACAGCGCGACGATGGCGACAATCCTGAGGAGGCCGACGAACACATCCAAGCCGGAGACAGCAACCGGTACGGGAATGTCGATGCTCCATACGAGGTCCCATATGGCGACCCAGCTGAACGCCATGACAAACGAGGCAACCGAAAACGAATATATCAACGCGTGGCTCCAGAGAGCCTGAACGAGGGCGTGTAGCCGACCTGCGAACGACGTGAGACGCTCGGGACCCGCGATGTCGAGCAGGATCGTCATACCGCTGACGAAGGCCGCGATTTTCCCGGCCCTGCCCCACCAGATCATCGGCAGGCCGAACATGTCGTTTCCCAAGGTGGACCTGCCGTTCAGCCACATCTGCCACGCCTCGAAATAGCCTATGTCCGCCACGATCGGAGCGTATGACCTGCCTTACCTCCTGGCCAGTGCCTCGCTTCGATGCACTCGAGGACGGAGCAGCAAGGGGACGGCGGAGAAATGGGGGAATGAGGTGTTATCGGATGCATATGTCCGAATAATCCAGGGAATATTCAGGCTAACTCAGAGCCGACTTCCTTGCCAATCCAAAAGCCCGGCTGTTCAGATCCACCCAAGTCAACCGTCCTCCATTCCCGTACCCCTCACTCAACGGCTGCGTCGATGGCCGCCGGTGCTTACGAATCCGACGGCGACCTACACATGACGCACCGACCTTGGGTCGGACCGCGCCGGCCTGACCGGCGTTTTACCGGCCGAGTGCGAATCCTCCGGTCATGGCCACGGCCATGACAGCTACCAGTACGCCCGTGCCGATCTTCATCGCCCTGGATTCCACCAGGATGCCGATGGAGAACAGCAGTATGGCCGGGATGACCAGGACGACACTCATCACCGGCATGACTCTCCATACGCCTCGGGTGCCGGTAGGGATGGCAAGGTCTCCCTCCGTGCTGATCGCGGCCGGAAATATCTCGCCTGCCTTTGTCTCCGCCACGGTCTGGATGACAATCGGTGCTCTGGCCGGGTCCTCGAACACGAACCGGACCTTGCAGTCGTATTGGGTGGCGGCGCGGCGTGCCCTCCGATACTCACGGCAGGATAGGACGGTCGCGGTCCCGGGTTCGCCTTCCATGCCGAGCGCCGTCCGCACGTCGGGCACGGTGGAGTCGATGATGAGGACCGGAAATCCCACCAGCGCGAAGAGCAGCATAAGCATCCCCAGCCCAACGAACAGGTTCGCGCCGATCTCGCCGGTCCTCCGAGCCGTCGAGGAAGAGCCGTTCGTGTTGAGGTGCTGCTCCTGCGCCTTCGCGTGTGCTCGGGCAGCCTCCCGTCGCCGCTGAGCCCGCGCCCCCTCGCGCGCTCGGGCCGCTTCCCATCGCTGCCGTCTGTTACGGCGCTCCCGCGTCGTCTTCCCCATGATCGGATCATGGACGGCGGCACTTAAGGACAGGTTGCAACCGAATGGGACGGATGAAAGGAAAAGTATGCGGGGTGCGGCGTCAGCACCCTCGTGTATCGGTCCACCGCCCATCAACATCAAAACGGTGAATGGGGGAACCCTGCCCGCGTCGCATCGCTATCGCCACTGGGCGTTCCGTTGTCGATCAGGCCCCATCTCGCTCCGCTCTCGCCCTGTGGGGACGTCCCCCCAGGACGTCCTCTCCACCGCAGCTTGAGCATCCTCGGGACGGTACCAACTGTCGGCCGTCGGCATAAATCGAGAAGGTGATGCCGTGGAGGACTACAAACGCGCTCTCATTGGCCAAATGGCTGCGCGACTTGACCTGTACGACTCGGATGGAATCTCCTTACCCAAGCTGGCCGAGGACCTTCGCGGCCTGTTCGAAGCCGCCGATCCGCGCGAGTTGAGCATCAGGGACTCGTTCGAAGAACTGTGGGGCGAACTCGACGCCGAGAGCGAACTCAGGACGGAAGTATGGGCACCTCCCGGCCTCGCCGATGACGCCCACCTGCGCGAGATCCTCCATCGGCTGCGCTCCTGGATCGAGGGTGCGGCCTCACTTTCTAATCCGTAGATCCTCGAACAATCTCCAGGAACGTTCAAAGCCGTTCGTTCTGCTGATCGTCAGGGCTCCGGCCGTTCGGGGCTGTTCAGTCCAGTCCATGATCGCCCGCCTGGATAGCTCCCAAGGTGACTCCCGTAAGGCGAACGGATCACCTCGCCGAGCTGCTCCGGCCCTGATGAACCCTTGGTGCACGAGACGGACGGGCCACCTACCTACCAGTCGCTGACCTCCCAGATGTACCAGGGGCCGTCGATGTGTTCGTAGGTGCCAGGTCCGTCGATGTCGTACGGATCACTGAACGTATTTCATCCTGATTCGCGGGCTTGGAGAGCGAAGATGGCTTTGATGAGCTGACCTGCGCGAAGGGGGCAACAGCGTAGTTT